>NZ_CP120373.1:3016433-3316910 GCF_029892065.1 Sinorhizobium garamanticum | reverse complement strand
GCAGTACCCGATCAAAGCCAAGCGCGCCGCGGTAACCGTGCCAGAGGCCATATTCTGGGTGAATGAGAATACCGAGCGGCGAAGGCTTCAGCCCTTCGGCACGCATCGCCCATTGCTGGAAGGGCTGCCAAGGCGGATCGGAGGGGAAATAGGTCGTCGCGCCGGCCGCCTCGCCTATCGGATGCATCACCTGCTTCGACCATTTGTCGAGCGGATCGGCTCCGCCGCGGTCCGCTTCGCGCTCCCTCCACCAGGTAAAAGGCTCCCAGAGCGAGCCGCCGATATTGCCGATGAGCACGACGCTCGCGGCGGGCTTGCCATCCGCGAGCATCGGGCCGGCCTCGCCATCGGCAAAGTTCACCGTGCCACGCAAAAAAAGACCGTGCGGCGCGAGCGCCGCACGGATCGTTTCAAGCAGTTCGTCCGCCGATGGAACCGTCATTTCGGTTTCGGCCCGTGTAGTTCGTAATGCGGGCGCCAGACGTCCTTCTGGATCATGTCGGCCACCTGCGCCCTACCGCCTTGCTCCCTGGCTCTCTCGGGAGCCTTTCAGGTGAAGGCGTCCGGCATGGAGTCCTTGCGCTTGGCGATATAGTCCTTCAGCGCCTCGTCGATTGCCGGATCGAGATAAGGCGCCTCGTAGTGTTCGAGCCAGCTGCGGGCCAGCGCATTGGCGCGCTGCTCGATCCGCTTCTCGCCTTCGATTTCCCACTGCTCGAAGGAATTGTTGTCGGCGAGCGGCGAACGGTAGAAGGCCGTCTGGAAGTTGGCCTGCGTGTGGGCGCAGCCGAGATAGTGGCTGCCCGGTCCGACTTCGCGGATCGCGTCGAGCGCCTGGGCGTTTTCGGAAAGGTCCACGCCTTCGGCCATCTTCTGCATCATGCCGAGCTGGTCCTGGTCGATCATGAACTTCTCGTAGGACGAGACGAGGCCACCTTCCAGCCAGCCGGCTGCATGCAGCACAAAGTTGGTGCCGGCAAGCAGGGTCATGTTGAGCGTGTTCGCAGACTCGTGCGCCGCCTGGGCATCCGGAACCTTGGAGCCGCAGAGCGAGCCGCCGGTGCGGAACGGCAGGCCGAGACGGCGGGCAAGCTGCGCCGCGCCATAGGAGACCAGCGACGGCTCCGGTGTGCCGAAGGTCGGCGCGCCCGACTGCATCGAAATCGAGGCAGCGAAGGTGCCGAAGAGCACCGGCGCGCCCTTGCGGATGAGCTGCGTGAACGAGGCACCCGCGAGCACTTCAGCGAGAATCTGCGTCAGCGTGCCGGCGACAGTGACCGGGCTCATCGCGCCGGACAGGATGAACGGCGAAAGCACGCAGGCCTGGTTGTGGCGTGCATAGACCTTGAGCGCGCCCACCATGGTCTCGTCGAAGACCATCGGCGAGTTGGCGTTGATGAGGTTCAGCGTCACCGTGTTGTTCTCGACGAAATCGTCGCCGAAAACGATCTTCGCCATGGCGATCGTGTCTTCGGCGCGCTCAGGCGCGGTGACCGAGCCCATAAACGGTTTGTCGGAATATTTGATATGGCTGTAGACCATATCGAGATGACGCTTGTTTACCGGGATGTCGACCGGCTCGCAGACCGTGCCGCCGGAGGAATGCACCGACGGCGCCATATAGGCGAGTTTCACAAAATTGCGGAAATCCTCGATCGTCGCGTAACGGCGGTTGCCGTCGAGGTCGCGGACGAAGGGCGGGCCGTAAACCGGCGCGAACACCGTCGCCTTGCCGCCGATATGGGCGTTGCGCTCGGGATTGCGCGCGTGCCAGGTGAAGTCCGACGGCGCAGTCTTCAAAAGCTCGCGGCAGAGCCCCTTCGGGAAGTGAACGCGCTGGCCGCGCACGTCGGCGCCGGCGGCCTTCCAGAGATCGAGCGCTTCGGGGTCGTCGCGGAACTCGATGCCGATCTCCTCGAGCACCGTGTCGGCGTTGCGCTCGATGAGCTGCAGGCCTTCCTCGTCGAGCACCTCGTATTCACGAATCTTACGCTGGATATAGGGTAGAGACGGTCCCGGACCGCCGCCGGTGCGCGATGCCCGGCGCGCCGCCGCCCCACGTCCCTCACCACGCGCGCGGCGTCCGCCGCCTTCAACCGCGCCCTGTTCTGTCACGTCGCTCATTCGCTCATTCCTCTCCCGCCGCGCCTTTCTGGCTCTCCAAGGGACGCGGCAACGCTTTGATTAAGTGGCGCATATTCCTTCCGAAGGCCGATACCAACGGTCGAAACCATGCGCCGGGATCGATTTTGGGCTAATGCTACCAAGCCGCCGAACCGGTACGGGTCTCAATGCGCCAACGCGTGGCGCATCTCAGACACTCAACCTTGAGATCCGTCAAGGGCCGACAGAGCCCCAGAATCTGCGCCACGCCCACCAAAATTCTTGTGCGAACTTGATACAGCCGAATGTAACATCTTGAACTGTTGCAGAATTTTACCGGGCACCTGATTCCGTACGCGGCTGAGATGCGGTAGGACTATGGAACCGCGGACGAACCACCGGCGCCGTCGCTTTTCATCATATGCGACGTCGCTTTCAAAAAGAGTTTTTTAGGTTTGGACCGCTAAGGATGGACAACGCGTCCGGATCGTGCCCGATCGAGCCAGATCACCGCGAAGACTACCGTGCCAGGAACCGAGGAACCCCTAATATGGCAGACGATGAAATCATTCTCGCGGACCTTTCCGACGAGGAACTCGTGCAGCAGATGCATGACGACCTTTACGACGGTCTCAAGGAGGAAATCGAGGAAGGGACGCGAATCCTCCTCGAACGGGGCTGGACGCCTTACGACATCCTCACCCAGGCGCTCGTCGAGGGCATGCGCATCGTCGGCATCGACTTCCGCGACGGCATTCTCTTCGTGCCGGAAGTTCTGCTGTCGGCCAACGCGATGAAGGCCGGCATGTTCATCCTGCGTCCGCTGCTTGTCGAAACCGGCGCACCCAAGCTTGGCAAGATGGTCATCGGCACCGTCAAGGGCGACATCCACGACATCGGCAAGAACCTTGTGGGCATGATGATGGAAGGCGCCGGCTTCGACGTCGTCGATCTCGGCATCAACAATCCGGTCGAGAACTATCTGGAAGCGATCGAACGCGAACAGCCGGATATCCTCGGCATGTCGGCGCTCTTGACGACGACCATGCCCTACATGAAGGTCGTTATCGACACGATGAAGGAAAAGGGCATGCGCGACGACTACGTCGTTCTCGTCGGCGGCGCGCCGCTCAACGAGGAATTCGGCAAGGCCGTTGGTGCAGACGCCTATTGCCGCGATGCCGCCGTCGCCGTCGAGACTGCCAAGGACTTCATGAAGCGCAAGCACAACCGACTGGCGGCCGGCTAAGACTTAAGGGACTTTCAAAAAAGAAGCCGGCTGCTTGGATGAAGACTGCAGCCGGCTTTCCTATATTCAGGGGCAGCGAGGAATGGCGCCACTCTCAGGCGCGCTGCCCGTCGGAGCCGTCAGTTGGCGGCCTTGGCGACCCTGTGGCCGGCCCCCTGTGTCGCGTTCACGGCGTTTGCAGTATCCTGACCCAAGCCGCGTATCGTGTTGGCGCAGGAACTCAGGGTTGCCAGCGCCACCAGGACAGCGGCGATCGTCGCCAGAGCTTTTGTTGTCATGACCATGATTCCTTCATGTTGCTGCAAGGCGGAATAAAGATGGAAAACAGACCGTCGGCAAGAGAACGTGCACAACCGAAGAAAGTTCACGTCATTGGTTGTGGAGCGATCGCGCGCGAAATCCTTGCCATCTGCGAGGCCAACGGGCTCGAGCACATCGATCTCCATTGCCTGCCCGCCATCTGGCACAACACCCCGGAAAAGATCACACCGGGCCTGCGCGAGGCGATCGCGCGGGCGCGTGAAGAGGGCTTCGAGCGCATCTTCATCGCCTATGCCGATTGCGGCACCGGCGGTGAACTCGACCGGCTTTGCGAGGAGGAAGGCGTGACACGCATCCCCGGCCCGCACTGTTATTCCTTCTTCGCCGGCAACGCCGATTTCGCCAAGCGCTGGGACGACGACCTCAGCGCCTTCTTCCTCACCGACTTCCTCGCCCGCCAGTTCGAGGCCTTCGTCATCGAACCGCTCGGCCTCGACCGGCATCCCGAACTGCGCGACATGTATTTCGGCCACTACCGCAAGCTCGTCTACCTCTCGCAGGTGGAGGATAAGGCGCTACAGGAAAAGGCCCGCCGCGCCGCCGAAAGGCTCGGCCTCGAATACGAATATCGCTTCACCGGCTATGGCGATCTGACGCAGTCGCTGATCGACGCTTGAGATTTGGATCGAATTCAGGCCCGCTGCTCGACGATCGCCCCAACGATCCGGCGAACGACGGGAAGCAGCAGCAGCAGGCTGGGGAAGGCAATGAGCCAGGACGCGGCCCAGGCGTGGGGCCAAGTCGCGGCGAACTGATCCCTCCCGGCATTCATCAGAGTCGATACCGCTGACACGATTCCGGACATGAGCACCGAGAGTATCAGTGGCATGACGATGACCGCGTAGCGCGAGGGAAGTTTCTTTATCCTCAGTGAATTGCGCACAAGTGTAAGCATTCGAAAATCCTTTTCGTTGGTTCTGAACGTCGGGTGGATAAATCTGCTTATGCGGCTTGCTGCGCGAGTTCCTCTACATAGCTTCGCAGCGTTCGCGGCTCGCGACCGAGCGCTGCTCGGAGCGTCAGGCTGTTTCCGCCGAGACCGTAAAGCGCATAATGCTCGTGCACCTTGGACAGGAGGGCCAGTTGCCGATCGCTGTAGCCGTGGCGCGCGGCTTTCGCCCATGCCTCGAAGCTTGGCTCGCCGGCGACGATCGGACGCCCGAGTGCCTCCGACATGAGCGTCGCGATTTCTTCCCGGCTCGGCCGGCCTTCCGCAGCGAGCTCCAGCGTCGCATAGGACAAGCGGTCGCTCGTGAGCGCTATGGCCGCAACCTCCGCCACATCCCGATAGTCGACGCGCGCGACCTTCGCGGTCTTCGGAAAGGGTTCGGAAAAGACGCCGGTTTCGATAATCGACGGCCAGGCCGATGCAATGTTCTGCATGAAGTTGACCGGGTGCAGGATCGTGTAGTCCAGCGTGGAGGAATAAAGCGCATCCTCGACCGGTATCTTGCTGGCATGATTCTTGAGACGCGTGTTCGTCGGCTGAGCAACCGAGGAGAAGACAAACTTCCGGACGCCTGCCCTCCTCGCCGCCTCTATCAGCGTGATGCCCAGCGCAGCCTCGTCCGGCGCGAGGGCGGGTCCGATGTGAAAGACGCCATCGACGCCACGCACGGCTTCATCGAGGCTTTCCCGATTTCGCAAGTCACCGATGACCGCCTCCGAAATGCCTGAGCCTTGCGCGGCGTCAACCTTGGCCGGATCGCGGATGAGAGCGCGGAGCCTTGCTCCCCGACGGGCGAGTTCCGGTACGACTAGACCTGCGAACCTGCCGGTTGCTCCGATCACGAGCACGGTCGGATATGTAGCGGTCACCTTGTATGCTCCTGGTACGAGTGCTTCTGTCACTGGGAAGATATGATCTTGCCATTCTGTGAGACAATATTGACAATGCGAGACACACTATCTCGCAAACCGGTAAAATCATGGACAGGTTGGAAGACTACGAGGCCTTTCTGGCGATCGTAGAATATGGAAGCCTCACGACTGCCGCGCGACACCTTAACCGGTCGCTTCAGTCGGTGAGCCGTTCGCTGGCTACCCTTGAGGCGTCGGTCGGCGTCGAGCTCGTACATCGAACGACCCGCCGCTCGACGCCGAGTGAGGCGGGCATGACCTTCTATCAACGCATCAAACCGGCAATCGAGGAACTTGAGCAAGCAAAGCTCGAAGCCGCGAACCGTCGGATACAACCGTCCGGCATTCTCCGGCTCGGCGCCCCGGTGCTGTTCGGGCCGGAATTCCTGATGCCGATCGTTGCTCGCTACATGCACCGCTATCCCGAAGTCGAGGTGGACCTGCTGCTATCGGATGCCTTTGTGGACCTGGCGGCGGAAAGCATCGATCTGGTAGTCCGCATCGGCGAATTGCCGGACTCGAACCTGCGGGCGAGACGACTTGGGAAACTGCGGCGCGTGGTCTTCGGCGCGCCCTCCTACCTCGATCGGCATGGCCGCCCGCGCCACCCTTCCGAGCTCGCCAATCATCATTGCATCCTGCGTACTGTCGGCCAACGCTTCGGTGAGTGGATGTTCGAAATCGACGGAAAACCGCGCGCGGTCAAGGTTACCGGTCCCTTGCGTGTCGATTCGATGATTTCGATCTATGCAGCCGTATCTCAGGGTCTTGGGCTTGGCTATTCTCCCCTGTGGCAGATCAGGCGGCTGGTCGATGAAGGACAGGTCGAAATCGTACTTGAGTCATTCGAGTCGGTACCGGTGCCGATCCATGCTCTCTGGAAGGAGGGGCGATCGATGCCCGCCAAGGTTCGCGCCTTTCTCGACATGCTGGCGGCGGAACTCGATCTTCGCGACCTCTGAGCAAGTGGGCGGATACAGTGACCGCGGATCCTCCGTCGAGCCTCTCGGCTCCCTGGATACACCTATGCTTAAGCCTCGTGCGCTAACGGTTGGCCTCACGGCGACTGCGCCGCGTATGTGGCGGCGGAGGCAGGCCGATCGAACTTCCTTGCGGCATGGGTACCATCCGCCGCGCTGGACCTGTGTTTGCAATGGCTTGCGACGCCGAATCTGGTAAAGAAGTGAGAAAGTGGGGAGAACGCAATGTCACAAGAGCGCTATGAACTCGTTCTCGATCCGACCGACCATTGGACGGTGTGGGACAATGTGACCGGCGTGCCGGTGGTGTTTGCCGATCAGATCCTTGGAGGTCTCACCGAAGAAGACGCAGAGGCCGCCCTCAGGGTGCTGGTCGAGCTTGACCGAAATCGCGCGGCGACAGCCGTCGTGGATGCGGCGTAGCCGTAAACCGGCCGCTTTCCCGCCCGGCCTCCGGCCGGCGAGCATTCTTGGGGTGACAAACCTGCCCTTCCTACTGGGCGCCTGCCCGTAAGACACGGTCCGTGGCGCTTCCGAAGGCTTTGCCTGTTTGCGTGACCGGCGATCATCGGGCGCGCCACCGCTCCGCGCCATGTTTTTGACCAGCAAGTGGCGGAACATTACACGCTTCGCCACAACCTCCATGATTGGAGAAGACCATGGACCGCAAATCTCTCGTCGTCGCGATTGCGACAGCGCTCCTGGCGGTCGCGGGATGCACGACCAGCCAAACCACGCAGAATACAGCCCCTCCTCCGCCCAGTCAGGCCGGCAGCGCGGGTTCCTCGGGAGGTGGCGGCATGGGCGGCGGCGGCCAAGGAGGCGGAAGCTCGGGCTATTGACGGCGCCGCTGCGCTCTCCTGCATGCCTCCTTAAATCGCCCCGATTCGAGGATAAAAACATGCATCAATTCAAAGCGCTACAGCGTCCTTCTCGCGTCTGACACGGCGCGCGGCGCTGCGGGATCCGGCATCACTCCATGAGCGCCAAGACGGCGAACACGAGGATGGCGACGATGATCGCCAGCACCACGATTGATAGCAAATTCGCGTCGCGCATGTTCAGAGCCCTCAAGCTCTAAACGAGCGAGGCGGCCCGCTGTTCCTTGGCGCCCTGTCCCGTGCGCGACGGTACTCTTCCGCGCGACGCGCACGGTCGCCAATTTTTTCCATAGCGGTGTACCGGCCGGCCCGAACCCGGTGTCGCCACCGCCGAAAGCAGGCGCGCAGGGCCAATCGCGACGAATGCGCATCCTATCGGATACACGATTGGGGAGCGTCGTTTTTGGACATATCCGACGTCGTGGCAAGGTGAGCGACGGCGGATGGACATGCGCATTGTCGGGTCTAGAGGAGAACAGGAATCCTATGGCAGATCGCATCATCGTCTACTGGCGCGACATTCCCGCCCAGGTCATCATCAAACAGGGTCGCAAAAGCGCCAAACGTGAACTGTCGCTCCGCTTCACCGAGGCGATCGACATGTGCGCGATGCGCACCGGCGCCGCCGAGACCGACGACTACCTTGCCGAATGGCGCAAGGCCGATCCGGTTCCGGTCTCCGACGACCTGGAAGCGGAGGCCGACAAGGCGGCGGCGGAACTGGAAGCCACCTATGACAGAGAGCGGCTGGTCGCGCTCGTCAAGGCCGGAGGCCGGGACAATGCCTGACCCGAAGGTCGTAACCGGCAACGCCCAGCCCGCCAAAAAGGCGGCGACGGGCGCATATACGCCGACGAACGTGTCGCCGAGCCGCCGCTCGCGCCACAAATACACCGTGCGGCTCTGGGCTGTGCGCCACTCGCGCTTCCTCGAATGGTTCTACAACCGCTTCGCCGACGTGTTCCTGCTGCTTCATCCGCTGTGGAACGCGATCGGCTACGGCCGCGTCGAACGGCCGGTGACCTTCGTCGAGCGTCACGTCAAGGGCTTCCTCTTCGACTGTCGCATGTGCGGCCAGTGCGCGCTGTCCTCTACCGGCATGTCCTGCCCGATGAATTGTCCGAAGCAGCTCCGGAACGGCCCCTGCGGCGGCGTGCGGGCCAACGGCAATTGCGAGGTTGAGCCGGACATGCCCTGCGTCTGGGTGCAGGCGTGGAAGGGCTCGCAGAACATGGTGAAGGGTAACGCGATCATGAATGTGCAGAAGCCGGTCAACCAGTCGCTGCGCGAAACGTCCTCCTGGTTGCGGGTGACGGCGGAAGCCGCGGCCGCCCGCGAAGCAGCGAAGAAGGAAGGCCAGCAGCAATGAGCCCGGATATCAATCCTCACGATCCGAGCGCCCCGCTCGATCCCCTGCCCGGCCATTCCTCGCGCGGACGGCTGGAGCGTGTGCTGCGCCGCGGCGAATTCGCCGTGACCGCCGAACTCAACCCGCCGGACAGCGCCAATCCCGAGGACGTTTACGAGCGCGCGGCGATCTTCGACGGCTGGGTGGACGGCATCAACGCGGTCGACGCCTCCGGCGCCAATTGCCATATGTCGTCGGTCGGCATCTGCGCGCTTCTGACGCGAATGGGCTATGCGCCGATCATGCAGATCGCCTGCCGCGACAAGAACCGCATCGCCATCCAGGGCGACGTGCTCGGCGCTTCCGCCATGGGCGTGCAGAACATCTTGTGCCTGACCGGCGACGGCGTGCAGGCCGGCGACCAGCCGGGTGCAAAGCCGGTCTTCGACCTCGACTGCATGTCGCTGCTCGAGACGGTCCGCATCATGCGCGACAATTCGAAGTTCCTCTCCGGCCGCAAGCTGACGACGCCGCCGCACGTTTTCCTGGGCGCCGCGATCAACCCCTTCGCGCCGCCTTACGATTTCCGCCCATACCGGCTCGCAAAGAAGATCGAGGCCGGCGCGCAGTTCGTGCAGAGCCAGTACTGCTTCGACGTGCCAATGTTCCGCGAGTACATGAAGAAGGTGCGCGACCTCGGCCTGCACGAGAAGTGCTTCATCCTCGTCGGCGTCGGGCCGATGGCCTCCGCCAAGACTGCCCGCTGGATCCGCTCCAACGTGCCGGGCATCCATATTCCCGACAGCGTCGTTGCGCGCCTCGAGGGCGCGCAGGACCAGAAGAAGGAAGGCAAGCAGCTCTGCATCGACATCATCAACGAGGTGAAGGAGATCGAGGGCGTCTCGGGCGTCCACGTCATGGCCTATCGGCAAGAGGAATATGTCGCTGAGATCGTCCATGAATCCGGCGTGTTGAAGGGCCGCAGACCGTGGAAGCGCGAAGGTCTGCCGAGCGATGCGATGGTCGCCGAGCGGCTCGAACATCTCCGCGAGGGCATCGAGGAGAACCAGGAGCAGATGGCGGAGGCCGCGGCACACCACCCGCACTAAGACGTTCGGGCGCGAAATCGCGCTGCCCCACATTCGATATCAGAGGAAAACCGGCGTTTCGGCCCGTCCGGCGCCTTACAAACCAAGACGGGGCCTATTACATAGCCCCACGCTCAGGATCAAAGGATCTTACATGACCCGCACCATCGTCGCTTCCGCCACCCGCGAAATCGTCATCGGCTTCGACCAGCCCTTTTGCGTCATCGGCGAACGCATCAACCCGACCGGCCGCAAGAAGCTCGCCGCCGAGATGATCGAAGGCAATTTCGAAACCGTGATCAAGGATGCGCTGGAGCAGGTCGCCGCCGGCGCCACCATGCTCGACGTCAACGCGGGCGTGACGGCTGTCAACCCGAACGAGACCGAGCCGCCGCTGCTCGTCAGGACGCTGGAGATCGTCCAGGGCCTCGTCGACGTACCGCTGTCGATCGACAGCTCCGTCACCGCCGCGATCGAGGCTGGCCTGCGCGTCGCCAAGGGCCGTCCGCTGGTGAATTCGGTCACCGGCGAAGAGGAGAAGCTGGAAGCGATCCTGCCGCTCGTGAAGAAATACGACGTACCGGTCGTCGCGATCTCCAACGACGAGACCGGCATTTCCATGGACCCCGACGTCCGCTTCGCCGTCGCCAAGAAGATCGTCGAGCGCGCCATGGATCACGGCATCAAGCCGCACGATATCGTCGTCGATCCGCTCGTCATGCCGATCGGCGCCTTGGGCGATGCGGGCCGGCAGGTCTTTGCCCTGCTTCGTCGTCTTCGCGAAGAACTGAAGGTCAACACCACCTGTGGCCTCTCCAACATCTCCTTCGGCCTGCCGCATCGCCACGGCATCAACGCCGGCTTCATCCCGATGGTGATCGGCGCCGGCATGACCTCGGCAATCATGAACCCCTGCCGTCCGCAGGAAATGGAAGCTGTGCGCGCAGCCAACGTCTTGAACGGCACCGACGCGAACTGCACCAACTGGATCATGACCTATCGCGACCACAAGCCAGCCGAGGGCGGCCATGCCGTGGCAGCTGCTCAACCGGCTGCCGCCGGCGGCGGTGGACGTCGTGGTGGACGTGCAGCCCGCGCCGGTGCTGGCGCAAGGGCGGAATAATCATGGCAAAAGGCGCCTCCATCGTCAGGGATCTGACGGCACTCTGGTTCCAGGCGCCGATGGTCATCGCGGCGCGCACGCAGGCGATGACAATTGCCGCCATGACCGGCTCCGCGACCGACTACGTGGAGGCGAGCCGCATGGTGACGGAGAAGATGGCGGCGGCAGCCGAAAGCGTCGTCGCCGCCCATGTGGCGCTGCTTAAGGAAGGCATGAGCGCGGTCGCAGCTCTTGCCGGCGGCAAGTTGCCGGCGACCGGCCACAGGCGGGTGACGGCGGCGGCGCTGCGCCCTTATGCCAAGCGCGTGCGGGCCAATGCCCGCCGGCTCTCGAAGTAATCCGCTGGCGAGGCAGAAAGATGCTGAACGTGTCCTCGAAGGAAAACAAGGACGATCCGCTGGTGCTGTTCATGCCCTCGGGCAAGCGCGGGCGCTTCCCGGTCGGCACGCCGATCCTCGACGCCGCTCGTTCGCTCGGGGTCTATGTCGAAAGCGTGTGCGGCGGGCGCGCGACCTGCGGGCGCTGCCAGGTTTCCGTGCAGGAAGGCAACTTCGCCAAGCACAAGATCGTCTCCTCGAACGACCACATCTCGCCGATTGGTCCGAAGGAGCAGCGCTACGCCAGCGTACGCGAACTGCCGGATGGCCGCCGTCTTTCCTGCTCCTCCCAGATTCTCGGCGATCTCGTCATCGACGTGCCGCAGGACACCGTCATCAATGCCCAGGTGGTACGGAAGGCCGCAACCGACCGGGTGATCGAGCGCAATGCCGCCGTCCAGCTTTGCTATGTCGAAGTCGACGAACCGGACATGCACAAGCCGCTCGGCGATCTCGACCGAATGAAAGCAATGCTCGAAAAGGACTGGGGCTGGAAGGATCTGCTGATCGCGCCGCACCTGATCCCGCAGGTGCAAGGCATCCTGCGCAAGGGCAACTGGGCCGTCACTGCCGCGATCCACCGCGACATGGATTCCTCGCGTCCCTTCATCGTCGGCCTCTGGCCCGGCCTCAAGAACGAGGCCTATGGCGTCGCCTGTGACATCGGCTCGACGACGATCGCCATGCATCTGGTGTCGCTCCTCTCCGGTCGCATCGTCGCCTCCTCGGGCGCGTCGAACCCGCAGATCCGCTTCGGCGAGGATCTGATGAGCCGCGTCTCCTACGTGATGATGAACCCCGACGGCCGCGAGGCGATGACCAAGGCGGTGCGCGAGGCGGTGAACGGCCTGATCGGCAAGGTCTGCACCGAGAGCGAGGTCGACCGCCACGACATCCTCGACATGGTGGTCGTCGGCAACCCGATCATGCACCACCTGTTCCTCGGCATCGACCCGACGGAACTCGGCCAGGCACCCTTCGCGCTCGCCGTCTCCGGCGCGCTGCAATATTGGGCGCACGAGATCGACATCGAGGTCAATCGCGGTGCGAGGCTCTATACGCTGCCCTGCATCGCCGGCCATGTCGGGGCGGACGCCGCCGGTGCGACACTTTCGGAAGGCCCACACCGGCAGGATAAGATGATGCTGCTCGTCGATGTCGGCACCAATGCCGAGATCGTGCTCGGCAACCGGCAACGCGTCGTCGCCGCGTCTTCACCGACCGGTCCGGCCTTCGAAGGTGCGGAAATCTCCTCCGGCCAGCGCGCCGCCCCCGGCGCGATCGAGCGCGTGCGCATCGACCCCGAGACGCTGGAGCCGCGCTTCCGCGTGATCGGCGTCGACAAGTGGTCGGATGAGGAGGGCTTTGCGGAAGCCACCGCCGCCGTCGGCGTCACCGGCATTTGCGGCTCGGCGATCATCGAGGTCGTCGCGGAAATGTATCTGACCGGGATCATTTCGCAGGATGGCGTCGTCGACGGCGCCATGGCCGCGAAAAGCCCGCGCATCGTGCCGAACGGCCGCACTTTCTCCTATCTTCTGCATGAGGGCGACCAGCGCATCACCGTCACGCAGAACGACATCCGGGCAATCCAGCTTGCCAAGGCGGCGCTCTATGCCGGCATCAAGCTCTTGATGGAAAAGCAGGGCGTCGAGCATGTCGACACGATCCGCTTTGCCGGCGCCTTCGGCTCCTTCATCGATCCGAAATACGCCATGGTGCTCGGCCTCATCCCGGATTGCGACCTTACCGAGGTGAAGGCGGTGGGCAACGCCGCCGGCACCGGCGCGCTGATGGCGCTCCTCAATCGCGGCCACCGCCGCGAGATCGAGGAAACGGTGAGGAAAATCGAGAAGATAGAGACGGCTCTTGAACCGAAATTTCAGGAGCATTTCATCAACGCCATGGCGATGCCGAACAAGGTGGATGCCTTCCCGAAACTCGCCGAAGTGGTCACGCTTCCCGCGCGCAAGGTGCTGGCGGACGATGGCGAAGGCGGCGGGCGCAGAAGGCGCCGCAGCCGCGAGTAACGCCGACAAGTATTCCCATCTGATTTTAAGTGTTCGCAACGCAATTGAGTCGTGGAGAAATCATCCCGGTGCTCGATCACCGAGCGGCACCGTCAGCCCGACCTTCACCCGGTCCATGGCGACGAAGGTGCGGAATTTCTTGACGTTGTGGTTGCCGAAGAAGAGGCGCCGCGTCAGCGCCTCGTAGTCGGCCATGGTCGCCACGACGATGACCAGGATGAAATCCGCCTCGCCGGTGACGTAGTAGCATTGCTGCACCTCCGGTGCGGCCGAAAACTCCACCTTCGCCGCATCGATCAGTGCGGCCGTTTCGCTGATCACTTCCACCTCGACGAAGACCGTGATCGGCTGGCCGACCTTGGCCGGATCGACAATGGCGCAATTGGCGGCAATCACGCCCGCCTCCTCCATCCGTTTGATGCGCCGCTGTACCGCCGGCGCCGAGAGATTGACCGCCTCGCCAATCGTGCGTTGCGGCGTGGCATTGTCCTTCTGGAGGATCTTCAGGATCGCCAGGTCGAAGGCATCGAGGGCGATTTCGGGAGTGGTTCTTGCCAACGGAAGAGGCCTCATGAAACAAACTTGCATTTTAACGCTCGGAATACAGCGCAATTTTCGCGCTGTGTGCAATATATATTCGCCGACCTGAGAGGTTTGAGACCGGATGCGGGCGGAAAACCCCGCACACATTCCTCACCCCCGCGACAATGAACGAGGGCGGCCATGTTTCTGCTGAATAGCCATCCCCACCATAACAGCCCGCTCGACCCCGTCGATGCCGAAACACTCGGAGAAGGCGGGGCCGATACGGTCGAGCGCTTCCTCGCGCATCGCGCCAATCATGCCGAGACGCCGCTGCATGCATTGCCGGCGCTCGCTCGCGAACTCAGCGTCGGCGCGGTCCATGTCAAGGATGAGGGCCATCGGCTCGGTCTCGGCAGCTTCAAGGCGCTCGGCGGCGCCTATGCGGTGATCCGGCTGGTGCTGGAAGAGGCGGAACGGCGCCTCGGGCGGGCGGTCGATATCGCCGAACTGCATTCGCCGGAGGCGAAGGCCGTGGCGGCGTCGATGACGTTCGCCTGCGCGACCGACGGCAATCACGGCCGCTCGGTGGCGCAAGGGGCCGAGCTTGTGGGCGCGAAGGCGGTCATCTTCGTTCACGGCGGCGTCAGCGAGGCGCGCGTGGCGGCGATCTCCCGCTTCGGCGCCGAGATGGTCCGCGTCGACGGCACCTACGACGACACTGTTGCCGAAGCGGCGCGGGTCGCGGCCGAGAACCGCTGGACGATCGTCTCCGATACGTCCTGGGCGGGATACGAGCGCATTCCCGGACTGGTGATGCAGGGCTACACGGCAATGGTCCGGGAGGCGCTGCGCCGACTGCCGGAACCACCGACGCATGTGTTTGTGCAGGCGGGCGTCGGTGGCGTCGCCGCAGCCGTCAGCGGTCACCTCGCGCTGACATTCGGCGACCGGCGGCCGACCTTCACCGTTGTCGACCCGGTGCGTGCCGCCTGCATCTTCGAGACGGCGCGTGCCGGGCATCCCGTGAAGATCGCCCATGGCGAGCCGACGGTGATGGCCATGCTCGAATGTTACGATCCCTCGCTTGTCGCCTGGCGGGTGCTCAAGCACGTCGCCGACGTCTTCATGACCGTCGATGAACAGGACGCCATTGCCGCGATGAACCGGCTGGCGCGCCCGTCCGGCAACGATCCGGCGATCGTCGCCGGAGAAAGCGGTGGCGCGGGACTGGCGGGGCTTGTGCGGGCGGCGACCACCCCCGCCATCCGGGCAGCGGTCGGCCTCGATGAAACCTCGCGCGTCCTGCTCTTCAACACCGAGGGCGCCACGGATCCGGAGCGCTATGCCGAGCTCGTCGGCATGACCCCGGCGGAGGTCATTGGTCGCCGGCAGGCGCAAGGGGTGACGGCATGAGCGCCCTTTCCATCAATGCGGAGCGGCTGCTCAGCCGCATCCGCGCCCTCGGCGAAATCGGCCGCGACGGCGATAGCAGGCTGACCCGGCTCGCTGCCTCGGACGCCGACACGGCCGGTCGGGATCAGCTTGTCCAGTGGCTCCGCGAGGCGAACCTGGAGATCGCCGAGGAGGCAGCCCGCGGGCGCGACCTCGCTTCGAAACGCATGACCTCCGGCGCCGGCCGTGACGCGCAGATGATCGCGCGGATCGCGCCGGCGGCAATGATTTTCGTGCCCAGCGTTGGCGGCATCAGCCACAACCCGCGCGAATATACGCCCGACGCCGATCTTGTCGCCGGCGCCAATGTCCTGCTCGATGTCATCCAACGCCTAGCCGCTGAAGGAAAGTTCCAATGACCGATCTCACGATGCTCGAAAGGGAAATGACGGGATGGCGGCGTGATCTCCACGCCCATCCGGAGTTCGGTTTCGAGGAGAAGCGGACCTCCGCCTTCGTCGCGGCGAAGCTCAGGGAGTTCGGGCTTGATGTCGCCGAAGGCGTTGGCGGCACCGGCGTCGTCGGCACACTCCGTCGCGGCAGCGGCAACCGAGCCATTGCGCTTCGCGCCGACATGGACGCGCTGCGCATTCCGGAACAGGGAGTGGCCGAGTATCGCTCGCAAAACCCGGGCGTGATGCATGCCTGCGGCCACGACGGTCACACGACGATGTTGCTCGGTGCCGCAAAGCTACTCGCCAAAGACGGCGGCTTCGACGGCACCGTACGCTTCATCTTTCAGCCGGCGGAGGAATGGGGCAAGGGCGCCCTCGCCATGCTCGACGATGGCCTGATGGAGCGATTTCCGTTCGAGGAAATCTACGGGCTGCACAACATGCCGGGGCTTCCCGTCGGCCATTTCGAGACCCGTGCCGGCGCCATGATGTCGGCGGAAGACACTTTCGAAATCATCCTCAAGGGCGTCGGCGGCCATGCTGCGCGTCCGCACGCCGGCAACGAAGTGCTGGTGGCCGCTTGCGCCCTCGTCACCAACCTGCAGACGATCGTCTCGCGCCGCTTGAGTCCAGCCGATATCGGCGTCGTCTCGGTCACGGAGCTTATTACCGACGGCACCCGCAACGCCCTGCCCGGCCTTGCCCGCATCCTTGGCGATGCACGCAGCTTCCGGCCGGAAGTGAGTGCCGAGATCGAGAAGCAGATGCGCGTGATCGCGGAGGGCACGGCGCTGACCTACAACGTCTCCGCCGAAGTGACTTATACGCGCGAATTCGTGCCCCTCCTCAACGACGCCGCCCTGGTCGGGGAAGCCTTCGCCGCCGCAAGGACCGTGTTCGAACCGGATCGTATCGCCACGGCCCGTGAACCGATGACCGGCTCGGAGGATTTCGCGCGCTTCCTCGAGCACGTCCCCGGCTGCTTCGTCTTCCTCGGAAACGGCCGCGATTCCGCACCGCTGCACAATCCGACCTACGATTTCAATGATGCCGGGCTGATTCACGGGGCCCGTTTCCATGCCGCGATCGTCAAGCAGCGTCTGCCGGCGAAATAGAACTGGGCGCCGCCATAGGCTATTTCGACAAGCGCCGGGACCGCTGCGAGCGCGAGCCGTGCGACATGCGACTGATAGGCGTGCCCAGCGTCCTAACCCTCCGGCATGCCCGCCTTCTTCATGCCTGCCGCCATCGTCTCGCGGAAACGGCTGACGTCACGCAGCGACGGAAGCGCGAGATATTTGGCGATCGTGTAGTCGGGCTGAATGGCGAGAAACCGCTCGGCCGCCCAATGGGCGATCTTCATGTCGTCGTTCATGGCGGCCCAGGCAGCCAGTTGACGATAGGCCCAGGTGACGTTGGGATTGCGCGTGACCACGTCCCGCGCGATCGCCACCGACTCCGAAAACCGGCCGGCGAGCGCGTAGGCAGCCCCTAGCCCCATGCGCATGTTGAAGACGAAGGGATCGAGCGGGCTCAGCCGCATCGCCCGCTCGAACCGTTCCTGCGCCTCGGCCGCCTGGTCCTGATAGATCCCGACCCAGCCGAACCGGGTCCAGGCCCAGGCATTGTTCGGATCGAGCGCCAGCGCGCTCTCGATCAGCGCGGCCGCCCTTTGCTGATCGCCAGAAAGGCTGACCGCCGCCCCGCAGGCGGTCAGCGCCGTCGGGTCGTCCTCGACCAGACCGGATGCCCGATCGACGGCATCAAGCGTCGCCCGCAACTCGGCGGCCTGGTCTGGCGACCAGAGATAGGTGATGTTCAGCGCGTGGCACCAGGCAAGCAGCGCATGCGCGCGGCCATATTTCGGGTCGAGCTGCAGCGCTTCCTGAAGCGTCTTCATCGCCTCCGCGATGGCCACGGCATTCTGCCCCCAGAGTTTCGGGAAGGCACGCATCACCAGGTCGTAGGCTCTGAGATTTGCGGGCGGCTTGCGCGTCGCGGATTCAATCTCCGCGTGGCGAACGGCCGGATGGATGGCGCCGGCGACCTGGGCCGCGATCCGGTCCTGGAACTCGAACAGGTCCGCGCTCGCCCCCTCGTAGCGATCCGACCACAGTTGCTTGCGCGACTCCGCATCGACCAGTTGCACGGAAATGCGCAGACGGTCACCACCGCGCCGAACCGTGCCCTCCACCACATAGGAAACGCCGAGCTCGGCCCCGACTTCGCGCACATCGATGAAGCGGCCCTTGTAGGTGAAGGCCGACTGGCGGGCGATCACGAAGAAATCGCGAACGCGCGACAGCGCCGCGGTGATCTCCTCGACGACACCATCGACGAAATAGTCGTCCTCTTCGCTGCTCAGATTGTCGAACGGCATGACGACGACGGAGGGCTGCTCCCTTTCGCGTGGCACCGTGGCATGGGCGTCCTTTTGCACGGCCGTGACGGATGGCTGCGGCGGCGGCGCCTCCAGAGGCGTCTCGATCAGTGCCCGTGTCGCCGCTTCCGGCTCGACACCGAGTTCGCGCTGTAACGCTTCGCGGCAGAGGAGGTATTGCCGCATGGCGGCATTCGCCTGCCCGCGATGCTGGTAGATACGGATCATGGCGCGGTGCGCTTCCTCGGCGGCGGGTTCGGAGGCCAGCAGCCGCTCCGCCAGGCGCTCGCAGGCCTGGTCGCCCGCCGTGTCGCCGCCAGCCTTCAGATCGCGGCTCAACCGCTCGACGAGCTGCAGCGCCTTCTGCCGGTAGTTGCTGCGGTGCGGCTGGAACGATTGTTCGAGCTCGTCGGGAATCGAGGTCTCAGAGAGGAGATCGCCGCGATAAAGCTCCGCCGCAGCCGCAAGGTTACCGATCCCGCCCTGTTCGATCAGGTGATCGAAGACCCAGAGGTCGGCCTCGCTTGAGCCGGCGGCAAGGGCGACCGTCTCAAGGTCGGACTCGATCTCGATCGCTGCGCGATTGCCGGCCGGGAAAGCGTGCCTGATGTCGACGAGCGCCTGGCGCAGGCTGTTGCGCGCCTGCGCCTCGCCACGCCCCGGCCAGAAGCTATCGGCCAGCAAGGCTCGTCGCACGCCCCGGCGTCCTGCCAACACCAGGGCGGCAAAGACGAGCGCGGTCTTGCGCGTCGTGAACCGAACCGGTTGATCCGACGGCGAAACGACGGTGAGCTCCCCGAGCAACCGAATGCGCATGCGCTGGCTCCGTTTCACAAAATACGGGCCACGTTAGCATCGATTGCGTTCGATTTAACGCAGATTTAGCGCTTGTCCCCTTCGGCCTCACCTGCATTTCACTCCCGCCTGAACAGCGGTAAAACGCGGCCATGGCAACTTGCGTCCATCAATTCGAAGATGGAGGCCGAGATGGCTACCGCAGACTATCACTCCGGATACGCAACCCACACCGGCGATATCGTTCACGCTCTAAAAGAGCGTCTCGCCTTTGCTGCAGCTGAGTTTGCAAAGCGGCGCCGGCACGCGCAGACACTCAAGGCGCTTGAGAGCCTCAGCCCCGACGAGCTGCAGGACATCGGCTATCCGACAGGCGCGCTCGGGGCGAAGCCTGCGATCGAGGTCAAGGCCGGCCTCGTGGCTAACTTGATGTCCATGCGGTGACCAGGGCGCAGCCGAGACCTTACGCTACCTTGGCGGCATAGGAGGCGAGCGATGCCCCCCAGCCTCTCTCGGAATCGAACATGCCGTGCATCTCTTCGGCCTTCGCGCCGTAATTCCCAAGGTGGCGGTGTTCGAGGGTTACTGTCGTCTCATCGCCCTTCGCCTCGAAGAGGACTTCCACCTCAGTGTAAAACTCCGGGTCGAAGGTGAAATCGGCGTTGAGCTGCCAGGCGAATAAGATGCGGTTCGGTCGATCGCAATCGATGACGCGTCCCCAGTCGCACTCCTCGCCGGCTTTGCCGATTTCGTACCAGCGCCCCCCGGCAACGGCCTCGACGACCACCGTCTTCTGACCGGATTGCGACACGCTATGGTCCTTGATCCACCAGGTTCCCATGCCGCTGACGAAGACGTCGAACGCCCTTTCCGGCGACGCGCGCACGGTGACGGACTTGCGGACCGGCGTCGGCTCGATCTTGTTCATGTTGCTTTCTCCCGTTTGATAATATTTCAGGGATCGTCCGCCGTCTCGACCGCGGCCTTGAAGGCTGCGAGCTGCTTGCTCCAGAAGCGGTCAAGCCACGCTCGGAGGGGGCCCAGCCCTTCCGGATCGATCGAATAGATCCGACGCGCGCCCGAAGGCTCGTCCCGCACGAGCCGCGCTTCCTTCAGAACCTTCAAATGCTGCGAAATCGCCGGCTGCGACACCGGCATCACCCGCGCCAGTTCGGCGACCGACTGCCGCTGCTCCGCGACACGCTCGAAAATCGCGCGCCGGGTCGGGTCGGAAAGGGCCGCGAACAATCTATCTTCATAAGTCATGACTTATTATAAGCCGAGACTTATTTCTGTCAATCTGAAGACGTGCAGCAAAAGCCCCGGAAAACGAAGCGCCGCGTATTCGATCGAACACGCGGCGCCCCCGAACGTGACGCTAAATTGAACGGATCTACTGCAGCTGCAGTTCGGCAAAGGCGGCACGCACATGATCGGCGACCGCCAGCACCGGTGCCGGTGCATCCTCGATGACCTTGAGCCCGATGTCGTAATGGCCGAGATCAGGCAGGCCGTCGTGTTCGCCGAGTTGGACCATCTCGCCGCGGACGAGGTAGCGCGGCAGCGGCGCAATGGCGAGGCCCGCCAGCACCGCCGCCCGCTGCCCGGTCGTATAGGCGCTGAGGAACGCGACGCGGAACTTGCGGCCGGCCCGCGACAGTTTCTCGACCGCATCGGCGCGCCAGACGCAGCCGTCCTCCCACATCGAAACCGGCAGAGGATCGCGCAGATGCGCATTGCCGCATTTCGCGCCGGCCCAGACGAGCTTTTCCTGCATCAGGATTTCCGTGCCCTTCGGCACATCGTCGGTCAGGCTGTTGAAGATGGCGATGTCCAGCCGGTGCTCGTCGACGCGCTTGCGCATGGCGTTGCTCATGCCGATCGATACGTCGACGGTGACATTTGGATAGGACTCGGCAAAGCGCTTCAAGACGTCCGGCAGGATCCGTTCGCCGACATCCTCCGGCGCGCCCACCCGGACAACGCCGTTCATGTCGGGCAGAAGGAAGCGCGACACCGTTTCATTGTTGAGCGACAGAAGCCGGCGGGCAAAGCCGAGCAGCAACTCGCCCTTCGGCGTCAGCGACACCGAGCGCGCGTCACGCAGAAACAGCGTGCAGCCGAGCAGTTCCTCCAGCTTCTTGATCTGCATCGAGACGGCCGACGGCGTGCGGTAGACAGTCTCCGCCGCGGTGGTGAAGTTGCCCGTTTCCGCGATGGCGACAAAGGTCTTCAGGACATCCATCTCAAGCAGCGGAAGCGCGTGGCGCAACATCATGTTCATGGCGATATCCTCATTCAGAAAATCTGAAAGATAACATGAGTTCATTTCGTTTGATTGAACATCAAGCGTGAGCGATAGTCAAGCTGCAAGGAAGATCCAGGGCAGGACGAGAGAGGGGTCGGAGCGATGTTTTCCGCCCGCATCCGTCGAAACTTGAGAGGAACGGGTCCCGTTCATGCTTCTGGATTGGCAGCGCGATCTCGAAAAGGAGGAAGCTCATGTCCGCGTTGACACTGGTGATTACGCCGCACGGCAACGCCTCATACATGAAAACCGACGGGCAGATGGCCGCCGCCGTCAAACCGGATACGGTCGTCCGGCTTCAGCCGGAAACCGTGGCGCTTGCCTCAGGCGATGACGACATGGTGCTCGCCATCCTGTCGCACGCCCGGTCCTTCATCGACCGGATCGCCACGAGGCGGCGCGCCAACAACATCGCCAGGAATCGGGTGGAAACCCGCCGCGAATTGGCGAGACTTCCGGCGAGGGTCAGGAACGACCTGTTACTCATGGAACAACATCCGGCGACGCCTTCGGATAAAGTTGTTGTGTGAGGCGGCAACCGATCACCATGTTTGATGGAAAACATCAAACATATTCGTTTGAATGATCAATGAGGTTGCGCCATATCTACCATCATGGTCGCGACCTTTTGAGAAGCTCAGAAGGAACCAGAAATGTCTACGAACCAGTTTTCATCGTCATCGAGCCACGGGCTGTCCGCCCTGCCCGGCCTCTTCAACTTGCGCGCCCGCGCCTGGGCCGCCTGGAAGCGGCACCGCAATGAAGTCGTCCTGGAAAGCCTGTCCTACGACACGCTGAAGGATATCGGCTTCCCGTCCGCGGACGACGAGGTGCATGAGGCCCATAAGAGCGAACAATGAGCGCCGACGCCAAATATCCCCCCGCCCGATGTAGGGCAAGACTTGACCTCTGAAGGGCATTCCCTAAACGGAATGCCCTTTTTGTTTGCGGGTGCCGCGGACGACTTTCGGTCATGCAGACGGGCGACGATCTGCGGCCACCCTGATCAGTTTCTCCGGATGGCCGCCGCAAAATCGGCTTCTTTCCTCACATCCATCACGAAGGCCTCGTCCTTAAATCGACTACGTTCAAGGAAACATGCAGCAGGCGCTCAGGCCGCCGGGCTGAACTCCACGCGGTTGCGGCCGCCTTCCTTCGCCCGGTAAAGGGCGATGTCAGCCCGTTTCAGCGCCACAGCAAGGTCGACGATGCCGTGATGCCAGTGCCCGCCGACGCTGGTTGTGATCCTGATTTGCCTGCCTTCGACCTCGACACCTGCTCGCTGGACATTCTGTCGTATACGCTCCGCCAAAAGCCGTGCGTTGCCGAGTTCCGTGTTGGGCAGGAAAACGACGAACTCCTCGCCGCCTATTCTGGCAACGACATCGCTTTGCCGCACCGTCTCGGTCAAAAGGCGTCCCACGGATTGCAGCACGATGTCCCCGACGTCGTGGCCGTTGGCGTCGTTGACGCTCTTGAAATGGTCGAGATCGACCACCAGCAGGGCCGAACCGGTGCGGTTGCGTCCCTGCGTCTGGCGTTCGTAGCGCTCCTGGAAGCTGCGCCGGTTCAGAAGACCGGTCAGCGGATCGGTCTTTGCTTCGTTGCTCAGTCTCGACTCGCGCGCTGCGTGCCGCCGTTCCCTTTCGATGAAACTGCCGAGAACAACCGCGCCCAGGAGATTGAAGCCAGTGCTGAAGAGGCCGACCTCCGTGAGCAGTTTCATTCGCAGATCGGCAGGCAGCAGCACTGTGCCGAGCAGGCTCACGGAAATCATCGCGCCGAGCGCAAGGAAGCTTAGGAAGGTGCTATTCAAGCGCGGTCGCACCGACCGCTCCCACGCAGCTCCCATCAGATAGGCAATCACCATCGATGCCAGGCCCGCCGGCATGGACGCGAGCGATCGCCGTAATGACAAGGGTTGCCGAAGCGCCGAGCGGACCGAAGAAAGCACAAGCGCAGCCGACGATGAGGTTGCGCGCATCGACCAGCACGCCGGAGCCGAGATAGATCGGCTGGAGAACCGCGATCGCCGCCGCACCTCCGAACAGCACGCCCATGACCGCCTTGCGGAGCGTCGCTGACATGCGCCGGCGCAGCAACGAGCCGTAGAAGATGGCCAGCAACGCCATCAGACCCAGACTGTTGAAAAAATGCATCGTACCGTTCACACGCGTCTTCCTTAGAGCGCCTTGGTACGTTCGATAACCTAATGGATGCTTGCGTTCCAGAAGCAACTTGCTGCGACTTCCCGCCACACCTCGACGCAACCCGCGGTCGCGTCGGATAGGCGGCAGCCGCGGCCTGCCACCGTCTACAGCGCCGTACGTCTTTCAGACGCACAGAGGACGCTGTAGCACTTTGAATTGCGCATGTTTTTGTCCTTAAACCGGTTACGATTTAAGGAGACATGAAGTAGCCCGAAGGAGCGCCGAAGTCATGCCGCCAGGCGCTCGACTTCGACCGTCACATGGGAAAGTTCGTGCAGATGCGCGAGCTTGTCGCGATAGAGCGACGGGCTTTGCGGGTTTTTCGTCACCAGCGAGACGATGGCGCCGTGATGACCGGGGCCGAGCTGCCAGACGTGGAGATCAGTGATGCGGTCGCCGTCCTTCTCGATCGCGGCGCGGATTTCCTCAGGCAAGTCCTCGCCGGCCGGAAGGTAATCCAGAAGGACGCTGCCAGCGTCTCGGATCAGGCCGGCCGACCAGCGGGCAATCACCAGGGCGCCGACCACACCCATCAACGGATCGAGCCAGATCCAGCCATAGAGGCTTCCCGCCGTCAGCGCGACGATCGCCAGAACCGAGGTCAACGCATCCGCAAGCACATGCAGATAGGCGGCGCGCAGATTGTTGTCACGGCCGTGGCCAGCCGCTCCGTGCGCATGATCATGATCGTCATGGTGGTGCTGATGATGATGATCGTGACCGTGGTGATGATGGGAGTGGTCATCGCGCAGCAGCCAGGCGCTGACGAGATTGACGGCGAGGCCGAGCACGGCGACGGAAATCGCCTGCGGGAAGCTGATCGCAACCGGGTTCAGCAGGCGGAGAAGGCTTTCCCAGCCGATCAACAGCGCGATTAGCGCCAGCACGATCGCGCTCGCAAAGCCGGCGAGATCGCCGAGTTTGCCGGTGCCGAAGGTGAAACGCCGGTTGCGGGCGTTACGTCGGGCGTAAAGATAGGCGAACGCCGCAATCAGCATGGCGGCGGCATGCGTCGACATATGCCAACCATCGGCGACGAGGGCCATCGAGCCGTAATACGTGCCCGCCGCGATTTCCGCCACCATCATCGCCGCCGTCAGCGCAATGACGAACCAGGTGCGACGCTCGTTGCGCTGGTGATTGTCGCCGAGAAAGACATGATCGTGCCCGTTCGAAGCGGAAGCGTGGGTCTTGCTCATTTCAGGTATCTCCTGACGACTTCGATCAGCTCGTCGGCGCCCTGCTCGCGGGCACGCTGTTCCTGCTCAAGATCGTCGCCCGTCCCCGGGGCGGCAACGTGCTCGCGAATATGATCCTCGATCAGCTCGACTGTGAGGCCTTGGACGGCGCCGCGCACGGAGGCCACCAGATTGAGAACTTCGCCACAGGGCCGCTCGGCCTCGAGCGCACGTTCGATCGCCTCCATCTGCCCCTTGAGGCGACGGACGCGGGCGAGCAGTTTGGCTTGGTTTCGGATCGTGTGCATAGTATAGGGGAGTACCCTATATCGGCGTGACAAGCAAGCGTTCCGGAAGCGGAAGTGCAGCCGAGCAAGGGCGGCTTGGCTTATCTCCGGAAGCCCGAAGAATGTGATCCAACTTTGGAGACCACATGAGCCTTGTCAGATACCGACACCGCCAACACCTCCTCCGAGGAGGTCGCAATCAACAATACCGCAACCAGGAGAGGCAGGCGCAGCGCCACTCATCCTACGCGTCTTTTTGCCAGATTGCGCCAAACGCGCCGGACATTCTGTCGCTTTTCCACAAACTTGCCGGAACGCCGCCCAAAATGGCCGGATTGCCGCCATGTCGCAATGAGAAATATCTTCCCAGTCGCGGCTTTCCATGTCAGTGTCGCAAATTGACAAGCCGAGAGACCCATTCCACGCGACGAATATGTGCAGCGTAGAGCCTGGGAGGACTCATGAACAAACCGTTGACCAAAAAGCGTTCGCTCGTTTTCTTTCTGGTGCCGAACTTTTCCATGCTGCCCTTCTCGGCGGCGATCGAAACGCTCCGCATCGCCAACCGGATGCTCGGTTACGACGCCTATACATGGCGCCTCGCCTCGACCGATGGTCAGAAGGTCTTCTCGTCCGCCGGCATCGCGCTCGAAGTCAACACATCGCTTGCCGACGAGCGCAAGTTCCTCGCCGGAGAGAACCGCCCCTCGATGGTGCTCGTCTGTTCCGGCATCTATGTGGAGGACTTCCAGAACAAGTCGGTCAATGCCTGGCTGCGCGAGGTCTATAACCGCGGCGTCGCCGTCGGCAGCCTCTGCACCGGCGCCCATGTGCTGGCGTCCGCCGGGCTCTTGACCGGCAAGCGCTGCGCCATCCACTGGGAAAACCTGCCCGGTTTCTCCGAAAGCTTCCCGCAGGCCGATGTCTATGCCGACCTCTATGAAATCGACAGCAACATCTATACCTGCGCCGGCGGCACGGCCTCGCTCGACATGATGCTGAACCTCATCGACCAGGATTTCGGCGAGAACCTCGTCAACCGGGTCTGCGAACAGGCGCTGACCGACCGGGTGCGCGGGCCGCATGACCGCCAGCGCCTGCCGCTCCGCGCCCGCCTCGGTGTGCAGAACTCGAAGGTTCTGTCGATCATCGAACTGATGGAGAGCAATCTCGCCGAGCCGCTGTCGCTGCTCGAGATCGCCGAGAACGCCGACCTTTCGCGCCGCCAGATCGAGCGCCTTTTCCGCCAGGAAATGGGCCGTTCGCCGGCGCGCTACTATCTCGAGATCAGGCTCGACCGCGCCCGTCACTTGCTGATCCAGTCGTCGATGCCGGTGGTGGAAGTGGCCGTCGCCTGCGGCTTCGTCTCGGCCTCGCACTTCTCCAAGTGCTATCGCGAACTCTACAATCGCTCGCCCCAGCAGGAACGCGCCGAGCGCAAGCTGACGCTGCAGATGGCGCGGTAAATTTCCTGCACAGCAGCCCGATCTCGCAGGGCCGCCTGCGGCCTTCCTTTCGGCGATCTCTTCCGGCATGACGAGATCGCCGTAATACGTTGAAATGTTTGCAAGTGCCATCTTGTTTATGAAGCCAGAGTTGATCACGGCGCAGACGCGCCGTGGAAGACTCTTCGGGCATGTCAAACCGAATCATGACGATCTTCGGCTTGTTTCAACCTGCATTGAAACGATGCGTTCCAGTCGGAAGCCGGTAGGCACCTTTTCGGGGAGGCGCTACGACGCCAGCGCGTCGAGCAGCGTCAATTCCGACATTACCCGGTTTCGCCCGGCATGTTTTGCCATGTAGAGGAACTGATCGGCCGCGTGCAGGTAATTGTCGAAGGCTTCCTGGGCCTCGATGGTCGCAAGGCCGATCGAGATTGTGATCGTCAGTTCCTCGTCGTCCGCGACGATTTTCGACCTTTCCAGTTCGAGCCGCAGCCGCTCGCAGAAGTCATAGGCGCGGCGCGAGTCCAGCCCGTTGAAGAGAATGCCGAATTCCTCGCCGCCGAGGCGCGCCAGCAGATGCTCCTCTCCGACAATTGACTTCAGACGCCGTGCCACGTGTTTCAGCACGATGTCGCCGATCTCGTGACCATAGGTGTCGTTGAGGCGCTTGAAATGGTCGATGTCGAGGACGGCAATAGCGGTGCTCTCACCGCGCCTCAGGCATTGCTCAACGAGCCGTGGGCCGGTGAGGAAGAAGTGGCGACGATTGTAGATGTTCGTCAGATAGTCGCTTGCCGCGAGGCGGCGCAGCGCCAGCAAGCGCTTCTGCATGGCGGCCGCCTGCCCCACCCGTGCGCTGAATTCCGCCTCGAGGAATGGCTTGCGGATGAAGTCCGCCCCGCCCGCCTCCAGGAAACGCGCTGCCAGACGGGCGTCGCCGTGATCCGAGAGGCCGATGACCGGCGCGGCCTCCTCGCCCTGGCGGCTGCGGATCTCGGCGATCAGCGCCACGCCCGTCATGTCTTCGAGCTCGGTATCCGTGACGATCAGATCGACCGCCTCGCCCGCGTCGAGCAGTCGCAAGGCTTCGCCAGCCGCCGACGCCTCGACGATCGAGAAGCGCTGCTGGCGCAAAAGACTGGCGAGATCGTAGCGCGACGCCTTGTTAGGATCGACGAGCAGCACCGTCGTCCGGCCCTCGGTCAGCGCCCGGTCGACGGCGGCGATCAGGCGCTCGATCGATTGCGGTTCGTGCTTGACGATGCAGCCCAACACGTCCTTGCCGAGGATTTGCTCGCGCGTCCCGTCGTTGAAGGCGGCGGTAAAAACGATCGCCGGTATGTTGCTAGCGAGAACGAAATCGAGCGCCTCGCAGTTCGGCGCGTCGGGCAGGTTGAGGTCGACCACTGCCAGGGAGAATTCGTCAGGGCCGGCGGCTAGCTCCGCCTTCACCGCTTCGAAGGTTCCGCAATGCGTTACCCGTGTGCCGAGCATGCTTTCCAGCCCAAACTTCAACGCCGTCGCGAACATGCGCGAATCCTCGACGAGCAGCAGCCGCTTGTCGCGATGCTTCTGCACGCTGTTCGCCTGCCCCGACGTGCGACGTAGTCTCACGGTCCCAGCAACCCCACCCCTACAGAACCCGTATCTCGCCCCCAAGATGCCGGATAACTGCAACCAAATGAATTCATGCACGATTCCTGGTTTCGGCGCTTGAATCGTCTCCGACTCAAGCAATCATTCAGTGATTCATGCACTGGCCGCAGGCGTGCTTCCCGAGAATGACGCTGGCCAAAAACAATTGCCCGGTACACGCTCATCTGCCGAGTTGCCATTCGACAGGATCCGCCACCGGGCTTCCCCATTTCTTTATTTGTACGGATTGAAAGGCCTGCCGGTTGCGATTCCGTTAACACAGCAACCGGCAGTGCCGAAATCCACAGCACGCAAGCCTGCCGCGAGACCTGAAAGGAGTACGGCGTCAAGCCGGGATTTTCATCTTCCCGCTCAAGGTGCGGATCTTTGTCAGCGTGTCGAGGTTCTGGTTGACGCGGCAGTAGAATTCTTCGTTGACGAAGGGACGCACGACAAAATCGTTGCCGCCGGCCTTGAGGAAACGCGCGGAAAGCAGGCGGTTCGTCGAGGACGAGACGCCGATGATGCGCAACTGATGCGGGCCATGAGCCGCCCGGATGCGGCGCGTCAGCTCGAAACCGTCGATATCCGGCATGTTGTAGTCGGTGATGACGAGCGCGATGTCAGGGTTGTTCTTCAGGATTTCGAGCGCTGCGGCGCCGCTCTCGGCCGAGCTTGTGCGGAAATTGTAACGTTTGAGCTGCGTCGTCAAAAGCGCCCGCGCCGTCGGGCTGTCGTCGACGATCAGCACGTGATGTTTCTGGTTGGTCAGGAAGCGGCAGACAGACTCCGCAAGCATGTCGACGGCGAAGACGCTGTCCTTGATGACGTAATCGACGATGTCCTTGGCAAGGATCGCCTCGCGCGTCTTCTCCTGAAATGAGCCGGTGAAGACGATCGTCGGCACGCTCATGTCGATCAGATAGTTCAGTGCCTCGCCGTTTTCGGCGCCGGGCAGATTGATGTTGGAGATCGCGAGCGAAGCCGGAAAGGAAGCGTTCTCGACGGCGAACTGCAGGTCCTCGTAGTCGCGGCAGACAATCACGTCAATGTCGAACAACTCCTTCAGCCGCTTCGAAACCATCGAGGCAAAGAGGTTTGAGTCCTCGGCAAGCACGATGCGGTGTTCGCCGAGGGATTCGCCGGAATAGTACATTCCGGAAACGCCGAAAAATGACATTGATCGCCTTTGAGAAAGAGTGTCCGCGAGACGCATGCTAGGGGGAAAACACTTATCGCGTGTTAATGTCGATCGGTCCTACGCAACCTTTGCACGTCTGATAAGACGCGCAGCGCTGTAGTTCCAGCAATCCCGCTCGCCAAAAGTATGAGCCACCTCCACCTTCGTGGCAGTGAGTACGACCGTTGCCGTATGCACCAGAACGAATATCCGAATTTTCTCATTGGATATTCTGCGTCAGGATAAGCTGCGGTCGTTCTCGGGAACCGTGTGTTGGAAAGTCGGGAGAGAACCATGTCGTCAGCCAGAGAGCAGCGCCCGCAGCTCAATCGGGCAAGACGTCACTTCCTCGGCGTAGCCGCCGCGACAGGCGCCAGAATTGCGGCAATGGGCACGTTTGCCGCGACGACGTTCTTCCCGTCTTCAACAGCCCATGCCCAAGCGGCAAAACCGGGAAACGGACCGAAACCCGGCAAAGGGCCGGGGAACAGCCCCGGTCAAGGCCCGAAATGTCTTCTCCGCGGCACTTCGATCATGACGCCGAGCGGCGGGGCCCGGATCGAGGAACTTCGGATCGGCGATCTTGTCGAGACCGTGCGGGGCGAAGCCCGCGCGATCAAATGGATCGGCCGCCATCTCTACCGGCTGAGCGGGTCCAGCTGGAGTGACAGTGTCGTGCCGATCCGCATCTGCCAGCATGCCCTCGATGAGCATACGCCGCATCGGGATCTCTACCTCTCGGCCGGCCACGCCCTGTTCATCGATGGCGTCCTCATCAGAGTGCAAGATCTCATCAATGGGACGTCGATAGCGCCCGCCCCTCCTGCGGACGAGCGCGAGATCGAGTATTTCCATATCGCCCTCGACACGCATGAGGTGATACTGGCGGAGGGCGCCCCCGTCGAAACTCTCCTTCTCGAGGCCGGCACCCACGAGGGTTTCACGAACTTCGCGGAATTCGCGCGGCTCTATCCCGGGCCGCAGCCTCAGATGACGCCCTTTGCGCCGTTCGTCGGCTATGGCGGGCGCGTGCATCTGAAGGCGCTGCTGCGCCTCGCAGCAGGCCGCTGGATACGCGTGCCGACAGAGGAGGCCTATGAGAGAATTGCCGCACGCGCCGAGCAACTTCCCGGCTGATTGGACGCGCGGTACTCTCCGACTGCGATTTTCCGCGCCCTCTCCTCTAGAGCCCTTCAGGGTTAAATGGAAACAGTTCTGTTGGCTCAAACGGAGTCGGATGGTCGACCGGCCGGCGCGCGGCGTAGCCAAAGCATACGTCCAAGCCGGCCGGTCGATCAGGCGGCCCGTTTCAGCCGACCCGAAGGGCCGGGCATCTTTCCGCCAGGCTCAGAGGCGATCGGCTCGGACGTACATCCGGGTACGCCCCTTCGCCAATCGCCTCTGAGCCTGACGAAAACCTGCTCCGGCAGAACTGCTTCCATTTAACCCTGAAGGGCTCTAACTCCTCGAATGATCATGATCGTGGGTCAGGTCGACCCACGATCATCGCCATCTAGGCGAATACAACGTCGTCCGCCGAGAGGTCTGACAGCGAAACGTTGTCGAGGAGGAGTCCAAACGTGCTGGATCCATTGAAGGCGATGTAGAGTCCGTCGCCCGTCTCTGTCGCCGCCGCAACGAGGTCGGCGAAGCTGTCGATCCCCGTGGCCGCAGATGCGTGGCCGATGAACCGCAGCACGTCGCCGCCGTCTGCGTCGAAGTCGGTGATATGGTCGACGCCGGTGCCGGATGACGTATCAGACGACCACAGGAAGCCATCCGCGCCGGCACCGCCCGTCATCACGTCGTTACCGACACCGCCCCAAAGCACGTCGTTGCCCGCCCCGCCGTCGAGGCGATCGTTACCGCCGTTGCCCGTGAGGTTGTCGTTGCCTGCGAGGGTGCGGATCGTATCATCGCCCGCGCCGCCCGCCACCTTGAACGTCTCGATGCCGCTGAAAGACAGCGTCGTGCCGAGCATGCCCGTCGCGGCATCGAAATTGGTCACGCCTGGGAGTGGCGCGGTGATGTGGAGCGTATCGCTTCCGTCTCCGCCATTGATGATGCCGGCGGGCGAATGCACCAGGATCAGGTCGTCGCCCGCGCCGCCGTCGATGATCGTGTCGCCGTCGTCAAAACTCGTCCCCGAGTCGTGGATCTCGTCGTTGCCGGCGCCGCCCATCAGCACATCGTTGCCGCCGACGCTGACCAGGACGTCATCGCCCATGCCGCCATAGAGAGCGTCGTCACCGCTTCCGGACGCGAGGTTGTCCCTGCCGCTGCTGCCTTCGACGTAGTTGTCGCCCTCGCCGAGATGGGCGTAGAGGGAGAAGAGATTTCCGCCGATCACCGTGTCGTTGCCGCTGCCGAGATGGACGCTGGCAACCTCGATGCCGCTGATAAGGGTGCCGGTCGAGGCAAAGCCCTGCGCGAAATCGACAGTCAGATCCTCGGTCCTCCCCTCATCGAACAAGGAGAGCTTGTCCCAGCCTTCCCCGCCGTCGATCACGGAGGAAGTCAGTGTGGTGGTAATTATGTCGCTGTGGTTGCCGGCGAAGATGCGGTTCGCGCCGCTCCTGTCGACAATGATGTCCCCGCCGTCGCCAGTGTCGAGCGTGTCGTCGCCCAGCATGCTGGTGCCGTCGTCGCCGTCGGTGCCGTAAGGGCCGATGATGTCGTCTCCGGCACCGGTCGAGATGACGTCGTCGGTCGCCGCGCCGAAGATCCGGTCGTCGCCGCTGCCGGTCGTCAGCACGAGCCGCTCGATTCGGTTGAAGAAGATGTGTTCCCAGGTCGATGTGTCGTAGCCGATGATGCCATGACCGTGTTCGCCGCTAAACCTGACGGCGGTATTGACGTTGGAAAGGTCGATCGCGAGCGTATCGAAGCCGACACCGCCGGTGATCGCGCCGCCGGTGCCGATCAGGGCGATCTGGTCGTCACCCTCGCCACCATCGAGGCGGTCGTAGCCGTCCCGGCTCGTCAGGCGATCGTCTCCCGCGCCACCGTCGACCAGATCGTCACCCTCCCCTGCATCGATCTCGTCGGCCCCGATGAGGCCCCAGATGCGATCTTTCTCGTCAGTTCCTAGTAACGCGTCGTTTCCGACAGTGCCCACAATAGTGGCCATGTTGCGCTCTCCCAGCCCAAAAATATAACCGCGACAGCTCATTACTGTATTTTTAATTGAAACGCTATCAATAATTGAGAAATACCATCAAAAGACAACGCAATAATTACTTTACTTCAAAATTACAATTAGTATAACCAAATATATACTTTTCGAACCACGCAGCACCGTCGCGCTCCGCACGCAAGGCGGCGTGGAAGACAAGCGTTGTGGGTCGCTTTTCGCCGAAGTCTGCTAGGCGCCGATCAAATCCCCTGACCACGCGGCGGATTCCGTATAGAATAGCGCGATGAATGAAGCCCAGACTCTATTCGATGCGCTGCGCCAATCGGTGAAGCCGGAAATTGTCGATGCCTTCGAGCGGTTCGTACGGGATGCTCCGGACCGCAAGCTCTGCCGCATCAACGCGCTTGCCTTCGCAAAGGCCGAAGGGCTCGACGAGGAGCAGACGATCGCCGGCTTCCTGCATGCCTCCCATCACGGCATCTTCGAATTGTCATGGAATGTGCTCTGCCCAGGCTGCGGCGGGGTGCTCGACGCCAATACCTCGCTCAAGTCCCTGCAGCGGGAGGAATATACCTGCGCGCTCTGTGCCGCCGGCTACGAGCCGACGCTCGACGAAATGGTCGAGGTGACCTTCACTGTGAGCCCGCGGGTGCGCCACATCGAGGCGCACAACCCGCACGCATTGCCGCCGGCCGAGTATTTCCGCCAGATCTACTGGGGCTCGGGCGTCGACCTGCCTGACGAAGGCTTTGAGGAGAAGGTCGACGAGTTCATGATCGAGGCGCTGGAATTGCCGCCAGGCGAGAAGGCAGTCATCGCGCTGCAGCTTCCAGCGGAGTTCGTCATCATCTTCGAGCCGGTGACGCATGCGGCGCAGTTCCTCGAGGTGGCTGGAGAGCCGACCAAGGAGCGAAGGAACCTCGCTCTCGTCTTCGACCGCGGCCATCGCCACAACGAGACCTTGCGCCTCCAGCCGGGACCGCTGAGGATCCAGGTGGAAAACCACGCGGAAGTCCGCACGCTGCCCTCGGTCTGCATCGCGAACGACGCGCTCCATGGCATGCTCGGCCGCCGCCGGCCGTTCCTGACGGCCAAGCGCCTGCTTTCCAACCAGACGTTCCGCGACCTCTACCGCACCGACACGATCGACGTCGACCAGCGGCTGAAGATCACCAGCCTCACCTTCCTCTTCACGGATCTGCGGGGCTCGACCGAGCTTTACGAGCGCGTCGGCGACCTTGCGGCCTTCGATCTGGTCAAGACCCATTTCAGCGTCCTGAACGAGATCGTCGCGACCGAGGCCGGCGCCGTCGTCAAGACGATCGGCGACGCGGTGATGGCGACCTTCCCGACGCCGGACCGGGCGGTCGCCGCCGCGATGCGGATGCGCGATGCGATGCGCGAACTCAACGAAGAACGCGGCAGCGAGGACCTGCTCCTGAAGATCGGCATCCACGAGGGGCCATGCATCGCCGTCAACCTCAACGAGCGCCAGGACTATTTCGGCCAGACCGTTAACATCGCCTCGCGCGTCCAGCACCTCGCCACCTCGCGCGAAATCTTCGCCACGGGTTCGGTGGTGGAGGACCCGCGTGCCTCCAGCCTCCTCAGCGATCGCGGACTAAATCCCATGTCGCACAATGTCACGCTTCGCGGCATCACCAACGAGATCAGCATTTTCGCGATCCCGTGAACGGGCGCTGTTCATCACCAATTCAGGCGCGGTGGCTGAATATTGCGGCGATGGAAGGAGAGCGACATGCGCATAGAGCTTATCCTGCTTGCTGCTCTGGCGATAACTGCCGGCACAGCGGTGGCCGGGAGCCAATCGTCGAATTCAAGTTCGAACACTTCGTCCAACAACGGCATCGTCAACGAGCGGGTCGTTGAAACCTACTGCGAAGATGGCCGTTGTCGGCGCTACCTTCTGCACCGGGTATATCGCGACGACCAAGGCGGGCGACGCTATCTCGAACACTACTATGATGACGATGATTGAGATCACGGCCTAACCACGGCCCACTACAGCGCCGCGCGTCTTTATCAGAGGCACAAAGAACGCTGCAGCACCTTGAATTGCTGCATGTTTTTATCGTTAGATCGGCTACGATGTAAGGAACATGCACGAGGTACACCATGCGTTCCCGGACAGCGTCATGCTCCTGCGGCCAGTTGCGAATCGAAGTCCGGGGCGAACCACTGGGCGTTGGGGTTTGCCACTGCTTCGCCTGCCAGCGCCGAACGGGCAGCGTCTTTGCGGCCCTCGCCGCCTTTGCCGCCCCCTACGAGGTCACCGGCACCGCAACCGAATACATGCGCACTGGCGATCAGGGTGCGCGGTTCAGGTTCCGCTTCTGCCCCGTCTGCGGGACGAACCTCTTCCACACCGAGGAAGGCTACGAAGAATCCTCGGTGGCGGTCGCCGTCGGCGCCTTCGCCGACCCCAGTTTTCCGCCACCCGAAGATTCGGTCTATGACTGCCGCCGTCATTCCTGGGTACAGCTGCCGCCGGGGATAAGAACCTACGAAAAGGATCCGACTTAGATCATTTCATTTGTTTCATTGAAATGATCTAACTCTTTGAAACGCCGCAATTCCGGACGGAAAACCGTTACACACTTTTCCTGGAATTGCTCTAAGCACGCGCCGTAAAGGTCAGTGTCCGAGATTGTCGGCGGCAGCGATGATCTCGGCCGCGGTCGGGAAGGTGCAGAGACCTTCCGGCCCCTCGCGTGCCTCGAGCTGCGCCCAGCGGATGATACCGGCGGCGTCGACCAGGAAATGTCCGACAAGCTGCGTGCCGTGCTTTGCAAAGATCGCATTGTCGGTCTCGTCCGGCTCGAACCCATCCTTGGCGTTGAGTACGCGGTTCGCTTCCATCGGCTGCAACGGCTGCGGCAGTTCGCCGGTCGGATTGATGCGCGCCGCTTGGAACTGCTCGACCTTCACTCGATGGGGCCATTCCGCCGCTTCGTCGCTGCCATCGGCCAGGAACTCGGCCCGGGGCACTCCGAAGGCCCGGTGCGTGCGGCAGTCCGGATCGGAAAGAATGGTTACCGACGTCGGCTGGTAACGATCATAGAGGCGGGCGCGCTCGACCGGCGTGTTGATCACGGCGAGCGTCTCCACTCCCGTGGCGTGAAGCACAGGCTGGACGCGGGCAAGCTGCTTCACCTGACGCCGACAGAACGGGCAGTGCAGCCCGCGAAAGAAACCTATCAGGAACGGGCGACCGCGAAGGCTGTCGAGGGAGACCATCCCCTCGGCGTTGGCCGCTGGAAGAGCGAAGGCGGGCGCCGGATCGCCGGGCTGCAGCGGACCTGTCGGTTCTCCCATCGGATCGTTCCCCTCTCCTACCTGGACGGCGATTGACGGTAGCACGTGTCGCGGGACCGTGCAGCGCCGATTATCGACCGCGCAGACATGCGGCCGGGCATGCAGCCTTGACGAGGCCTTGCCCCCTCAAGCCCTCGGCGTCGCGCCGCGCCGTTCGAGGGCGGTCTTGCGGATGATGTCGGCGATGTCGGGGTTGCTGGCGGACAGCATCTGGAAGTCCTCCGCGTGCAGCGACAACAGCGAAACCTCGGTCGAGGCGCTGACGGTCGCCGAGCGGGGCTCGCCGCTTATCAGCGCTATCTCGCCGAAGAAGCTGCCGGGACCGAGCTCGATCGGGTCCGGCGTCGCGACGCAGACACGGCCCTCGACGATGAAGTACATCTGGTCGCCCGCCTCGCCCTTGCGGCAGATCACGGCGCCGGCCGGCACCAGGCGCGGCCTCAGCGCTCTGACGATCTCGACGAGCGCGGACGAGCCGAGGTTCTGGAATAGCGGCACGGCAGCAACCAGTTGCCAATTGCGCACGAAGTCCTGGCGGCGGATTTCCGCATAGAATCCGGTCGCAAGGAGGCCGGCCCAGAGCGCGAAGATGCCGATGCCGCACATCATGACCAGCCCGGCCAGCACGCGGCCGGCGAAGCTCTGCGGAATCTCGTCGCCATAGCCGGTCGTCGACAGCGTGACGACGGCCCACCACATCGCCTGCGGGATGCTGCCGAATTTATCCGGCTGGACGTCGCGTTCGATGAGATAGCCCGCGAGCGCGGCAGCGAACAGCACGAGGCCGAAGACCGATGTGACGCCGATCAGGTTGCGCGCCTCGTTGCTAATCACCCTGCCGATCAGCCGGAAGAACGTGGAATTTCGTAGCGGCTTCAACAGCCAGATGGCGCAGAAGAGGTCCTGATCACGCGTGGAGGCAAACAGGAAGCCGGCAAGAGGCACCAGAACGGCGAGCACATCGATGGTGATCGCCGGCATGCTGTCCTGCGGACCTTTCGCGCGCCGAACGATCAGCGTCTCGACCAGTTGCAGGAGATAGACACCCCAGATCGCCACGAGCAAGAGCTGCAACCCGAGCCTCATCCGCCCGGTGATATCCGGTGTGGTGAGGACGGCGACCGCCACCAGCCCAAGCGCTGCGATCAGCCCGTTGAACGGCGCGGAAATCTTCGAGAAAGGCCGTGCCGACATAAATGCCCCCGAGCGGCGAACGACTTTCCTGCTGCAGGTGTCCTTAAATCGTAACCGATTTAAGGACAAAAAAATGCAGCAATTCAAAGTGCTACAGCGTCCTTTGCGCATCTGATAAGACGCGCGGCGCTGTAGAATAGGACGCCCTGAGACCGAGCGCAAAGGGTAGATCGACTGCCCTATCGCGTGAGCCGCGCTTCGGTCCAGCCCAATGCCTTGAGGTCTTCGACGCGCGCCTCGCCATTGTCGGCGAGGATGAATTCGTCGATCTGCGGCGGCGGAACACTCGTTCCCGAAAGCATCGAGTGGATCTGGCCGCGGTGGTGCTGGCCGTGCATGAAAACGTGAAGCAGCGTATCGGCGACAGTTTCAGTAAGTGTCCTCTCCGGCCAGTGAATGCTGATCTTGCATGAAAGCGCCTCTGCCGTCAGGCTCTCGCTGAAATCGACCAGCCATTCGTCGACCTCTGCCCGTTCGATAGCGAATTCGGCCGCCGTGGCGCGGCTCCCCGGCGGCCTCGCCAGGCCGGGCCATTCGCCGCGCAGCGTGTCGATGTAATAGCGATCGGCATTCAGAAGATGGACCATCGTCTCCTTGAGCGAGGGGAAGAAAGACGTTCGTGGAGCCTCCCATTCACCGGGACGAAGCGCCATGCAGGCGCGATCCAGCCGCGCATTGGCAAGGCGAGCATTGCGCGCGAGCTGGCGGTAGGGCCGGCATATCAAATCCTGCGGAAGGTTCATGCTGCACATAGTGAGATGATTGCGACGGCGCGTCCAGCCGACAATTGCTGTTACGCAGTGTCATCCGAAATCGCCGGCGTGACTGGAGCGTTTCAGCGCTTTGTCGAAACGGTGAAACGCTCCAATCCTATATGGCAACGGAGTTTCCGAACCGTTGCAGGGCGCCTAGAGCCGCGCCTCGAGGATCAGGTTGAACGGCGTCTCCAGCGCCCGGCGGAAGCGGCTGAAGCCGGCCTTGCGGAAGACGTCGGCGAGCCTTGCCTCGCCGGCCTGGGCGCCGAGCACCAGATGGCCGCCATCCGAGATCGCATGGGCGCAGCAGATCGTCGTGGAGGCCGCATAGTAGATCCGCGCAACCGGCGAGACATTGTCTTCGACCCGATCGTTGGCGAAGGGCTCCACCAGCATCACCGACCCCTCGCCCGCGATCACCTTTGCCGCATGCGCCGCCGCGGCGACCGGATCGCCCATGTCGTGCAGGCAGTCGAAGAAGCAGATCAGGTCATAATCCGTGCCGGGATAGCTGTCCGCCCGCGCGGTCGTAAAGGTTACCCGATCCGAAACGCCTGCCTCCGCCGCGACCTTGCGCGCCTCGATGATCGATTCCGGATGGATATCGAAACCATGGAAACGCGAGGTCGGAAAGGCCTTCGCCATCAGCACCGTCGAATGCCCGTGCCCGCAGCCGATATCGGCGACACGCGCGCCGGTCCTTAGCTTCTTCTCGATGCCACCGCCGAGAGCCGGCAGCCATTCGGCGACCAGGCTTGCCTTGTAGGCGTTCCTGTAGAAGGCGGCGACGCCGCAATAAAGCCGGCCGTCGTGGTCACCCCAGGCAATGCCCTTGCCGGTGCGGAAGGCCTCCACCGCCTTGTTCTCGTCCGCCCACATGGAAGCAGGAACCGCCCAGGCATGGGGGATGAAGACAGGGCTGTCCTCCTCGGCCAGCACAAGCGCCTGCTCCGGCGAGAGTTCGTAGGTGCCGCTGCTTGCATGATAGGTCACGTAGCCGCCGGCCACCTGGGAGCCGAGCCATTCGCGCACATAGCGCTCCGCGCAGCCGGCCCGTGCCGCCAGTTCGCTCGAAGTGAGCGGACCGGCTCCGGCCATCGCTTTATAGAGGCCGAGGCGGTTGCCGAGGCTGACCATCACGCCGCCGTAACCCGCCGAGAGATCGCCGACCGCCCGCGAGACGAGCGCATCGAGCTTCGCCTGGTCGATCCTGTTTTCTACCTTTTCCATCTTTCCCGCTCCTCTCTTCCATCTGAAGGTCCAAGGATTTGCAGAGGATCGCATCGGCAGCGACCAAACGGCAGAGCGGGATTGTCCGAAACCGGGCCGTTTGCGCCACGCCCCGTCCCGCGGTAGAACTCATTTGCAGATGTGGCGCCACCTGTCCGATGGATTCGAGATGCCGCGCAACACCCCCGAGACCGCAACGCATCCACTTCACGTGAGCCTCGTCGCCATCCCCGATGCGGTGGTGTCGACGCTGACCGGCATCTTCGACGTCATGAACGCCTTTGCCCTGCTTCCTTCGCCCGGCCACGCGCAATCGGCGCCGCCGTTTCGCGTCGAGATCGTCGGGCTGTGGCCCGGCCCGCTGGAGCTCGCAAGTGGCGTGCCCGTGATGGTGCAGCGCGGTATCGCCGGCATCGAGACGACCGACATCGTCATCGTCCCCTCGGTGCTGCTCGGATCTGACGGCTGGCAGAAGGGCCGGCATCCGGAACTGGTCGATTGGCTCGGCGCAATGCATCGCCGCGGCGCGCTTTTGTGCTCGGCCTGCTCGGGTATTTTCCTGCTTGCCGAGACGGGGCTTTTCGACGGGGTCGATGCGACAGTGCATTTCGGCTACGCCCAGGCTTTTCACACCGTCTTCCCGAAAGTGACGATCCATCCCGAGCGCGTTCTGGTCGTCTCCGGCGAGCGCGAAGAACTGATCACGTCGGGCGCCTCCATGACCTGGCACGATCTGGCGCTCTATCTGATCGCCCGCCATGCCGGCGCAACCGCGGCGCAGGCCATCGCGAAATATTTCGCGCTGCAATGGCATCAGGACGGGCTCGCGCCCTACATCGTCTTCGAGGGGCGCAACGACCATGGAGACGTCGCAATCCAGGCGGCACAAGAGTGGATCGCGACGCATTTCTCGGTCGCCAATCCGCTGGAGGAGATGGTCCGCCGCGCCGGGCTCGCCGAACGCACGTTCAAACGCCGCTTCACCGGTGCGACCGGCCTAAGCCCGATCGTCTATGTCCAGCGCCTGAGGATCGAGGATGCCAAGCGCCGGCTTGAACGGACGGAAGTACCGATCGACGAGATCAGTTGGCAGGTCGGCTACGAGGACCCCGCCTTCTTCCGCCGCCTGTTCAAGCGAGTCACCGGGCTGACGCCGGGAAGCTATCGCCGGCGCTTCATGATTCCCGACTACGCCCGGCCGCCGCGGAGGGAATAGGCGCTTGGAGAAACTCTGCTACTGACGATGCGTTCGCAAAATTATGCGGACCGTGTCGGTTTCATCCGCTTTCGGGCGTCCTACAGACACAAGGATCACGAAGGAGAGCGCAATGAGAAAGATCGTTGTTGGTGCATTTGTAAGTCTCGACGGAATCATGCAGGCACCGGGTGGGCCGGAGGAAGATCCTACCGGCGGCTTCAAATTTGGCGGCTGGGTGGCCCCCTATTTCGACGAGACCATGGGCGCGGCAGTGGACGAGATGTTCGCCAAGCCATTCGACCTTCTGCTGGGGCGGAAGACCTACGACATTTTCGCGGCTCATTGGCCCTATGCCGGCGCCGACGATCCGATCGGCACGTTGTTCGATCGCATCACGAAATTTGTCGCGACGCGCAATCCGGATTTCAAGCTCGGCTGGCAGAACAGCCAGAGCCTCGGCAGCGACGTGGTCGCCACGCTCCGGAAGCTGAAGAGCGAAGACGGACCGGACCTCCTGACGCAAGGTTCGACCGATTTGCTGCAGACCCTTTTCCACAACGATCTGGTGGACGAGATGTATGTGTCGATCTTTCCGGTCGTGCTCGGAAAGGGCAAGAAACTGTTCGGCGACGGCGCCTCGCCGATGGCACTGAAGCTCGTCAGTTCGAAGGTTTCGGGCTCTGGGGTAACCGTAAACAAATACGTCCGCGGCGGCGAGATCGTCACCGGCTCGTTCGAATTCGAGCAGCCGACCGAAGCGGAACTGGAGCGGCGCAGGAACCTGACCTGACCGGTGGGGCGGCTCGCCCATTCGGGGCCGCTTGGCCGATGGCGCGAGCGGTCCCGCCCTGACGAGATTCCGCCGGATACCAACGATTAGCCATGATTTCCGACTATGCTTTCCCTTTGCCGAACAAGGGAGGTTACGATGCAAATTTCGGAAGCCATGCATCCTGGAGTACGTTGGATCTCGCCGGATACGGACCTGCGCACGGTGGCGCACATCATGAAGGACGAGGATATCGGCGCCCTGCCCGTCGGCGAAAACGACCGGCTGATCGGAATGGTCACGGATCGCGACATAGCCTTGCGCGCCTTCGCCAACGGTCACGACGTTGCTTCGCTCACGGTGCGTGATGTGATGACGAAAGAGATCGTCTTCTGCCGCACGAGCGAATCCCTCGAAGACGCCATCCGCCTGATGGAAGAAAAGAAGATTCGGCGGCTGCCGGTGATCAACGAGGACAAGCGGATGGTCGGCATGCTGTCGCTCGGCGACATTTCCCATAGCAGCAGCCGGGAACTGACGGGCGAACTGCTCAAGGCCGTCAGCAGCCATCACGCCTGATAGACGCGGCCTTGAGGTGTAGCGGGAAGAGACGGCGCACGGTGCCGCCTCTTATACAAGAGAGATGGCCCCGCCATCGAACGATAAGTCTCTCGCGACGCGGCGCGGCCGGGCTCCTGTGACGAGCACAGGAGTAACCGTGTTTTGGCGCCGGACGGTATGCGGCCCCTTGCCGACGCGGCAAGACCGTCAGACCGTGCAAGGCGCGGCGACGATCGCGCTACTTCACCAACATGGAGCCGTTGAGGATTTCGATCGTTTCGCCGCCCTGAAGGCCGATGCGGTCGCCGCTTGGCGCGGTGACGAAACAGCCGCTCGGGCAGATCATTTCCGTCGCGCCGGAACCGATCGCAACTTCCATCCGGCTCTCACCCTCGACGACGACCAGCACGGCGGTGTCGCCGTCCTTGTTCGTCACGGACGCAGCAAAAGCTGCTCCCGCCACGAGAATGCCGGAAAGCACAGCAATCAAAATTGTCTTCATCGCCCACCGGCGCTGCGTGAGCGCCGCCCCTTTGCTGCCGGTCGCCGCTCATATCGCGAGCTCCGGCCCCCTCTTCAGCCTGCGCCAGCCTAAACAGGAGCGGGATGAATTGCATGCTTTTTATCTCCAGACGGCTGAATGCCTGCTGAACGACGGCGCGAGGGGAAGATTCATGCGCCGGGGAGCCGCCCCTATAGCGCCGAATTGCCTCGACGGGATCCTCACCAATTCCGCAACATGTTGATTTAACGAAAGTTTTTGACCTTCGCAGCCGGTAACCCGAACGGATTAGGAGACACCCTGCCATGTCGCATGGTAAATAGTTAAACAATTGCGAGCGGGGCAAAAGCAGTGCCTCTAAATATTTCAGCAAATCCCCGCTCTGGCGAGTGATCACGCAGAAGGACCGCGGACTGTTTCAATCCAAAGTCGCCGTGATCCAGGAGGGGTGCCATGTCGCATTTGCGTGGCGCCGCAATCGTCGCACTCGGTGTCATGTTTTTCGGTCCGGTGTCGGCAATGGCTGCGGAAGCAATTGGCGAGGCGGTTCGGATCAGGACTGAAGTCAGAGGTGCGAACGGTCTGCTGGCGGTCAAGGACCCGGTCTACCGGGACGAACGGATTCTGACATCAAAATCCGGGCTGGGACAATTCGTGTTCCGCGACGGCACCAAACTTGCCGTCGGCTGGGGTTCGTCCGTCGTCATCGACAAATTCGTCTTCGATGACTCGAACAACTTGCAGAAGCTCAGTCTGAGGGCGACGAAGGGCACGTTCCGCTGGGTCAGCGGAAAATCGAAAAGCACTGCCTACGAGATCTTGACGCCGGCCGGAACGATCGGCGTCCGCGGCACCGCCTTCGACTTCTATGTCGGCGGCGACGGAACGACTGCGCTCGTTCTGCTCAACGGCGAGGCCAGTTTCTGCGGCCCCGGTGGCTGCAAACAACTGACAAAGCGTTGCGACTGCGTGATCGCCAACCGCAACGGCAACATCACCGACACGCGCCGCGTCAACCGCCGCATCCTGGAGACTCTCGGAAACGAGGGAGCGTTGCCGTTCCTTTCCGGCAACCAGCAGCTTTCCGGCGGGCTAGGCTGGGTCGGCGGCGGCTGCAGCCTTCGTGCGGCGCTCCCGATTCCGGGAACGCAGCAGGAGCGGTTCACGCCGCAGCCCGAGAAAAAACAGGCACAGCCGCAGAAGCCGCGTAAACCGGACAAGCCGCCGCCAAAACCCGACAAGCCGGAAAAGCCGCCGCGCCCGGAGAAGCCCGAGAAGCCACCGCGGCCAGAGAAGCCGGAGAAGCCGCCGCTGCCAGAGAAGCCAGAAACGCGTCGGGAAACGGAGAAGCCGCGTCAAGAGCAGGACCGGCCGCGAGAGGGCAGCCGCAATAACGGTTAGAGCAATTCCGGGAAAAGTGTGTACCGCTTTTCCGCTAGATGCGCGGCGCTGTAGCGTTTCGTTCGGCTCATCCTGATTTGCCGGGATCTGCGAAGTGATCGGCCCGGCGCGATATCCGCCGGTAGAATTCCGTCAGCCCCGGGAACTTCGCCGCTTTGAGCTTCGCCGCGTTCAGGATCTTGCGGTTCGGCACACGGGACCGCAAGGCGTCTACAAGTTTCAAGTGCAGGCACCGCAATTCGGCGAATTCGGCTGAGGCCCCGAGTTTTTCGTCGCCGACGACGGCGAACAGCCTTGTCCGCGTGCTCTTTCCCTTGAGCGCCAGCATCCCCGCTTCGAGCAGGGCATGGCCCGGCAGCACCTTCGCGGTCTCCTCGGACACCAGAATGTCGAAGTGGACGTCCTTGCACGAAGCCTCTATCCGCGCCGCGACGTTCACCGTATCGCCGACGGCCGAGTAGTTGAAGTGCGCCTCGGCGCCCATGTTGCCGACGCAGGCGATGCCGGTGTGAATGCCGACCCCGATCGCGACGCTATGCTCCTTTCCGAAGCCGAAGGCGTCTTCGGCATTGAGGCGCGCCATCGTCTCACGCATGGCAAGCGCGGCGCGAACGGCCTTGCCGGGATGGTCGGCGACGTCGACCGGGGCGTTCCAGAAGGCCATGATCGAATCCCCGATGAACTTGTCGAGCGTGCCTTCGTTGGCAATCACATGGCGGCTCAGCGCATCGAGCAGCGTGTTCAGAAAGCCGACGACGGCGGTGGGAGCCAGGCGCTCGCTGATTTCGGTGAAATTCCGGACATCGACAAACATAACCGTCAGCTCGCGGTCGTCGCCGCCGAGGCGCAACGCATCGCGCGTATGCTCGATACGATAGAGCAGCGACGGCGAAAGATACTGGCCGAAGGCCCGCCGGACGGCGCGGCGCTCGCGGTCGGTGACGAGGAAGCGGAACGCGGTGGCGGCGAAATGCGTGATCGATCCACTGACGATCGGAGCGAGTGGATCGAAAAGAAGCCCGCCATAGAGGAAGGCGAGCCAGGAAGCGACGAGTCCAGCCGCGGTGATCAGCAGGCCGCACACCAGCGCCACCGCGGGACTGACGAAGGTGGTAAGCAGCACGAGCAGCGTGCCCGCGACCGCGATGGTCAGAATCTCGAGGCCATCCGCCCAGTCCGGGCGCGAGAGAAAATGGCCCGACAGGATCTGCTCAACGGTTTGCGCGTGCAGCGAGACGCCTGGGACGTTCTGCCCAAGGGCGGTCGTGCGAATGTCCTGCAAACCCGCCGCCGACGTGCCGACGAACACGATGCTGCCCTCGATTGCGGCCACCACCTCTGGCGACGCCCCGCCGGGCGCGAGCACGTGCCTGGCCGAGACATAGCGTTCGGCCCGATCGGGACTGACATAGAGCCAGAGTTCGCCGGCCGCGGTCACCGGTACCACGAAATCCCCGATCTTGGCGTCCGTCAGCGTATCGGCCACTTCCGGGGCGGCGGCGAGCACGTAGGTGGAGGCGCCCTGCGCCACGCGCAGCGCTTCGAGCGCGAGGTTCGGAAAAAACTGTTCGCCGTCGCTTAGGAAAAGCGGGACGGCGCGGACCACGGTCGACGTCGCGCCGGGATTGAGACTGATGTGGCCGAGTCCGGCGGCATTGGCCTCGAGCTGCGGCCTAAGCGGCGTCGCCGCATCGAGACGTGGCGGCGCGCCGAAGGGGCTTTCGCCGGTAAAGGCAAAGCCGGCCTTCACCGGCGGCCTATAGCTCCCTTCGTTAGAAATGCCGAAACCCAGCACGACAGGTCTGTCCGTGATCGCCTGGGCGAAGATCTCATCGTTGTCGGGCAGTTGGCGCAGCAAGGATGGGTCGATCCCGGCAACGTCGCGGACGACGTTGCGCGGCGACAGGCGATCCGGCTCGGCAAAGAGAACATCGAATGCGATCGCCGACGCACCCATCTCCGACAGCCGATCGACCAGGGCGGCAATGCGATTTCTCGGCCACGGCCACTGACCAAGCTCCCGGAGCGACGCCTCGTCTATGTCGACGATCCGCACCGGCATGTTCTCGTAACTGCGCGGCTTGATGCGTTGGTATTCGTCGAATGTCAGATTGCGCCCGAGCCGCAGCAATGGCGGATCGCTTGCCCGCAGCATGGTCAGCGCCGCTACAATCGCCAAGCCGATAATGACGCCCACCTGCTGCGCGCGTGTCATGCAGCATCCGCCCCCCTACAGCGCCGCACGTCTTCAGACGCGCAAAGGACACTGCAGCACTTTGAACTGCTGCATCTTTCCTTAAATCGGCAAGGATTTAAGGAAACATGCAGTAGCGCGGGCAAGCTTACTGCATAATCCGGAAAAATCGGAATCGGAGAGATTAGGCCGATTCAAGGCGTTACGCGCACCGAGAAGATGTGCCCGCGCGCTCAGCGCTTCTCGCCAAGATAGCTGAACAGAGTCTGCTTCCATTTTTCGCTGCGGATCGCCTCAAGCACGGCCACATCGGTCGCATTGCGGTAGCGGCTCCCTGTCGGCATGGCAATGCCGTAGCTCTGCGGTTCGAAAGTCACGTCGAGGACTCCGACCGAATTCGAAAACTTCTGTGCAACAAGCCACGCAAGCAAGGGCTTGTCGTACACAAAGGCGTCGATCGAGCCCGACTCAAGCCTGTTCAGCCCATCCTCGACACGGTCGAAATTGCGGTACCCGATACGTTCCCGATCGAGAAATCCGAGCGTTGCCGATCCCGCCAATGCGCCGACGCGCACGCCGGGCAGGTCATCGACACCGTTCACGACGCCACGGATCTGTCGCGTCGTGAGCGCCGATGTCACGCTCGCGGTAAAGATAGCGATGGTGATGATCGAGACCACCATCCAGATGATGGCAAGCGCGCGCCCCGCGAGCGTTCTCGGGCCGCGGTGACCGGTGCTTGCCTGCGTCATCACTTCGGCGGACCACCAGATGCTGGCGCCGAGACCCTTGGCGGCGCTGCCTCCGAATTCCTCGTTGTGCCGGCGTTCGAACAACCAGATCAACGCACCGACCAGAAACGAGATGCCGATGAGCGCACCGGCCGCCTGGAGGAAACCCAGTGAGGTCATCGTGCGCATGATTTCGCGCCATATCGACATGCGGTTGAGCGAAACCGCGATGCCGAGGCCCGTATTGTAGAAGGGCTGCGAGAAGTCCACGCTGCGTTCGCGCTCGGGCGTGATGGTTATCGCCGCGACCGAGAGATCATAGTCGCCCCGTGCCGTCGCCTCGAGCAGACTCTGGACCGACGGCTCCTCGACCAGACGGAACTTGAGACCGAGTTCCTGAGCGATCTGCCGCCAGAGTTCGATGGAAATGCCCGTCCAGGTACCGTCCGGTTGCTTCATCGCGAACGGCGGTGCTTCCTTGGTGCCCACGACAAGCTCACGATCAGGGAAGTCCGTCGCAAGGCCGCTGGCCGGTGCCCGCCCTTGTGCGCTCTGTGCGACGAGCGGAGTCTCGTCCGGCGCTCGGCGGCTGTTCTGCGCCGCGGCCGTCACCGCGATGACGGTCACCATCCCGAAAACGAGCGCCGGTAGAAAACGAGGGACATGTCTGCCCACGAGTTGCCGGCCTCTGACGGTATGCATCGTCACCCTCAATCCCATTCGACGGAATGCGCATAGTAACAGACGATGGAAACCCGATCCTCCCCTGCCCTTTATGCGGATGCCGACGGAGCCTGTCGGCGGCGGTCACTTCCGCCCCTGCGGGTAGATCGTCTCGCCGCGCTTCAACATTTCGACGAAGTTCTCGATCTTCTTCTTCCGCCCGGCTTCGGTCTTCATGTTGTGGGTGCGGAAGGCGAGCGCGAAGCGGTTCTGTCCACTGAGCTTTGCCAGCATTTCCCTGGCCTTGGGCTCGGCGTCGATGGCGGCCTGCAGATCGTCCGGGATCTTCATGTCCTTGCCGCTTGCATAGGCGCGCTCCCAGCGCCCGTCCGCCTTGGCCGCCTCGACCTGCTTCAACCCATGCTCGGTCATCCGGCCTTCCTCGATCAGCCGGGCGACATTATCGACATTGATCTGGCTCCAGGTGCTCTTCCTGCCGCGCGGGGTGTAGCGCTGAAGAAAGCTCTTGTCGTCGAGCCCCTTGCGCAGGCCGTCGATCCAGCCCCAGCACAGCACAACGTCGATCGCCTCCTTTGGCGTGATCGACTTGAGCCCCGAGCCAACCTTGTGAATCTTGATCCACACCTCGTCCGCCGTGTCGTGGTGTATACCCAGCCAGCGGTAGAAGCTCTCGGCGTCCTCGATTTCGCGAATTTTTTCCGGATCGACCGTCACCGGCGCCATCGGCCGACCTGCCTTTTCGCTGCTGCCATGTTGCGTGTCACCTTCGCCAAAATCCGGGCGCCGCCATCATCACGCAGCGGGCGAAGAAGTGCAACGCGTAGTGGTTACAGCCGACACAGTCGCTCGGCGCGGCAGGCTTTTCCAGCCTACAGCGCCGCGTGTCTTATCAGACGCGCAAAGGGCGCCGTAGCATTTTGAATTGGCCGAACGCGTCTTCTGTCATCAGGCGAGCATGTCCTCAATCCGGATCGGCAGCGTGCGCACCCGTTTGCCGGTCGCATGGAAGACCGCATTGGCGATGGCAGGCGCCATGCCGACGAGTGCGATTTCGCCGAGCCCCTTGACGCCGAGCGCATTGACGTGCGGATCCACCTCGTCGACGAAATGCGCTTCGATATTCGCGATATCGAGGTTCACGGGCACGAGATAGTCCGCCATATGCGCATTGACCGGGCGGCCGTCGCGCTGATCGAGCACGGTCCGTTCCATGAGCGCCATGCCGATGCCGCCGACCATGCCGCCGACGCACTGGCTCGCTGCAAGACGCGGATTGACGATGCGACCGGCGCCATAGGTACCGACCGCGCGGCGCACCCGGATCGTGCCCACATCGGGATCGACCGCAACCTCGGCAAAGACCGCACCGAAAGCATGCATGGAATAGCGATCCGCAATATCGGGGTCACGGCTGGTGGACGCAATCGCCTCGATCGGTCCGCCAGCGCTCGCGACAATGTCGCCATAGGCCTGGCCGGGCGCGGTGTCGCCGCGACGGCGCAGGCGCCCTTCCTCCCACGTGACGCCATCGGCCGACGCGCCGAAAACCGGCGAGAGCTGGTCGGCAATGGCGCGCCTTGCCGCCTCTTCCTGCACCGCGATGCATGCGGCGCGGATTGCCGAACCGACGGACGCCATTGTCCAGGAGCCGCCATGGGAGGGAGCCGGCGGAAAGTCCGAGCGGCCAAGGCTGAAGCGGACGCTTTCGATCGGCAGGCCGAGCGTCTCGGCGGCGACCTGTGTCATCGACGTGTAGGTCCCCGGCCCCATGTCGCTCGCCGCCACCTCGATTTCGGCGGTACCGTCGGGTAGCAGGCGCGCGAGCGCGCTCGAGGGAGCATGAAACGCCGGATAGCTCGCGGACGCGACACCCATGCCGATCAGCAGCCGCCCATCGCGCATGGAGCGCGGTTTCGGATCGCGTTTCGACCAGCCGAAGCGCTCGGCACCGGCACCGTAGCACTTCATCAGCGACCGGCTCGAGAACGGCTTGCCCGCGGCCTCGTCGATCTCGGGCTCGTTCAGCCGGCGCAGTTCGATCGGGTCGAGGCCGAGGTTGTAGGAAAGCTCGTCCACGGCGCATTCGAGCGCGAACACGCCGCTCGCCTCGCCCGGCCCGCGCATATAGGTCGGCGTGCCGGTGTCGAGCGGCAGGACCCGGTAGCGGGTTCGCACATTGGGGCAGGAATAGAGGAAGCCCGAGACCGATGTCAGCGCCTCGATGAACTCCTCGTAGCGGCTCGTTTCTCCGACGCCCTCATGGATCAGCCTCGTCAGCTTGCCGTCACTGGTCGCCCCCAGCGCGACGCGCTGGAGCGTGCGGGGACGGTGGCCGGTCGTGAAGAACATCTGCTTGCGGGTGAGCACGAGCTTCACCGGCCGACCCACCTCACGCGCCGCGATGGCCGCGAGCGTGACGTGCGGCCACGTCCTGAGGCTGGTGCCGAAGGCGCCGCCGACGAAGGGACAGATCACCTGAACATTCTCGACCGGCAGGCCGAAAATGGCCGCGATCTCGGCCTGCTCGTTGACGACATACTGGCTTTTGCTCCAGAGCGTGAGCCGGTCACCGTTCCAGGCCGCGACAGTGGCGTGCGGCTCCATCGGATTGTGGTTTTCGCGTGCGATGTCGTAGCTCTCGTCGACCTTCACCTCCGCGCTCGCGAGAGCGGCGTCCGCGTCGCCGCGCTCGGCATCGGCATGCGCGCGGCCACCTCGCCTCGTGGCCTCCGGGATGACCGCACTCGCGAGCAGACCCGTTGGGTCGACGACCGGCCGCTCGGCCGCGTAAGCGACATTAAGTGCCGCGGCGGCACGCTCGGCGTGGTCGAGCGTATCGGCGACGACGATCGCCACCGGCTGGCCCCAGAAGCGCACCTGATCGTCCTGAAGCACATGCAGGCGTTCGCCGATGGCGGGATCGATCGAGCCCTTGTGCTCGCCATAGGCAAGCCGCGGCGCATTGAGGTGGCTGATCACCGCGATCACGCCCGGCATGGCGGAGACGGCGTCTACGCCGATCTCGGTGATGCGGCCGAGACCGGCCGTGGCGCTGACGATCACCGCATAGGCCTGGCCCTTCTGGTTGAAATCGGCCGCGTAGCGCGCGCCTCCCGTTACCTTGGCGCGGCCGTCGATGCGGGGGAGCGGTTGTCCGATGACGTTCGTCGTCATGCCATTTCTCCGACCATTTCGAGCGTGCGGACGATCGTCCGCTGCAGGAGTTCCACCTTGTAGTGATTGCCGGTAGCCGGCCGTGCTCCGTCAGCCGCCAGCCGCGCGGCTGCCTCAAAGACCAGGCGGGCCGGCTCCTTGCCGATCAGCGCCGCCTCCGAGGCGCGCATCCGCCACGGGCGGGTTCCGACCCCGCCGCAGGCGATCCGGACCGAGCGGATCACGCCGCCCTCCGTTTCCATGGCAACGGCCGCCGAGACCAGGGCGAACTCGTAGGACTCCCGGTCACGCACCTTGAGGTAGCGTGCGCGACGGCTATGCGGGCCGCCGGGCACCCGCACGTCCAGGATCAGTTCGCCCGGATTGAGCGTGTGTTCGAGATGCGGCGTATCGCCCGGCAGCCGGAAGAGCTCCTCGACGGGAAAAGTGCGCTCGCCTTCGGGTCCGCGTACGCGCATCGTCGCGTCGAGCGCGATCAGCGCCACCGCAACGTCGGACGGATGGGTGGCGATGCAATGATCGCTGACGCCGAGGATGGCATGGCCGCCGTTCAGCCCATCGATCGCCGCGCAGCCCGAGCCCGGCTCGCGCTTGTTGCATGGCGCATCGAGCATGCGGAAATAGGGACAGCGCACGCGCTGCAGCAGGTTTCCGCCGATCGAGGCGACGTTGCGCAACTGCGGCGATGCGCCTTCGATCAGGGATTCGGCGACAAGCGGCTGCAGACGCAGGGTATCGGGATGGGCGGCGACCTCCGTCATCAGGGCAAGCGCGCCGATGACGAGATCGGAGCCTTCGACGCGAATGCCTCCGAGCGGAAGGGCATTGATGTCGACGAGCCTTTCGGGACGCTCCACCTCCTCGCGCATGAGATCGATGAGCGTCGTCCCGCCGGCGATATAGCGCGCGCCCGCGGCCGCGGCGGCAATCGCCTCCTGTTCGCTCAGGGCCTTTTCATAGCTGAATGGCAGCATGCTCAGGTCCTCCCGGCGGCATCGGCGACGGCGGCGACGATGCCCGGATAAGCCCCGCACCGACAGATGTTGCCGCTCATCCAGAACCGGATCTCCTCCGGCGAATGGGCGTGCCCCTCGGCGATGCAGCCGACGCCGGACATGATCTGCCCGGAGGTGCAGAAACCGCATTGCAGTCCGTCGTGCTCGATGAAGGCCGCCTGGAGCGGATGGAGTTCGTCGCCTTTCGCCAGCCCCTCGATCGTGGTGATCTCGGCGCCGTCATGCATGACGGCGAGCGTCAGACAGGAATTGATCCGCTTGCCATCGACCAGGATGGTGCACGCTCCGCAAGCGCCCTGGTTGCAGCCTTTCTTCGTGCCGGTGAGATCGAGCGTTTCGCGAAGAACGTCGAGCAGCGACTGGCGCGGATCGAGCTCCAGTTCACGCACTTCCCCGTTAACCGTCAGTCGTATGCGCGCTGGCGTCACGTTTGCGCCCTCCTGATGTGTGCGTGCGGCGGCAGATGATGCGGCCTGCGCCGTGTCGGTTGGAATGGCCGCTAGCGTCGCGGCTCCTGCTGCCATTTGTAGAACGTCGCGTCGGGAAAAAGCGTAATGGACGGCCTCTGCTCCGCCCGATCGCGCTTCCTCGCTTTCGCGTTTCTCGTGTTCGGACATGGTAACGCAGACTCCTTGCGGGGGAACGGCGTGTTCACTCTTTCAGGCGATTAATCGATTTACGGAAGTGTGCAGGCGCCAAGCTTATGCAGGCGCGCCGAGCACGCCAGCGCCCGTATTGCTGCGTTTTGTACGAAAGTGCTATGTTTTTGCGGGGCGCCTACAGCGCCGCGCGTCTAATCAGACGCGCAAAGGACGCTGTAGCACTTTGAAATTACTGCGTGTTTTTGTCCTTGAATCGGGGTCGATTTAAGGAGACATGCAGAACAAAACAGCATTGAACCTCGACCGAAAATTCCACTTGAACGGAGTTTGCGAATGGCCGGCGGTGCATATGGCAAGCGATTGGGCGAGGCTGTCGGTGTCGAAGCGCCGCCGAGCATTTCTGTCCAGCGGCTTCAAAGAACGGATTTCGCTGCAACGCGCATCAGCTGGGACAAGAGGGAGAGCGGACGCCTGGGCCGGATCGAACGGGACGACGGCTATCTCGTCTGCCTGCAACTGCTCGATCTCGCGCCCCATCCCTACTGGGTGGAGAATCGGCCGGTCGCGATTGCGCCGATCAGAGGCGGGCAGTTCACGCTTCTGGACCTGAACAGCGAGCATTCCTCCGTGCTCGCCGACCCCATCGACTGTCTCGCGATCTACATATCGCGCCATGCACTCGACAGGATCGCCGGGGAACGGGGCGCTTCGCGCATAGGCACGATCGGGATAGCGCCGGGCGTTCCCAACGACGACGTCGTCATCCGCAGTCTCGGCAGCAGCCTCCTGCCCGCATTGCAAAACCCCGAAAAGGCCAATCCTCTGTTCCTCGATCACATCGGCATGGCCCTGCTCGCCCATCTCGGAACCCGGTACGGCGATATGCCGCCCGGACACCGGCCAAAGCGTGGTGGCCTCGCCCCATGGCAGGAGCGGCGCGCCAAGGAGATCTTGATGGAGCATCTCGACGGCGACATCGCGCTCGAGGAACTCGCCCATCAATGCGGGCTCTCGCGCAGCCATTTTGCCCGCGCCTTCAAGGAAACCACCGGCGCCCCACCGCATCGGTGGCTGCTCGCCCGCCGCATCGAACGCGCCCAGGACCTGCTCTTGAATTCGAACCTCTCGATCAGCGAGATCGCCAATAGCTGCGGCTTTGCCGACCAGAGCCACTTCACCCGAGTCTTCGCCAAAATGGTTGAGATAGGGCCCGGCGAATGGCGGCGATCCCGGCGGTGGTAGCGGAAGCGGTTAAGCGCGCGCCTTCATCAAGCAAGAGTTCAGCCGCCGGCCAGCCGCTCATGGCGCCGACAAAGCAAGCATGAGATGCAGCCGCTCAGTTCGCGGCGAAGCAGTAGAAAAGGCCGTCGCCGCCGGTGGTCTTGAAGGCCTCGCCCGTACAGCCGCCTTGCGTCTTGTGCGAGGAATTCCAGGATTTTGCCGCGGCGGATTCGTCGAGGCCCGCGCGGTCGCTGTGGCCGACCACTGCCGCACCCTCCGCGCCGCCCATCGTCCAGTTGCCGCAGGTGTCCGCCGCAGCCGTGCCGTCCGGGTTCGAGCCGGTCAGGATGTCGTGACGGTTCGGCGTGTCGCCGCGGCCGTTGATAACCTCGCCCTTCTCGTTGAGTGCCGTCTGCTTGGTGAGGTTGTTCTTGTCGCTGTGCAGCGACGCGACGTCGTCGGCGATCTTCTCGCCCTTAGCGTTATACCACGGGCCGTTTCCGATGCGGTCCTTGGCGTTTTCCGTGTCGGTGGAAAGGTAGGCCTTCCAGGTTTTGCCGGTCGAGCCGCTGACGGTCGCGAGCTGCGCGCAATAGGCGTCCGCGCCCGCAAGGCCGCCAAGATCGCCACCCTTGCCGGGATTGGCGCTGGTGACGAAGAAGCTCATGCTCGTGTCCTGAGCATGGGCGGACACGACCGAACAGGCCAAGGCGGCCGCGACAAGTGCAACTGCGCGTTTCATAATCTCCTCCCTGATACAGGCTTCAAAGATACAGGCTTCAAAGCTGCGACCACAAAGCTAGGGCGGCAAAGACGGGAGTAAATTCAAAACCTTGTGATAAGGGTCGCGGGAAAATTCCTGTTCATCGCGCGAAATTCGCCCCGGCGCTCGCCGCTGGCGGCGGTTCAAAATTCTTTCACGCGGTTGTGGAACAGTCGCAAGATACCGCGGTTCACGGTTAGAACGCCGGAGGGATGATATGAAGAATTCACAGGACACCGAAAGCCACGACTGGCTCGAAGCCGAGCTGGCCGATACGATCGACGAGGACTACGAGCTCGAGCTTTCCGAGCCGGCCCTTTCCGAAGAGATCCGCAAGATCTACCGCAAGGCACACCCGGCTTCGATACCGCGCCTCGATTATTTCCGCGCGCTGCTCAAGCTGCAGGCGGAATTGATCAAGCTGCAGGACTGGGTCGCCTATCACAAGGAGAAGGTCGTCGTGATCTTCGAGGGGCGCGACTCCGCTGGAAAGGGCGGCGTGATCAAGCGCATCACGCAGCGGCTCAACCCCCGCGTGGTTAGGGTCGTGGCGCTGCCCGCCCCTTCGGATCGCGAAAAGACGCAATGGTATTTCCAGCGTTACGTGCCGCATCTGCCGGCCGGCGGCGAAATCGTGCTCTTCGACCGCTCCTGGTACAATCGCTCCGGCGTCGAACGCGTCATGGGCTTCGCCACCGAAGAGCAGGTGGAGCAATTCTTCAACGACGTACCGGAGTTCGAGCGCATGCTCGTGCGCTCCGGCATCCGGCTGGTCAAATATTGGTTCTCGATCACCGATGAGGAACAGCAGATGCGATTTCTGGTGCGCATCCACGACCCACTGAAGCAGTGGAAGCTGTCGCCGATGGACCTGCAATCGCGGGTGCGCTGGGAGGGCTACACCAAGGCCAAGGAGGAGACCTTCGCCCGCACCAACATCCCGGAAGCGCCGTGGTACATTGTCGAGGGCAACGACAAGAAGCGGGCCCGGCTCAACTGCATCGATCACCTGCTCCAGCAAATCCCCTACGAAGACGTGCCGCACGAGGACATCACCCTGCCCGAGCGGGTGTTCAATCCCGACTACGAGCGCAAGGTCCTGCCGCCGGAACTCTACGTTCCGTCAAAATACTGACGGGCAGCCAAGGCGCGGCTTTCGAACGCGGAAGGTTCGGTGCAATATTTTGGACGATGCGAGAGTGCCCGCGCTTTCGCGGGCACCCTGCTTGATGCGCGTTGTCGCACCGGATCCCTACAACGCCGCGCGTCTTTCAGACGCGCAAGGACGCTGTAGCGCTTGCTGCATGTTTTTGGCCTTAAATCGACTACGACTTAGGGAAACATGCAGTAGGGGCTACCAGCCTATTGCTGCGCGGGTGCCTGCTGGGCGGGTGCTTGCGCCGGTGCGGAGCTCTGGATCTTTTCCTGGACCTTCTGGGCCAAAGCCGGGTCGTTCTGCGCGGCCGTCAGGATGGACGTGTATTCCTCGACCGAGATGCCCTCAGAAGCTTCAACGGCCTGGACCATCTGCTGGCTGGCTTCGTTCTTCAGCTTCTCCTTTGCGGCCTCGTCCGGGGTCGCTTCGATCTTGGCCGAATATTCCTGCCTGACCTTGTCGACTTGCAGATAGGCAACGGCAAAGGCCTCGATTTTCTGATCGCTTACGGCCGCGCCGCCGCTATCGGGCTGGCCTTGCGTCGGCTGCGTCTGTTGCGCTTGAGCCACTTCGAGCGCGAACGCCGGGCTGTAAGTCATCATACCGAAGACCGCAGCGGTCAGCGTTGCAACGGCTTTATAACGAGTGATCATCTTCATTCCTCTGTAACGTGCATGACTTGATCGGCGGCAATGCCACCTGACAGCGCCGGGCGTCATTCCAGACGCATAAAAGGTCGCTGCAGCACTTTCCCGCATGGTTGCGCCCTCGAGCCGGATGCGATTTGAGGACCCATGCAGCTGTCGCTCGTTCCTCGCGTCAACGCGATGACGAGCTCGTTACGATGGACCGCTTAAGAGTGCTCGATGGGGCGGCACCGGGGCGATTTCCTGACAATTGAACGGCAGCTTTGTGGTCGTCGACGCCAGGAGGAGATGGCGAGCACAGCGCGAGCTCGGCAATGCGCACCTCATTCCTGTGCTCGTCACAGGAATGAGGTGTCGGAGAATTTGCCTCGGGAAAGCAGCCCTCGTTATCCCCTGCGGGATCCCCGCTTGGCGATGCTGCGCGGGGCGGTTTCCGGCTCTTCTTCCGGTTCGGCGGGAGGCGCGGGCTCCGCCGCGAGCGAGGGCTCGGCCTCGGCCGGCGCCTCGTCCTCGGGCGTCGTATCCTCGATCCTCAGCGGGAATGGCGCGCCGATGCCCTCGTCGCGGAAGCGCTCGTAGATCGTGACGCGGATATCGTTGCGTACGTTGCCCGCCATCAGCACGTCGGCAACATAGATGCGCAGCTCGAAGGTCATGCGCTCGTCCCCAAAGGCAGTGAAGCCGACCGACGGCGCCGGATTCTTCAGCACCATCGGATGGGCGGCGGCGATCTCCTGCAGCAGTTCGATCACCCGGCGCGGATCGCTGGCATAGGTAACCGTGACGGTGATCTCCGAACGGCCGAGCTTGTTGCGGTGCGTCCAGTTGCCGACCGAAGCGTTGATGAGCAGCGAATTCGGCATCATGATCGACTGGTGCTGGAAGGTCTCGATCTCGGTCGCGCGTACGGAGATGCGCCGGACGAAGCCTTCGGTCGTGCCGCTGACGATCCAGTCGCCCACTTTGAAGGGCCGCTCGACGAGCAGGATCAGGCCCGAGACGAAGTTCGAGACGATGTTCTGGAGGCCAAAACCGACGCCGAGGGAGAGAGCACCGGCGACGAGTGCGAGGCTCGAGAGGTCGATGCCCGCCGCCGAAAGGCCGATGAGCCCGGCAAGGCCGACGCCGACATAGCCGATGCCGGTGCGGATCGAGTTGCGCACGCCCGCATCGACGCGGCTGCGCGCCATGACATTGCCGTCGATCCAGCGCTGCACCCAGCGCGTGGCGACAAAGCCGAGCGCGAAGAAGAGGACGCCCGCAAACAGGCCGACAAGCGAGATGGTGATCGTACCGATCCTGATCTCGGTCAGCACGCGATAGGTCCAGGACTCGATATCGGCGATCTGGAAACCCCATTGCAGGAGGATCAGCGGGATGAAAAACAACAGCACCAACGCATAGATGCCAAGGCCAGCCGCAAGCCCGATCTGGTCGAGCGCCACCTGCTCCAGATGGTACCGGCGTTCGAGATAGCGCCCCACCCTGGTTTCCGCGAAGGCGCCCTGCTTGGAAACCGACCTGCCGGTGAGAATGCCGATATACATGGTCACCAGGATTGCGCCGGTAACGATAATCTGCGTGGCGATGAAGCGGGCAAGGCCGACGTAGCCGGCAAGCGCGATGGCGACAAGCAGCGCTCCCAGGAGGAGAAACGAAATCCAGATGAGGCGCGGCCAGGGCCGGCCCGGCGCATCGAAGGGCTCGTCGGGCCGCAACATCGGCCGAATCCAGGCCATCGACATCAGGATGAGGCCAATGATGATCGAGGCCACGAAGCTCTTGGCGACGGTCAGGATGACCGGCGAACCGAGGGACTCGCTGATGCTTCCGGCGAGGTAGTCGAGAACGTTGACCACCGCCATGGCGCAGATCGAAATGAACAGCATCCGGGCGCCGCGATCCGAAACGCGCACGAGACGCCAATTCGATTGCCCCGGAGAAAGCACCGCCTGAGCAAGGCTGGTGATGAAGAGCAGCACGACGGCGACCGCCAAAGTGATCGCCAGGATCGGCGCAATATCCGGCCGCAACACATTGAAGCTATTGAGGAAAAGGTAACTCGACGCTGCGAAGGCGGTTGCCGACACTGTCGGGATCACCGTGGACCAGAAGGCGACCGAAAGCTGCCTGAAATAATTCGGCTCCTCTTCGTCGCCATTCTGCCGGAGGAAGGGCGCGAAGAGACGGCGGCTGCCGGCCAGAAAGATCAGCGCCGCGCAGAGCGAGAGGAAAATCGCGATGAGAAGCTGTACGCGCTTGTAGTTCCAGGCAAAGGTCAGCCAGCTGCCGACGCTGCGCGACAAAGCCTGGGTCTCGCCGATCGTCGTCGTGACCGCCTCGGCGAGCGTCGCCGCCGAGATTTCCGTGTGCTTCAGCAGCGTGTTGGAGAAGAGCGCCCGTCTTGTCGCCGTGATGCCGTTGGCAAGCTTCTTCGCCTCGACCGAGAGGTTCTCCGCGCGCCCCGTCAGCGCGTTTATCGCACCGCGCTCGGCGATCAGGCGCTTCCTTTCTTCCGTCACGATCGGCGCTTCCGGCGGTTGCCCTTCGCCGGGCGGCTCACCGAGTTCGGTCAGCCTCCCCTTGATTTCTTCGAGCCGCGGCCGCGTCGCGACTGTGGCGGCAAGGATCTGTCCGGAAAGAGCATCGACCTGCACCTTGAGCTCGGCAAGCAAGGTATCGTCGTCCTTGGCGCCTTCGACGCGCTCGCTGAGCCGCTTCAGCTCGCGGTCGGCATTGGCGAGTTGCTCCTCCGCCTGCTGCAGAACCGGAGAGGCGGCCGCCGCGCCGTCATCGGGCAGATCCTCTTGCGCGGGCTGGGTTTGTTGCGCCGGCGGTGGCGTCGGGGCCGGCTGCGCGGCTTGGGGCGCAGGCTGGGCCGGCGCCGCCGCTGGGGGGGCCTGCTGGGCGCTCGCGGGTCCGCTGCCGGCAAGCGCCAAGGCTCCGGTCAGGACGACAAGCGTAACGGCGGTCAACTTTCCAACGAAATGCAATTCGATACCCTTCGAAGCCCCGGATGACGACACGGAATGACGACACGGAATCACGTCGAGCACTAGATCACGATGATTTCGACTTGAATCAATCGAAAAACCGATAACGTGCCCTGCCCGCGGCAGTTCCCGCTCTCGATCAGGTCGCGCGAAAGCCCGTGAAGGTCCCCTCTGCATGCGCAACACGGCAAAAAGATGCGTTCCGAGAAGAAATCTAAGTGTTTTTTTGCTGAATCAAGCCGCGCGCCCTCGTTCGCGGGCGCGCCGGCGAACCGTCCCCGCATAGCCGAGACAGGTTGTATTGTCAATTTCGTGCGCAATCAAAAAGCGCAACAGACAGACTCCCGTAGCGTAAAGCATCTGCAATGTTCGGCCGCCTCTTTTTTGGAGCGCCGCCGAACCCATTCGCATTAACGCTATGAAATCCAAGTCCAATGCGTATGATGAGGTCTTGGCGTGTTCTGTGTTTCGGGGGAAAATGAGATGACAGAAGCGTTGCATCCGGCGGCAGTGGAACATCTGCCTGTTTTCATCACCGCACCGGGACAGACGGACGTCCTGTTCAATGTGATGGTCGTCTTCGTGCTGCTCTTGGTCTTCCTGGTCGGCATCCTGTATCTAAGGCTGCACGCGCTGCCCGAACACATGGCACACGGCGCCAGCAAGGCGCAGCTGCAGATCATCGGCGTGCTGGCGCTGATCGCGCTCTTCACCCACAATCATCTGTTCTGGATCGCCGCGCTGCTGCTTGCGATGATCGAATTTCCGGACTTTGCCTCCCCGGTCAGGTCGATGGCCCACTCGCTCGCCAGGATAGCCCGCCGCGACGAGGGGGCGGGCGAGCTCGCGCCGCAGCCGGGCGGAGAAACGACCTCTGAGCCACCGCCGAAGGCGCCCCCACCGGACGCGCCCCCACCGGACTCGCCAAGGACGGGCGCCGCGCAATGGGTGCCGCTCGAAGTCGCGCAGGCTGAGGGCGAAGACAAGATCGAGCGCAGGAGGTGAGCCATGCTTGAATTCCTGCTCTGCTCCATGCTCACCATCTTTCCCGACTTTCTCTTCCGCCGCTACGTTCAGGGCAAGCGCATCGGCCGCGAGATCAATCTCTTTTCGATGTGGTACGAGCTGCGCTACGGCATCACCGCCTGCGTGATCCTCACCGTGTCGCTGATCACGATGATCTTCTACTTCCACCCATCGACCACCAACGTCACCGCCGTCTTCCGTACGGTCACGATCCTGCCCGAGTCGACCGGGCGCGTCGCCGAAGTCTTTGTCGGCACCAACGAGAAGGTCGCCGCCGGAGCCCCGCTATTCCGCCTCGACAATTCCGAGCAGCAGGCCGCACTCGAAACCGCACGCCGGCGCGTTGCGGAAATCGACGCCCAGACAACCGTGGCGCAGAGCGAACTGGCCTCCGCCGACGGCCTGATCGCTCAAGCCGAGGGTGCCTACCTCCAGGCGCTGAACGAACTTCAGACGCAGACCGAATTGAATCAGCGCAACCCCAACATTGTCTCACGGCGGGAAATCGAGCGCCTGCAGGTCGCGGCCGACGGCCGCAAAGGGGCGCTTGCCGCCGCCGTTTCCAACAAACAGACTCTGGAGACGAAGATCGCCTCGCTGCTGCCGGCGCAGAAGGCAAGCGCAGAGGCGGCGCTGGCCCAGGCCCAGGTGAACCTGGACAAGACGACCGTGCGCGCCGGTGTGGCCGGCACCGTGCAGCAATTTACCCTGCGAGCCGGCGACATCGTCAATCCGATGATCCGTTCGGCCGGCATCCTCGTGCCCGAGCAACGGCGCATCGGCCTGATCGCCGGCTTCGGCCAGATCGAGGCTCAGGTGATGAAGGCCGGGATGATCGCCGAGGTTACCTGCATCGGCAAGCCCTTTACCATCATTCCAATGGTGGTGACCGAAGTTCAGGACGTCATCGCCGCCGGCCAGTTTCGGCCGACTGACCAACTGGTCGATGCCCAGCAACTGGCGCGTCCCGGCACGCTGACAGCCTATCTGGAGCCGCTTTTCGAGGGCCAGTTCACCGGCGTCCCTCCCGGAAGCAGCTGCATCGCCAACGCCTATACCAGCAATCACGACGCGCTGGAGGAGCCAGGGATCAGCACGTGGCGCTGGGTGTACCTGCATGCCGTCGACGCAGTCGGGCTGGTGCATGCGGCGATCCTCCGGCTGCAGGCGCTGCTCTTGCCCGTCCAGACGCTGGTGCTCACCGGCCATTGATCGGAGGCGACGGGGATGCAACGCATCCCCGTCGCCTGCCGCTGCTTGCCAATCTCGCCGGCTACTAGGCAACTGGCTGCGGAACGATGTTTCCGCCGGGCTCGCCATCGCCGCGGTCGGCCTTCCAAGCCATCGCTTATCCGGCCATCGCCGGCCTGCCGACGGAGACCCGCCTTTACGCCGGCATCCTGCCGCTCGTCGCCCTCTTCGGCCCGTCGCAGCGGACCGGCATCGACATCGAGGCTGATGGTCGCCGCGCGGGGACATGCCGCGCCTCAGACCTTGTCCGGCGACTACCGCCACGCGTGCATTATGACAAGTACAGGGTCGGCATAGATCCGGATCCTTGACATCGACGCGCCGTCAAGGATACCCTGACTGTCAAGGTAATCCTGACGGGAGGATGCAACGATGAGTGCCGTGTCGGAACCTCGCGCCTCGACGGCGGATCTGCCGCAATCGGAAACCTATTATTGCTCTTTCTGCCTGCGACCGAGTGACGAGGTCGAGAAGCTGGTCGCCGGCCACGGCCGCATCTTCATCTGCGACGAGTGTGTTGCGACCTGCAACGACTACATCCTGACCGGAACATCCGACCGGCCGCCCCGCGCGCCGCTGGAGGAAGCGCCGACGGAGCGGCTGCTTTCCCTCTTGAAGCCGATCGAGGAAACGGTGGAGGGCAAGAGCAATCAGCTCCAATCCGTGGTCGAAACGCTCCGGTCACGGCGGGTCAGCTGGGCCCATATCGGCCAGGCACTCGGCATATCGCGGCAAGCGGCCTGGGAGCGGTTTTCCTAGTCCAGAGCGCTTTACGGCAAACGCTTCAACACCGCGCCCATCCGCTTATGCCACCGGGCTTCCGGCCTGTTTGCGATATTCTTCCAGAAGGCCCTCGTAAGCCTCCATAGGCGGCAGCGTCTCGTAGCTGTGGACGGCGGGGGTCGTCGCCCAGGGCAGTCTCTCGCTGGTCCAGGTTTCGATGAACGGCGCGAACCAGCTCGGATCGTCGAGCATCGTCGCGCGGACGTTGACGAACCAGTCCATGCCCTCCGGCCGTGTGAACATCCAGCTCATGCAGTGCGGGCAGAAGTAGTGCCGGGTCGCGCCGTGCAGGCCGCCGATCACCGGCTCGCCCTTCGTCACGGCAAACCCTTCGCTCGGGATCGCGACACTCAGCGAGAAGGCGCTGGCGGTCATCCGCTGGCAGCCCGTGCAATGGCAGGCCATGGTGAGCAGCGGCGGAGCGCTCACCTTGAACCGCACCCCGCCGCAGCGGCATCCCCCTTCCCAGGGCAGTTTGCTTTCGCTCATGGTTTCCTCCGTTGATGTCAGCGCGCTCGCCGCGGTGCTTAAAACCCCGCGCCCGGCTCAGCCAGATAGGCCTCCTCGGCCGGTGTCGAAACCCGGCCGAGAATGGCGTTCCGATGCGGAAAGCGGCCGAACTGCTCGATCACCTGGCGGTGGCGGATGGCATAATCGAGATAGTCGGCATCGCCGAGTTCGGTGAAAAGTTTTACCGCCATCGTCTGGTCGGTCAGGTTTTCCGAATGTTCGAAGGGCATGTAGAAGAAGGCGCGCCATTCCTTCGGGACCGCCAGATCCGCGCTCGCGCCGATGGCGAGATTCGCCTCGCGCAGCGCCAGGCAATCGGTGGCGAAGGCGAGCGGCGAACCGCGATACATGTTGCGCGGCAACTGATCGAAGAGAAGGACGGCCGCAAGCCAGTGTTCGGGCGTCGCCCGCCAGACGTCGTCGAGCTTTCTCGAAAGCGCCAGATGCGAGGCCTGGAAGCGCTGCACGCATTGCCGGTCAAGCTCAGCACTCGGCGTGAACCACTGGTCGTAGGATAGCTCCGTGAACCAGAATTTCAGAACCTCTTCCGGCGTGCAGATCGCGATCTCGTCAGTCATTCAGCGCCTCTCGTGAACTCCGGCCATCAGATAGGGGCCGATCATGCGGTTTCCACAGCCGATCATCAACGGTCCTTCCGATCGGAGGCGAAGAATTGCCGCAGGCACAGTGGCTTCTATACCCAAGGAGCGGCCTCCTCACTCCTTCAGTCGGGCGGTGACGCACGACCGCCTCCTGTGCTCGTCACAGGAATGAGGAGAGTTTGTTGCGGTGGCTGCGCAAGAACCTCAAGCGACGCATGCGTCGGCGGTGCTCAATATATGACTCCAATAAAGTGAGTGAGGCGCGGCGGAAGCGCTCCGCACCGCCGGAAGCCGCTGCTGGTTCCCGGACATGCGACGCTGTCGGCTCACCGCCGCTGGAGCAGTGCCCGCCCGATGGGTTTCGGCGGCTCGGCGCGCAAAACCAGCGAGGTCGTCACCGCCCCGAACCTCGCGATGGAGTCGACGATCGTTTCGAGTTCTCCAGGCGACGGAACGAGCACCTTCAGGAGAAAGCAATCCTCACCGGTCAGCCGCAGCACTTCCACGATCTGCGGCATCTCGGCAAACTGCTTGAGGCAGGGCCGGATGTTTTCATGCGTCGTGCGCAGCCGGATGACAGCCATCATGCCCAATCCGAGGGCGGCGGCATCGACGCGGGCGCCGAAACCGAGAATGAAGCCGCGCTCCTCCAGCCGCTTGACGCGCTCGGACGTTGCCGGCTGGGAGAGCCCCACCCGGCGCCCGAGTTCCGAGATCGCGATGCGTCCGTCCTCCTGCAGCGTTTCGAGGATGGCGATGTCGGTCGGATCGAGCACGCGATGATTTTCCAAAGTGATATCCGGCCTTCAATTCATCGGAAATCGGAGCGGTTTTCCGATAGTTCTGCATTCCAGCCGAAAAGGAAAGCCGTCATCTTCTTCCTGGACAGCCATAGGAGAAATCATGACGAGCATCATCATCCTGCCAGGGATCGGCGGCTCCGGCGAGGCCCACTGGCAGACACTCTGGGAGGAACAAGATCCGCGAATGCAGCGGTTCCGGCCGACGAATTGGGACGAGCCGGACCTCACCGACTGGATTTCCGCGCTGGAGCGCTCTGTCGCCGCGGCGCCCGCGCCTCCCGTCCTCGTGGCGCACAGCCTCGCCTGCCTCCTCGTCGCACACTGGCAGCAGGCTTCCGCTCTTCCCGTCGCCGGCGCGTTCCTCGTCGCAGTGCCGGATCCACAGGCCGCCGCCTTTCCGAACGAGGCCAAGGGCTTCGCGAACCCACCGACGGAAGCGCTTCGTTTCCCTCCCTCATCGTCGCCAGCGCCGACGACCCCTACGGCCCCCTCGACTACGCCCGCCTCCGCGCCCGCCAATGGCAAAGCCGCCTCGTTGAAATCGGCGCGCGCGGCCACATCAATGGCGAAAGCGGACTGGGTGACTGGCCGGAGGGTTTGAACCTGCTCACGTCGTTTGCCGCCGGATGCGCGAAGATGACGGAGCGCCGAGACCGCGCCTGATAACGGAGTTTCCAGCGCCGTGTCCCGCGATGGCACATGACGTTGGAAACGTACCTCACCCCCGTCGCTTGAGGATGGCGACGAAAGCGAGGCCGCCGGCAAGGCCGGTGACGACGCCGAGCGGCATGTCCTCGGGCGCCATGACGACGCGGGCGACGAGGTCGGCAACGATCAGCGTAAGCGCGCCGGCAAAGGCCGAAAGCGGAATGACGCGGACATTGTCGCTGCCGGCGAAAAGACGGACAAAATGCGGGATCATCAGCCCCACGAAGCCGATCGCGCCGGAGAAAGCCACCATGACGCCGGTGAGAAGCGCGGTGATGACGAAGAGCATCAGGCGGAAGCGGCGCACCGGAATGCCGAGCGTCATCGCCGTCTCGTCGCCCATGGCGAGCGCGTTGATCTCTCGCGCCCGAACTGTGAGCCAGCCGAGTGAGACGGCGAGTGCCAGCGCCGGATAGACGAGATGCGGCCATTGCGCGAGGCCGAGGCCGCCGAGCATCCAGAAAATCACTGTGTGTACGGCGCGCGGATCGCCAAGGAAGATCAGCAGGTTGCCGGCCGCCGTCAGCGTGAAGGCGACGGCGACGCCGGAAAGCACGAGGCGATCGGCACCGGTGCCGATCACGCGGGTGACGAGCGCCACCAGCGCCGTGGCGCCGAGCGCGCCGGCGAAGGCGAACAGCGGCACCGTCGCGAGACCGAGGATAAGGCCGGTGTGGAGCAGCGCGACGATCGCGCCGAGCGCCCCGCCAGCCGAGACGCCGAGGAGATGCGGGTCGGCAAGCGGGTTGCGCGTCACCGATTGCAGCACCGCGCCGGTGACCGCAAGCCCGGCGCCCACGAGCCCGGCAAGCGCCACGCGCGGCAGGCGCACGTCCCACACGATGCTTTCGCGGCCGGCCGACCACAGGACCTCGACGCTGCCCGGCACAATCTTCGCGGCAATGATCGACCAGACGGTCGCGACCGGAATCGGCGCCGAGCCGAGCGAAACGCCGGCGGTGACGGTCAGGCAGAGCAGGAGCAGCGCCGCGAGGATGAACAGTGCGGTTTTCACGTGGGGTTGGAACTTTCCGGTTTCTCGGTTTTTAGGGATATGCCGATGCGGACGCGCCATCATCGAATCGTTAGAAATCATAGAGTTGCAGAACCTTCTTCATGCATGTGAAGATGCATTGCGTGAGGGGAGGCGCCTTATCTCGCACCTCCCGGTCGCGGCTGTGTTCGGCAGCGTCGCGGTGCGGGCAGGTGTGCATCCTGTGCTTCTCACAGGAACCCAGCAGCGCCGCGTCGGCGGCGCGGGCAACTCCGCTTGACGCCACGACAGCAGCGCTTTTGCCTTCGCACGGTCCAGCCAATCCACTTCCTGTGCCGCGGCGCTGATGCTCCCTTTGAAAACCCCAATGCGAGTCATTCACGGTGCCGACGCACCGTAGCTGGATCCCTCTGACAAGCACATGGATGAGGTGGGTGTGGTGGCCGCACCCAACCAACTGACTTGTGACTTGGTGGGAGGCGGATTTTGGGCAGCGCGCATACAACTCAACTGACTTGGCCGGGCGGCTGTGCGCCGCAAAACTACTGACTTGATGATGTGGCTGCTCGTCAAACCTCGACGCCACGGCCCCTCACATCGCCTCGGCATGAAAACTCTTCGCCAGCCGATGGATCGCCTCGAAGTTGCGCGGGCCTGGCGTCGCCTCGACATAGTCGAGCACGACGAAACGGTCGTTCTTCACAGCGTCCACGTTCTTGAAGGCCGGGTTGCTCTTCATGAAGGCGATCTTCTCATTGGCGGTCACCTCGCCGTAATTGACGATGACCACCACTTCCGGATTGCGGTCGATCACCGGCTCCCAGGAGATCTCCGTCCAGCTCTTCTCGACGTCGTCCATGATGTTGACGCCGCCAGCCGCCTCGATCATCGCGGTCGGGATGCCGTAGCGCCCGGAGGTGAAGGGCTTTTCCTCGCCGGAATCATAGACGAAGACACTTGCCGGCCGCCGCTCGGCGCCCTTGATCCTGGCAGTGATCTCGGCAAGCTCAGCGCGGTAGCCCGCGACCAGCCCTTCCGCCCTGTCCTCGACGCCGAAGATGCGGCCGAGGTTCAGGAGGTCGATGAACATATCCTCCATCGTCGGCTTGCCCTTCGCCATGATGTGGATGCAGCTCTCGGTCAGCTCGTAGACCTTGATGCCGAAGGGCGTGAGTGTTTCCGGGGTCACCTCGCCGCCGACCTTCATGCCGTAGTTCCAGCCGGCAAAGTAGAAATCGGCGTCGGCATTCAGCAGCACCTCCTTCGTCGGATATTTTTCGGCGAGTTCGGGCAGCTCTTTGACGCCCTCGCGCAGGCGCTCGTCCAGCGTCTTCCAGCCGGAAACGCCGGTGTAGCCGACCATGCGATCCTGCAGCTTCAAGGCCAGCATCATCTCCGTCAGATTGACGTCGTTGGAGATCGCACGCTTGGGCGCGGCATCGAAGGTGACCTCGCGGTTGCAGCTCTTGACGGTCACGGGATGGGCAAGCGCGGGGGCTGCGGCAAGGACAAGCGCGCCGGCGGCAAAAAGAAATCTCTTCATCGGATGGCTCCTGTGGAACGGGAGGATCGCGCGGCGGGCATTGCGTCGGGCCGCGAGAGTGTGAAGGAAAAGCGGGAAACACGGCCCGCGGCATCGGCATGCGCGGTGGCATGAACGCCGAAGGCGGCAGAGAGCGCCGCGGGCTTCAGCACCATCTCCGGCGGGCCGAAGGCCGCAAGCCGCCCCTCCGTCAGGATCGCCACATCGGTCGCGAACTCGGCAGCGAGGTTGATATCGTGCAGCGTCGTGACGATCGTCAGCTTCAGCGTCTGCAACAGATCGAGGATTTCGAGCTGGTGGCGGACGTCGATGTGGTTGGTCGGCTCGTCGAGGATGATGATCCTCGGTTCCTGGGCAAGCGCCCGGGCAATCAGCACCCGCTGCTTCTCGCCGCCCGAAAGCGTGGCGAACTGGCGGCGTGCGAGATGGGTAAGGTCGAGATGTTCGAGCGCATGCGCGACCCGCTCGCGGTCGCCATCGCTCCAGCCGCTGATCCCCTCACGACGCGGGATCCGCCCCATCATCACGACGTCACGGACGCTGAAGGGGAAATCGCCCGGCATTTCCTGCAAGACAACCGCAATCGTCCTTGCCGCTTCGCGCGCACTCATCGCCCAGAGGTTCACGCCGTCGATCTCGATACGCCCGGCCGTCGGCTCGACCGCCCGATAGAGGCAGCGCAAGAGCGAGGTCTTGCCGGCGCCGTTCGGGCCGATGATCGCGAGCCGGCTGCCCGGCGCGATCGAAAAGCCGATATTGCGAACAAGCCGAAGGCCGACGCGCGGCCCCCATTCCAGCTTTTCGACGCGGAGGGCCGCGCCTGTTTCGAGGCAGCTCATGATACCCTCCCCGCGCTCATTGCAGCCGCCCCGCGGTCTCCTCGGAGACGAGGAGCGCCGCCGGTATGCGCGCAAGGCTCTTGCCGTTGAGATCCAAAGCGTGATGCGGAGAAGCGTCAAACGCCTTCCCTTCGGCACAGGCGGCGGCGAAGCTGACGAGATCGTCGATGTCTTCGTCCGGCGAGATGTCACCGAAAAGATAGGTCGCCTTGCCGGTCGCCTGGAAGGCGATGGTGCATGGCCGGGTGCAGGCCGCCATCGCGACAGTACCGGCGATCGAGAAATTCCCATCGAGCGGCCGGCCGAGCGCGGAAACGCTGCGGTTCAACTGCGCGAGCAGCTCGGCGCCGGGCCGGCATGGCCCACCGGTGAAGCGGCAATCGGTGCAGAGGGTTATCTTGTGTTGTCGGAAGTCTGAATTCGCCATGGCTTGTCTCCGCCGGGCTGGGCCGGAGAGAAAATGGCGAAGATGCAAGGAGACGGTTGCCCGCCAAGCAGAAGCCAGTTCTTTTCCATCGGAACACCCCGTCCGTTGTGGTTGATCGGTTCGATGGCAGGTCTCCTGGCTCGCGGGTCGCCGCGCATTCACGTCTTCCCGGCTTTTCGCCAGTGACATGGTGTGAATGCGCTTTCCGCTCACAGTTGCGGGGGCAGCCACGGTTTCGGCCCCTCCTGGGTCGTCCTCACCGTGTTCCCTTTTCAGCCGCTTCCGGATCACGAAAGCAGCACCATCACGCCCTTGGTGACATGAATCGCGGCGTGAGGCAACCGGCGGATGAGGTAAGCAAGGAGATATCAACATGGGTGGGTGTCTCGCAGTGGCCGCTCTTGTTACTAAATAACATTACGTCTCGCAAGACGAGAACGTCAGCGCGAGCGGTTATTGCGCTCCCGCACCAAAGTCCTTGGGCGGCGGAGACGCCTGACAGCGTGGAACAAGCACCTGCCTCACACCGAAAACAGGTTCTCCGCCATGAAATCCACAAAGACCCGAAGTTTGGGTGAGAGGTAGCGGCTGGAAGGCCAGAGGATGCGAAATGGACCGGAATGTTCGACGTGGTCGTCGAGCACGCTGACGAGCGTGCCGTCACCAAGCTGGCGGCGGATCCCGACATCCGGCAAGCAGGCGATGCCGAGCCCCTGCTCTGCCATATAGATCAGCGGCTCGATCGTGTTGACGACCGCCGTCGTCGGCAGGTCGATGTCGCTCTCCCCGCGCTTGAGCGGCCAGCGTTCGAGCTTGCCGCTGGTCGCGTAGCGATGCTGCAGGCAGGCATGGGATTTCAGGTCTTCCGGTGTACGCGGCACGCCCCTTCGCGCGAAATAATCGGGCGAGCCGACGAGCATGAGGCGAAAGGTGCCGAGCGAGCGGATCATCAGCCGCGAGTCGCTGACCTCCCCGGCGCGCACCACGGCGTCAAAACCTTCGTCGATCACGTCGACGAGCCTGTCGCTGAAATCGAGGTCGAGCTCGATCTCGGGGTAGGCGCGCATGAAGGCCGAAAGCGCCGGCATCATCAGCATACCGATGAGCGGCATGCTGACACGCAGCTTGCCGCGTGGCGCGCCCTGCGTCTGGGCAATCTCCTGTTCCGCCGCCTCGACCTCCGAGAAGATGCGCCGGCAGCGTTCGAGAAATAGCGCCCCTTCCGGCGTCAGCGTAATCGAGCGGGTCGAGCGATGGAGGAGGCGCACGCCGAGCCGTTCCTCCAGCCGTGCCACCGCCTTGCCGATCGCCGAGGACGATACGCCCAATTGCTGCCCGGCAAGCGTGAAGCTGCGGGCGTCCGCGGCCTGGACGAAAGCGTTGAGCGATCCGAGACTGTCCATCTACCAAACCCCATTTCGGACATTATTGCCCGATGTGCTCGGAATTGTAGCGCATTTTTCGGCTACATCGAGTGGCTTACCTTCAACGAACGCGGCAGGCCGGCCTTTCGGAGCCTCCTTGCCGTCCATGATTTCACTGAAGGAGAGGACCATGTCCCAGATTTCAACAGCACCACAGCACCACAACCGGTTCGACTATTCCGCCATCATCGATCGTCCGCCGCTCAACTGGCCCGGCGGCGCAAGGGTTGCGGTCTGGGTCGTGCCCAATGTCGAGCACTTCCTGTTCGACCGGCCCTCGAGTTCCATCACGCAGCTGACCGCCGGCTTCGTGCCCGACGTGCTGAATTATTCGTGGCGCGATTTCGGCGCCCGTGTTGGCATCTGGCGGCTGATGGAGGTGATGGAGAAATATGGGGTCAAGGGTACCGTGGCGCTCAATTCCGACGTCTGCGACCACTATCCGCGCATCATCGAGGCCGGCAAGGCGCTTGGCTGGGAATGGATGGGTCACGGCACCAACAACTCGACGATGATCAATGGCCAGCCAGAGGAAGAGGAGCGCCAGATCATCAGAACGGTGATCGAAACGATCGAGCGACGCACCGGAAAGAAGCCACGCGGCTGGTTGAGCCCCGGTCTTACGGAATCGCACCGCTCGCTCGACCTCCTCGCCGAAGCCGGCATCGAATATGTCGCCAACTGGGTCAATGACGAGCAGCCCTACCCGATGCGGGTGAAGAACGGCTCCATGCTGTCGCTGCCCTATTCGGTCGAGATCAACGACTTTGCCGCCTTTCTCGAACAGGGCCAGAGCGGCGAGGCTTTTGCGCAAACGATGCGCGACCAGTTCGACGTCCTCTACGAGGACGGCGCGAATACGGGCCGGGTCATGGCGATCTGCCTGCATCCCTTCCTGATAGGCCATCCCCACCGCAGCAAGCATTTCGCGAGCGCGCTGGCCCATATCACTTCGCGTCGCGAAGTGTGGCTCGCGACCGGTGGCGAAATCGCCGACTGGTACAACAGGAACTATCTGGACCAAGAGACGGCCCCTGTCGACCGTCAATATGCTAGTGCAGCGGCCAGACCCACATCAGCATCGGCACGGCAACGAGCACGATGACGGCGGAGAGCGGCAGGCCGAGGCGCGGATAGTCGCTGAAGCGGTAGCCGCCCGGTCCCATGACCAGCGTGTTGCACTGATGGCCGATCGGGGTGAGGAAATCCGAGCCCGCGCCGATCGCCACCGCCATCAGGAAGGCATCCGGCTTGTAGCCGAGCGCGGCGGCAAAGCTCGCGGCGATCGGCGCCATGACGAGCACCGTAGCGGCATTGTTGAGGAAGGGCGTGACCGCCATCGCGGCGATGAGGATGAGCGCCAGGGCGCCGCCCGGCGGCAGGTCAGCGGCGATGCCGCTCAGCCAGCCGGCGATCAGGTCGGAGCCGCCGGTGGTGCGCAAGGTGTCGCTGACCGGAATCAGCGCCGCGAGCATTACGAGGATCGGCCCGTCGACCGCACGGTAGACGTCGCGCAGCGGGATGACGCGGAAGATGACCATGGCGAGCGCCGCCGCGAAGAAGGCAACCGGCACCGGCACGACGCCGACCGCCGTCGCCCCCATGGCGGCGGCCAGCACGATGAGCGGCACAGTGGCGCGGCGGATGGTGCCGAGCAGGATTTCCCGCTGGGCGAGCGGCAGGCAGCCGAAATCTTGCAGGAAGGGCGGCAGGTCGCGCCGCGTCCCCTGCAGCACGACGATGTCGCCGGCCTGCAGCCGGATACTGCCGAGCCGCTGCTTCAGCCGTTCGCCCTGGCGGCTGACGGCAAGCAGGTTGATGTTGTGATTGTTGAAGAGCGCAAGCCGCTGCGCCGACATGCCGATGAGCGGCGAGCCGCTGGCGATCACCGCCTCGATCGCCTCGATATCGGCCGGCGCCTTGCCGTTGTTGGATGCGGGCAGACGGTCGCCGGGAATCCTGAGCTTCGCCTGGGAGACGATGCGGTCGAGTGCCGCCGGCCCGCCTTCGAGCAGCAGGATATCGTCCGCCTCGATAATAGCGTCCGGCAGCGGCGCCAGGTGCGTGCCGCGGCGGAAGATGGCGATGACAACCGCGCCGCCGTCACCGAGCTTGACGAGATTGCCGAGCGGCTTGCCGATCATCGGCGAACCGGGCACGACGACCGCCTCGGAGGTATAGTCGGTGATCTCGATCGCCTGGTTGACGGAAACCTGCTGGCTCTTGCGCTCCGGCACCAGCCGATAGGCGAAAAGCAGGAACACCGCGCCGACCAGCGCCACAGACGCGCCGACCGGGGTGAAGTCGAACATGGTGAAGCTCTCGCCGGTCAAGTCCTGCCGCATCCTCGACACGACGACATTGGGCGAGGTGCCGACCTGGGTCATCAGCCCGCCGATCAGCGAGCCGAAGGCCATCGGCATCAGGAAGACCGAGGGCTGGACATTCGACCGCCGGGCGAACTGGAACGCGACCGGGATCATGATCGCCAGCGCCCCGATATTCTTGATGAAGGCGGAAAGCACCGTGACGGTGACGACGAGAAGCGCAAGCTGCGCCCTTACCGACTTAAGGTCCGGCAGGAAGCGCTGGATTGCCGCATCGACGACGCCGGAGCGGGCGACACCGGCGCTGACGATCAGCGCGCTGCCGACGATGATGACGATATCGTCGCTGAAGCCGTCGAAGGCATGGTCGAATGGCACGATGCCGACCGCGACCGAGAGCATCAGCGCCGAACAGGCGATGATATCGTAGCGGAAGCGGTCCCAGATGAAAAAGGCCATCATGGCGCCGATGACGAGAAACGAAAGCGACTGTTCGGCGGTCATGAGCAGTACCTGAAGCAACGCGGATCGTACGAGGCCTCTACTGCATTTTTCCTCAAATCGAAACTGATTAAAGGAATAAAAACACGCAGCGACGAGTCCGATCCACTACATCCTCCAAAGCGTCTATCGAATGCAACTGAAATACCGACAGATTCATGTCGCAGCGCCGTGGATCACAAGAAACTCAACCGAAACTCGTTGGTTCCTTTGATCGTTGTTGAAGAAGGAATATGATGCCGCAGCCAGTTTAACGTGTATCAACGGCCCTTCGCGCAACGGAGAGGACGCAATCGCCGGAGCCAAGGAAAAAACAACCATGAAGACCGCCCTGCCCGCGATTTGCGCGGGTCTCCTGCTCGCCACCTGCGCCTCCACCGCCCCGCCGTCGGTGGGCTACTCGCGCAATCTCGAGCCGATTCCGGGCAGCATCACCTATGGCGGCCAGCCGCGCACGCGGCTCACCAAGGCCCCTGTCGGCAGCATCGTGCCGCACCGGTTCCGCGACAAATTCGGTCGCCAGGTCTCCGAAACCTACGTCATCGAGCCCGACCGTTCCCTGCGGCTGATAAGCCGCCGCATCGATTATGACCTTTTGACCGACCGGTAAGAGGGAAGAGGAAAACCGCGCGCGGTTTCTCCGCGCCGTGTCTACTGCATGATTCCTTAAATCGGAATCGATTTACGGACAAAATCATGCAGAAACTCAAAGCTCTACAGCGACCTTTGCGCGTCTGATTAGACGCGCGGCGCTGTAGAAGTATTGTGATTGAGAGGATCGCCATGAAGCATGCCTTGCCCGCCCTCTTTGCTGCCGTTCTGCTTAGCGCTTGCACGACCACCAGCCGGCCGCCGTCGGTCGGCTATGGGCGCTACCTCGAGCCCATTCCCGGCAGCATTACCTATGGTGGCCAGCCGCGCACCAAGCTGACCAAGGCGCCGGTCGGGAGCATTGTGCCACATCAGTTCTTCGACAATTTCGGCCACCGGGTCTACGAAACCTATGTGATCGAACCGGACCGCTCGCTGCGGCTCGTCGGCCGCCGCATCGACTACGAAATCTTCGGCGACATGGACCGTTGATGTTCGGTACGGACAAGGCAACACCGAGGACCGCACGATGAAACTTGCTTCTCTCACTTGCGCCGCCGCGCTCCTCCTTGCGGCCTGCACCGCCACGGCGCCCGAACTGGAGCCGATCCCCGGTAGCATCACCTATGGCGGCCAGCCGCGCACGAAACTCACCAAGGCACCGGTCGGCAGCATCGTGCCGCACCAGTTCTTCACTCAAGGCGGACTGGCCCGCGAGACCTATGTGATCCAGCCGGACCGCTCGCTGAAGCTGATCCGCCGCCACATCGACTACGATTTCATCACGAGACACTCCCGCTGACAGCGAAAGAAATGCCGCCGGACACCATGTCCCGTTCGGCAGCCGGCGGCTGGAGCGATTCCGACGATTTAAGGAAACCTACCGTCGGCTCCGGACGGGAACCCTGCGCTTGCAGAGTGCGTTATTTTGCGAGGCCGACGTTTAAGCCGCTTCCAGCGCATCACCCGGGCCACTTCGAGCGACGAGAAAAAGCCATGAGGACCCTCCTGCCCGCGATGTCGGCTGCCATCCTGTCCGCGATGCTGTTCGCTTCGAGCTTGAGCAGTTGCACAGCCACCGCCGTCACCTTCGGCTATTCGCCCTATCTCGAACCGATACCCGGCAGCATCACCTATGGCGGCCAGCCGCGGACAAGGCTTAGGAAGGCGCCGGTCGGCAGCATCGTGCCACACCAGTTCAACGATCGCGCGGGGCGCACCGTCTACGAGACCTATGTGGTTGAGCCCGACGGCTCGCTCCGCCTCGTCAGCCGGCGCTACCGCTACGATTTCTTCGGCTTAGACTGATTTTCACACGCGCCCACAGCGCCCGAGACCAGGCCGCCGCTTCCGTAGGGAGGGTCCGCAGCGAGTTTCTTCAGCGAAAGCAGTCCCCCGCCATCCCCTGTGAAGGCGGCGCACCTGACCGGAGAGCATCTCCCCTTGTATTTTACGAAAAGCCGGCCTGGCGGAACCAGTCCTTCACGCCCGCCAGCACTTGCGCCTGGGCGGCGTCGAGCGTCGTGGCATGACGGAAATCGTCGCTTCCGGTTCCGTTGCAATGCCAGATCGTCCAGGCCCAGTCTCCGCGCGCCTGACGCTTCAAGACAAAGCCCATTTCATGGTCACCAAGCTTGGCGCAATAGGCATCCGCCCGTTTCTGCACCCATGTCAGATTGATGTCGGCGACAGTCACCATCCCCTTGGTCCCTCCCCCGGTGAAAAGGTAACCACAATCGCCTCGATCGCGCCCATGGAATTTTAGCGAGATGACATGTAGTCGGCCCGATATCCACAGCCACCGCGAACCTGGCGAAACTCTCGTTCGCGGCAAACGCTTGCCGCAAAGAGAAACACAACCTGGACTATTGTTCCTCCGCGTTTCGGACCGGCTCAGCCGCAACCATGACGGGCACCGCAAGCCGCCAAACTCGGTGTATCCGATTCGGCGGCGGAGCGAATCACTGGTTGCGACCTACCCACCGCGCAACAACACCAGCATCCGCTTCGCCGCGTCCGCAAAGGTCACCCCGAGCGCCGCGCCGCCGATGCCGATGACGCCGAGCGCACCCATTCCCATCAGCTTCCATTTCCGCACGTCCTCGGTCACCGGCTTCATGTCGGCAATGTCTTCCTTGGTCAGCGACATCGCCCCTTCGAGGGTACCCACCCGCTCGAAAAGTTCGTCCATGCGGCGGATCGTCGAGGCAAGGCTTGCGTCCGCCCGGTCCTCGGTCCGTCGAAAATCCTCGCGCAGGTTCTTCACTTCGGCGATCAGCGTCCCGAGCTGCTGGTGAACGCTGCCATCAATCATCGCCGCCCGCTCCCATCGTCGCCCGGTCCATGTCTTTCGCATTCTGCCTTCGTCCATATGGCCCCAGCGCAAAGGCCGACAACGGTGCGGTCTATGCGCCGCTGGTCAGCCGGCGTTGCGCCGCGGGCACCGGCAAGATCAGCGCCGACGACGCGCCTCAGGCCCGTCACATCGACCGGCCGCGAAATCCCACACCCCGCCAGAACCAAGGCAGGCATCATAAGCGCGACGCTTCGCGTCAGCGCGGTCTGCTGCTTCATCGTTTTGCCTTTCGATTGCATGTCTCACCGCTTGCGCCCCCTCCTCGCGGATGGCGAGGACGGCCCAAAAGACGGCGGCGAGGACGAGCCCGCCGCCAAGGATCCTTCCCCAGAACATCATCACTTGAGACCCAGCGCCTCGCGCACAACAGGCATGGAGGAAATGGCGTAGACGGCGAAGCCGACAATCACGGTGAGGATCGCGAGTTGCACCCGCCAGTCGAGTGTCACGAGATTCAATTCCTTCAAGGCGGTGACCACGCTGGCGCCGGCCGTCAGCAGCCAGGTCCAGAAGCGCCCGGATCTCGCGACAGCCTTGCGCTTCGACGCAGGGCGCGCTGCCGTGACCGGCGCGACTTCCTCCCGCTTCATCGGCGCGGCCGGTTCCTCTTCCACCGGCTGCCGCGCCACGGCCAGCACCTGACGCAGCACGGCTTCCACCTTCTCCGGCTTGACCAGCGCTTTGTTGAGCCCATCGCCGGCGTAATAGGATTGCCCGCGCTTCACCTGCTGCTGGCGCCCCCTGGTGTCGGCAAGGACTGGCAGCGATGCCCACTCCTGCGCCAGCCGCCTGCCGTATTCGACCAGCGACAATTCGCCGGTCACGAAAGCCTGATAGCCGCGGCGCTTCAGCAGGTGAAAACCAAGGCGATCTTGCAGATCCGGCGTGAAGAGATCGGTTCCCTTGACCGATGGAATTTCCTTCGCCAATCCGATCAGCGTCGCCCGCATGAACTGATAGGCGCCGGCGGCGCTGGAGCCATGGCTTTTCAACCAGCCCTCCTGCGCGTCGACGACATCGCCAAAGCTCATGGTCGTCAGCGGCCGCTTCAGCCTGTTCTGCCTGTTGGCATAGATCACGTCATAGGATGCGCGGTCTTTCCGCCCGACCTCAGTCTCCCGAATGAAGTCGAGCAGAATCGCCGCGCCGGCAGGCACGGTTTTGTTCATTTTGATTTTTCCTTTAGGAACGCCCCTACGCGGGCATTGGACGTACATATATGATCAGGGTTTTCGGGCGAAATCCTGCGGGAGGAGTTTCTTGTGCCCCTCAATATGAGCGCAGGCTCTCTGGCAAAAAAGCTCAGGGTTCCGCGCACCGGATCGAGCGCCTCGCAACCGAAAAAACCGCTGTCACCACGGACACCGCCTTACGGCTCAGAAAATTCTTCCGCACAACTCCGGAATTCTGGATGAAACTGAAGGCGGTTTACGATCCGAAAATCGGGCAGCGGCTTTGAAGGAAGAACTGGCCGAAATTCCGGAGTTCGAGGTCCGGCTTAGCTGCGGGTCGGAAAGAATTCAGCCGAATGAAATCAGTTCTTCATTTAACAGAACGAGACGTTTCCGCCTCTCCTGAGCCTCGATCCTCAGCGCATCGATAATTGTTGGGAACGTCTGGCCCTCGACCTTCGGCTCCCTTTTCCGAGGCGAAAACCCCAAGATCCTGCGGATTTTGGCCCTGATGTGCTTCCGCCGTTCACGGCTGCTTAGCCGATATGAAGATAGGCCGTTTTCCTCTCGGTATTTTTCCATCCGATCGAGAAGCGGTGCAACGTCCTTCCCTTCGCGCTTCAACACCATCAGATGCCGCATGCTTTCGTTATAAAAGGCCTGCTTCTCATAGTTCGGAAAATGGCCGCGGCGTTGGTTATACCGGCCGATTTCGTACTCTCGCATCATCACGTTCGTGATCATTACTAGGTCGTCCGGCATCGGTGAGAATTTCAGAAACTCCCCTTGCTCGCTTCGTGAGAAGGCGATGAAGTCGTTGCCAGCCTTATCGAGGTTGTAGTGCGTGAAGCTCTTGCCGTTGCTGCGTTCCTCGGAGTGCTTGATCAAGAGAGGTGTTTCGATGAAGGGAAACTCATCGACCTGATCAAGCACGCGCATGAGGAACCCGTAATCGGGTGCCACACCGGTAAACACAGAGCCGTACTCGGATCGGAGTTGGTCAAGAAACGTCGCCGAAACGAAACTGTTGAGGAAACGCGGGGTATCCATCGGACTGAAGTCCGACCGGCTGAAAGCCTCGATGATCGGCGCCGTTTTCCGGATCGTCACAAGTGGTGCTGCGCCGCTGCCTTTTTGCGGGACCGCAAACGAAGTCCCCGTTTCAATGAGATTCGTTCTCTCATAAGCGACAAGCTTAGGGCCGTCGCGAGCGATGACGGCGTCTACAGTCGAAAGCGTATACAGCCGGAGGATCATGCGATCAGTGAGAATACCGACGTATTCGCATGTCGCATGGGCAACCGCCCATTCCCAGTGAGCCGTCATCGGCAATGGGCGCGGCGGTTTGATGTAGCGAAATCTGGGATCCGCAGAAAACGGCTGAAGTGCCCTAAAGAGCGCCTCCGATTCGGCGTTGTCGGAGTTATCAGAGACAATTACTTCGAAATCTCGAAAGTCCTGCTCAAGGACGCTCTGAAGGGCACTAAGAGCGAGGTCCGCTCTATTGCGTGACGGGATAACAATGGAGAATCGGGGCATCAGCAACCTCGCCGGGAGAAGAGGCGGGGAAACTATCGGACGTTGGCAGATCTTTCAATCCAGCGGCGACCGGCAATGCGGTCGTCAGCGGCTCAGTTGGTCGCTTTCAATGCGCTGAAGAATTCCCGCATCGGTTTCAGGTCGCGGAAGACCGACGGCAAGACATATGGGTATAGATCAAAGACCGAGCGCCGCGCTCCACATCAAGTCGATCTGGTCATCAGTTAGCCCCAGCGCGGCACCTATCGTGGAAACAAGCGGATGCATTCGGTCGAAGGTCCTCGCGTATTCCCATTCGATCAGAGCACTGTCTTTTGCCTGTCCCCTAGGCAAAGCGTTGATAGCAGGATCGACCTGGGAGGGAGAAATCCCAGCACCCAGAAGGCCAAGACGAAGCTGCCGCGCAGTAAGGGTCGACATCGACGCGCGAATTTGTGCCGGCGTAGGAGGTACATACGGCTGTACGGGAAACGACGTGTTGTCCGCAAGCCACTGCCCAGCGAGCGGACTTAATCCGTAAGAATCGTCCGGTCGATAACAATGAACTGCGTCGTACGTCTCACCGAATGCGTCGGTGACATTGCAGTCAAGTACAAAGACGCCGTGTTCGGCCGTCGCATACACAGAATACACAGCGTTAAGCGATGGCTTTCCCAGGGAGATTTCGGTCATCATGCGGTCCTCTGGAACAATTGAATTTGGTCGTTACCGGCCACGACACCCCTCGCCCTCCACGTGCCGGCCAGTTGAGCTCCCAAACCAGAATAGTATTGCGTGACGTAACTCATCGCTTGGCCGCTATAGATGTAAATGCCGACGCTCTGGTTACGGTTGATCCAAGTATTCGTGGACGCACTCAGTACATGGCCAATCGGCAGGCTCGTCGCATCCTGCGCCGAACCCGTATAAACCTCCGCCGCGGTGAACCCCAATGCGTGGGTGTGGCTGGTGGTTGTCACGCTGTTCGTCGTGTCGTTGGTGATGCTAGAGGGCGTGCCTAGCGTCAGTGTTCGGCTGGTCGAAAGGTCGCCGCCTCCGGTCAGGCCGTTGCCGGCGGTCATGGTCGTCGCTGTTGATGCTGCTCCCATCGAGGCGCGGGCTGTTGCGCCGCCTTCCGCCACCCAGGTGGTCCCGTTGCCGACGATGAAGTTGCTGTTAGTCACCGCCAGGTTTGCAATGGCCGCAAGGCCGGCATCGTAGGCCTGGACGTTTGTCCCGATCGCAACGCCGAGGGTGCTCCGCGCCGTTGCCGCGTCGGCATCGTCGAGGAGCGTGCGGGCGAAGGCCGTGAGCGGGGTAGCGGCATAGGTATCGGCGGCCGTCGTGTAGATCATGCGGTCGGCAGCCGTCGTCAGCCCGGCGATGGATTGCAGCCCGGCGTCGAATGCCTGGACATTCGTGCCAATGACGAGACCGAGCGTGGAGCGCGCCGTCGCCGCGTCGGCGTCGTCGATCAGGGATCGGCCGAACGGCGTCAGCGCCGTCGTGGCATATGGGTGGAGACGGCGACCGACACCTTGTTCTCGTACCACCAGCGGATCACGCCGTTGCGGAGCTTCAAGGCATCGTGCGCCGCGTCCTGCACGGCGTCATAGCCGTCGCTTTCGGGAAAGACGACATAGTTGATGTAGTCGGTCGCCTGGCTCGCCGCCGCCTCGTCGCCCTCGTTAACGGGCGCATATTCCACCACCTTGTCGTTGCCGAGTATGGTGCGGATCAGCGACGGCAGCACCTTCTTGATCGCCGCGCGGCAATCGCGCGAAACCACCTTCGAGCGGTTGGCGTCCGCTGGCACGTCCTTCATCGTGCCGTCGTAATATTCCATCGCCTTGATGCGATCGACGGCGAGCACGTCGCGATAGTCTTCGCAGTCCTTCACCAGTTGGCTGACCAGCGCGGCCAGCCGTTCATCGGTCATTGCAGCCATCAGAGAAACCTTTCGGGCCGTGGAGTTCGATTTTGAATTGTTGGATGGCCGCATTGTCCGGCCCGCTTGTGCGAAACGCCTGGCCAACTTCGAGAAATGTTCGATGGGCACGGAATACCGTATCGCCTTGATGCGGAGGCCGCACTCTTTCCGCTTGTGACAAAGACAAGGTCTGTCCAGTTCGACTGGGAAGGAGGTGGCGACTGGGCCGCCCACCAAGACGCCATCACCTCGCAGCGGAATGCTATCTTCGGTAGCAGGCCTTCCCTTCCGCAAAACCTCCCATAGTTAAGCCTTTATCGGAAGCTTTCGTCGGGAGTGCGAGGCAATGTCGATCCTTATCAGCATCTTGATCACCTTCCTGGTCGTCATCCTGGTGCTCTATCTCGTAAATCGGCTTCCGTTAGACGCGCGCACCAGGCAGATCGTCCAAGCCGTCGTGATCATCATCGGGATCCTGTCACTGCTACGGTATCTGGCGGTCTTTTGATCGCCCCTCGACTCGATCGGCACGCGGGGTGCCTGCTGATATGAGGGGATCACAGTACACGACCGCGGCCCACGGCTGCCTCGTCGGTTGCGGTGGGCAAGGCATCTCCTGCCCATCGTCATGCCCGTGCTTGGCAGAGATTTCCAGCCGCCCAGGTCTTTAGGCTGAAAAGACCCTTCCGCGCGCTGGATCCCTGTGACAGGCACCAGCAAAAGAGCATCCGCCAAACCCATTGCGCTGCTGTCGCGGACTGCGGCGTCTGACAAGACGCCGCGCTGTAAGCCTGCATTCGTATAGCTTGTGGGGCTTTGAAAAACGCGCTCGAAATGACCGTATCGTGCTGAACGCTTCCGACCGACCAGCGGGCTGGTCTCGACGGAAACGCTGGTTCGTCGCGCGTGCGCGCCCTGCCTAAAATAGCTACGAACAGAGAGTGAACCGATGACGGCAGAAAACTGCCCATCACCCGTAATCGCCGGCCATGAGCTGAGGAGCATGGTATAATGCCCTTACGTCATAACGCCTCAACCATTGTTATCCCTGGCCACCCATTGTGCAGGAACCTGTTGCACCGATGGCACGTTTTCGTACGAGCATAGAGTGGAGTTCGTTACGATGATTGGAAAAGATTACCGAGGGCCGGAATATCACGCTTCGACCGGCCTGCCTGTGGCCATTCTGCTGCTGTCTGTCCTCGCCATATCAGCGTATCTCTTCTTGGCGGGATCGTTGACCAGCGAAGAGCAGGCCTCGGCCAGGGTTTACCTGCCGGCTGCCCAGACCCAGACGCGATAACAGGCTTTAGGCGCTACAGCGCCGCGTTTTCTAATCAGACGCGCAAAGGACGCGCTGTAGCAGTTTGAATTACTGCATGTTTTTATCCTTAAATCGGCTACGAATTAAGGAAACATTCAGTAAGGCCGAGGCTATTGCCTCGTGTGCTGCCGACTGCCTCGAAATTCTCACATTCGGTTCCCCATGATGCGGAATGGACAAGAGCGGAATAGCCTTTCTGGCGCTTATACTCATCCTCATCGCCCTCGTGGTGAGCATCCTGGCGCTCAATCCCGATGCGGTGGCGCCGCCGACCACACCGCCAATCGCTCCGAGCAACTGAAGCAATTCCAGGAAAAGTGTGGAGCGGTTTTCCATCCCGGATTGCGTGGTTTCTAAAGCAATTCCAGAGAAAGTGTGGTGCGATTTTTCTGCGTGGAATTGCCTGGATTCAAAGAGCCGGAATCTTTTGCCTGCCGCAATCTCGATCCAGGCGGCCTATACCCGCTGCGCGCCGCTTACACAAACAACGGCTCAAGTAATTACGAACACCGAAGGAACGCTCCGCGAACGAAGCATGGACGTCTACTCCCTGTGGGCTAAGCCCTCGTCCGCGGCACGGGAGGCGGAAATACCTCCTCCGGGTAGCGATTATTCGGCAATCAGGAGGAACCACCGCCAGGCACTCCATCGCACCGACAGAAATGGACCACCCGATGTCGGGCGAAACGAACCTGGAAGACGACACCCTCAAACAACCTTCCGATCCGTGAACTTCCACGCCGCCGCATCCGTCTTCACCCTGGCGAACCGCTTCATCATCAGCGCATAGCGCGAAGCGGAGAGAAGGTCGTCGCGTTCCTTGACGACGCGGCCGTCCTTGCGGTGGTAGAGGCGGAATTCCTCGAACCAGTCGGTCAAGGTGGAAAACACTTTCCAGCGCCCGGTCTGCATCCGCTGCAGCATGTCGGAAAGTCCCGCCTCCACGCCGTTCGTGCCGTCGTCGAAGGTCGCCCGCTCGGCAAGCAGCGCGAGCCCCTGCCCGCGATATTGCGCGGCAAGCTGCTCGCCGCTGCCCTTATCGTGCTGCAGGCCGTCATGCGGCCAGGCGAAGGGCAGCCACGTCCCCAGGGCTTCAGCGCCGCCGCATGGATGATCGGCGTCGCCTCGCGCTCGCGATAGGTCCTCGTCACATAGAAGACGTCGGCGTCCCGGTCCCAGGCGCAGTTCGTCGCGGCGAAGGGGTGGTCCCAGCCGAAATCGAGCCCGCCGATCTGCACCCAGTGCTTCGGGATCTCGAAGGGATCGACGCGGATCGTCTCCTCCGCCACCGGAAAGATGCGCCCCGAACCGAGTGCCGGCACACCCTTGGTGCGCGCCTCGCGCTCATGCGACGGATAGCTGTCGATGATCCGCTGCCGCTCCTCCGGCGTATAGTGCTCGGCATCGTCGATCGTCATGGTAGTGACCCCGCGATCCGGCGACTTTTCCATCAGATAACGCGCCACGACACTGCTTAACCCTTTAAGCGGCGTGAAGGTGACAGCGACCGCGCCGCGCGTTGCATTGGTTCGGGTGATGCCTTCGAAATAAACATCCTCCGGCGGCTCCTCGTCGAACCAGACATAGTCGACCGTATTGGCCTGCCACTTGCCGCGCCCCTGCTCGTAGGCCTTGAAGAGCAGCGTCGAGGCGCCTCCCGTGACGTGGCGCACCGTCACGCTGTCGAGCGCGCCGGAGGCGCCGGAACGCCGCGTGGTCGCCTGGATCGCCGCCTTCGGAATGAAGCCGGTGCCCCAATCCTCCTCGTTGAGCGGCGGGCCGACCAGCAACCGCTGCACGCCGTCGCGCGTCAGCTCGTAGGATTCCGAGCCTGCCAGCATCACGATCGGCCTGTCGAACCGCCGGCCGACCCACCAGTCCGGGTAGCGCCCCGTCAGGTGCATCGCCGCCTCCGCCGCGCCGGCAAGCGTCTTGCCGAGCTGGTTGCCGGCCATGAAGAGCCGTTCGCGCACCGCGGCACCCGCCGCATGGAACTCGCGCTGCTTCGCATAGGGCCGGTAGCCGGCGAGAATATTGGTGCGCCGCCGCCGGTCGAGCTCGGCCATCAGCACCGCCTGTTCCTTGAGCAACGCGTGGAGATCGGACGGCTGCCCGGAGGCGCCCGGTACCGCCGCTGCCGGCCCTGTCGAACGGTTTGGCATTTTTTCTCCGCCGGTTCGCGCATTGTTCCATCATTGGCTCTTGCCTTTGGCGAGCAGTCGTGGAAATTCCACCGAATGAGAACCAGCCGTACCCTATTGATTACGCTCTGCCTCTCGGCGCTGGCTTCCTCGTGCACCGAGACCGCCGAAGCGCCCGCACCCGTGCGCCGACCGAAAGTGGCCGCTGCTGTCGTGGACAGTTCGCCGCGCCAATGCACCACCCGCCTGACACAGTGCTACTATGGCACCGGTCCGGCCGGCGAACCCTGCTCCTGCTGGTCGAGCGCAGGCGCTCCCGACCACGGCATCACCACCAAGTAAGCTGAGAGCTCGAATTGTCGCGAAAATCGCCCGGCCGCCCCGCGGCCGGCGATGCCGTCACTGCAAAGATATCCAAAGGGAAAACCGGAAACCGCCCAGCGTCCCCCGAGCGCCTTATCGGGCGCACGGCATTTCGGCGGGCGACAGCCACCATCAACCGATCGTTAACCATATTTCGCGTTACCAGGGGAACATCTCAATCGGCGCCACACGATTAACGTCATGCCACGCTCTGAAGAGACGGACGACAACAACGCGCTTGAAAGGGGATTGAGATGGTCAAAACTGGCCTTGGCGCTTCGATTGCTGCTCTCACCTTCTCCATTGCCGTGTCCGCGGTTCTTCATGTCGCCTTGGCCCAAAATCGCACAGCTGCCGTCCCCGCGTCTCGAGCGAGATAACATCGTCGATCAAGAAATGAGGTGGTTTGCCCCGTCCGGGAAGGCCCGACTGGACGGAGCAGTGGCGCGGGCTCCTGCATGTTTCCTTAAACCGGATCCGATTTAAGGAAATGCCGCAATCCGGTGCAGCCGCGCTGGGCCTTCGTACTTGCCCTGAAAACGTCGCAACCCACTGCAGGTTCCCCTAGATCGTGCCCGGTTTAACTATAAAAACATGTGGCAGTTCAGAGTGCCGCAGCGTCGTTTGCCCGTCTGATTAGACGCGCGGCGCCGTAGCCCCGGTTCCGATCCCGGGTTAAGTTCTCCTCTTGCGCTTACTTCGGTGCTGGCCAATGCTTGAACGGGCCGGCTCAGCGAAGGAGCATCACCATGATCGAAGGTCATTGCCATTGCAGGTCAGTGCGCATCACCGTTCCCGTCCGCCCCGAGACGCTCGGCGATTGCAACTGTTCCATGTGCAGCCGGCTCGGTGCGCTCTGGGGTTATTATCCTGTAAGCGACGTCACCGTCAGCGACGAGCAGAAAACGCTCGTCGGCTATGTCCAGGGCGACGCGACGCTCACTATGTACCATTGTGGCCGCTGCGGCTGCACGACCCATTGGTCGCCGCGCGGGCGCAACACCTCGCGCATGGGCGTCAACATGCGGATGTTCGACCGCGCCGTCTGGGAGGAAATCCCGCACCGATTGATCGACGGCGCAAGCTGGTAAACGGCCCCAATCCCCGTCCGCCTGCGAGCTCGCTTAGATCCTCCCCGTCAGCAACAGGACGAGCAGCACAATCACCAGAATGCCGAGAATGCCGGAAGGGCCGTAGCCCCAGCTGCCCGAATAGGGCCAGGTGGGAAAGGCGCCGATCAGGAGCAGGATCAAAATAACGAGAAGTACGGTTCCAAGCATATCGCAATCCTCCGCTCGCATAATTCGATCCACGGATGAAATTATGCAGCAATGCAAGGTTCCGCTGTGCTATTGACGCGGGCGCGTCGGCGCAGCGGATGGTTTTCGTTCCTACAGAATTCCCGCCGCCTCAATAAGTTCCACGGATACCGCGCGATTGCCAGTCGGTTAAACCTCTTTCACCCGCCCTCATTGCTGTCCAGCTCCGCCTCGTCGCCGCCGCATTATTTCGGTTGTAACATCGGTAACAGCGCCGGCGCGCCAAAGATCCTTTTATGGCGACGTTCTCAGGCTCCTGAGAACATGCTAAATTTCCGTCGGCTACAGAGGGGGAGAACCAATGCCACGCATCGCACATCTTTACTTCAAGACCGCCATCATCTTTCTGATTTTCGGCATCTCGATCGGCCTTCACATGTCGATTTCGGGTAACCACGCCCCGACCGGCGCCCATGCACACGCCAACCTGCTCGGCTGGGTCACCATGGCGCTCTTCGGCGTCTATCACGCGCTCAATCCGCGCAAGGCCGAGAAGCGCCTGGCGATGATCCAGTACGTCGTCTACACATTCGGCGTCGCGGTGCTGATCCCATCGCTTTATCTCATGCTCTCCGGAAACGCGGCGATGGAACCGATCGTCGCCATTTCCTCGCTCATCGCCTTCGCCGGCGTGCTGATGTTCGCCGTCATCGTCTTCTCGGGCAGCGAGGCCGCGGTTCCCGCGGGCGTCTCGCGGGTGCGCTGATGCAATCAGGATGAGGTGGCCTCCACCTCATCCTTCCCAACCTGCAGCAGCACAGGTCTTCCGCAAATTCTAAACCTCCGCAACACTTTGAATTGCTGCAGGATTCAGCCCGCGGCCTTCTCCGGTCCGGAGCACCGCCCCGCCGGTTGCCGCCTCCGTGCGGGCTTCCGTGCTGCCCTGCCCTTCGCCGGCGCTTCGATCAGCGGCCGGATTGTCTGATCGAGCATCCGGATGCGCCGGACAAGCTCTTCATCCGTCAGTTCGTCCAGCGCGTTGGCATTCGCCGAAAGATCCTTGGGCAGGATCGAGGCCAGGAGCTTCAGATAGGACTCCGGCTTCTCCTCGCGCAGCCGCGCGATCACGTCGACGCCATGCGCCTCGAAATCCGCCTGTACCGCTTCGAGGAAGGCCCCGCCGAGCCGCGTGCGCGAGCCCTTCGCTGCCGGACCGGCGGCCTGCCCATCTGCAGCATCGTCCAGGCAAAGCCCCGGCGCGCTTGAAACATCGTCGTCGATCACGTCCGTCGCCTCACTTCCATCGACTTTTTCAGCGTGTGAACAGGCGCGGGACCTGCGTCGGAGAGGAGCGTGCATCGATAATCTTCGCTACCCATAATTGCGCCAGAATCGCGACTCAGATTACGTCGCGAGCACCCCGCGCGCCTCGCAAGCCCGTCACGGAAACCAACCGGCCACATGCTGAAAGTCATTGCCACGACCTTGCTCGCAGCCACATCGGCAATTCCAGCCTTCGCAGCCGGGCAGACCGGTGAGCCGCATTATTTCGTCAAGGCCTGGCTGCAGAACGCCGACAAGAGCTTCGAGCACACGACCGGCTGGTGCGACGGCAGTTATTTCTGCTCGCTCACGATCGGCGAATACGCAATCGAGCTTAGAGAGGTCTCGAGCTTCGGCTATGTGCTCGCATTCAGCTCTGCGCCGTTCGAACCGACACCTTGCTGTGTTTTCAAAGACGGACGGTCCGAAGCACGACTGAGCGGCGGTAGGCCGCACGTTCGAACCCTCTACTACACGCCTCCCGAAACGGGAGCAAAAGGCGCGGCAGAATTCGGCAAGATTATCATCCTCGTCGAAGGCCTGAGGAAGCCCGAGCCGGACTGGTGGGAGGTGAAACCCGTCAGCGCATCGTCCCTCGACATATTGCACAGATCGCCCCTCGGCCAAGAGACAAGGTGAACATGTCTGACTCACTCGCAATGACACTTCTCGCCGCCATATCCGCCTCCTCTGCGCTCGCCTCGGGCCAGACCGGCGATCCGCGTTACCTCGTCAAGGCGTGGATTCAGAAATACGATAAGAGTTTCGTCCACGCGACCGGCTGGTGCGGCGCCGGCGATCTCTGCACGCTCAAGGTCGGCGAGCACGATGTCCGCATCCGCTTCTTCCTGTCGGGCGAAAGCTACCGCTTGAGGGTGCGCGCCGCGCCCGACGACCCCGCCACCTGCTGCGTCTTCGCCGACAGGTCGGACGAAGTTTTCGTCGGCGGAGGATCGCCGCACGCCGAGAAGCTCTATTTCGAGCTCCCCGATGCGCTCGCGGACAAGGGTCGCGTGGAATTCGGCACGCTCTTCATCGCACTCGAGGATTTGCGGTAGCGGCCGCATTTCGGCTTCCGCCCTCCACAGCCCGCCCGGCCGTCGCGTTGCGCCTCTGTGTCAACGTCGTTCAAGCGTCTTGCGCCTTGCGATCGGCCGGGTGGCTGCGGGGCGGCCGGTGACGCTGCCAAGGCCGCAGCGCCGCGCATCCTTTCGGACGCCTCAGGGTCGCTGTTCCGTCAAGGCGCATCACCGGCCGCATACGACGCCGCGCCGCATCGTGAGACGCGCAGCGGCTGCCGTAATCCGTTGTTTGACGATGGTTTGATAAGCTCAGGAATCGAAACGGCTGCCGAAGCAGCCGTCGCGTCAGGACAAAATTCCTATCCTTGATTTACGGAATAATCCAACTCACCCGCGGGACGCAAGACCCGGCAAAGGAAAAGCTTCCGATCGGCCATTTAGCGACAGCATTTTTGCTTGAAGTCCCACCTTCCGGAATCCGCGCATGCCCTCCACTGCCGGCCCGACCACTTCCGTGCGACCCGCGAATCCGGCCCAAGCCCCTACTATACAAACGTATATTATAATTCCCTTGCATAAGACAAAGCCCTCTGCTTCAATCAAAAACAGGTCGATGCTCAAGGGGCTTGGGCATGATTTTATTGGTGGCATTTCCGCAAGCAGAGCGACGGGACGAGACATCATCGCGCCTTGAGGCCGGTGGTTGGCCGTCGTGCACGCAGAGGAAACCATTGCCTGACCTGCCGGTAAAAAAGACGTGAGCGAGGCTAGAAAAACCGGCAAGCCGACAAATATTTATACTGTAAAAAACAAGAAATGACGGTGCGGCGCATATTCTTTAGACTTTGATGAGCCCATGGCTCCCGGGCCGATACCGGGGAACCAGACAAGCCCTCACGCATTTGCCTTCCGACAGAAGGAGTTTCAGTCATGCGTAATCACTGGATCTATGTTGCCATCGGATTTCTTGCCGGCGCTGGCCTGTTTCTCACCACCTCCTGGCAGCAGGGCACGCCGCCAGGCGAAATGCCGACGGTAGAGCTCGAAAAGACCGACCGCCTCCAGGGCCCCGCCGTCCAGACCTCGTTCATCATGGAACGCTTCGGCCCCGCGCACTCGATGGAATAGGCGTCACATCACGTAATCCCCTGAATCCATAGCGATGAATCCACAGCGATGTCGCCGGAAACATCACGCGTATTTCCGGCGGCATCGCTGTCCGTTGCCTGCAACCATGAAACGATCTATGAGTTCCCCCACAACGCTGGGGGAATCATGGCGACGATCACTGTAAATAGCGATGACTGGCTGGATATGAGCGGCTACGACTTCAGCTGGCTCTACTACGGCGAATCCTACAAGTTCGGAACGACGCAATACCTGGTCGACTACGGCGACGGCGGCGTCGACGCATTCGGCGGTTTCGGCTTTACCTACAGCGGCGGCGTGCCGACCGGCGGCACGGTGACGAGCTATGGCTACTCTTATAATGGCGAGCGCGTGTGGATCGCCGAGGGGATCAGCATCTCGGCCACAAGCATCGTCAATGCGGCAAACACCAGTTCGACCGATGATGACCTGGCGGTGATGGTCGCTGCGCTTGCCGGCAATGATACGATCAGAGGTGGCAACTACGCCGATCTTCTGGCGGGCTTCGGCGGCAACGACCTAGTCTACGGCAATGGCGGCAACGACGCCCTCGGCGGTTTCAGCGGCACTGATACGCTCGATGGCGGAGCGGGCAACGACACCTTGGTCGGCGGCGCCGGGGCCGACAGGCTTTATGGCGGCACCGGCACCGATACCGCCTCCTATGCCGGCGCGACAGCGGGCGTGGTCGCCAATCTCACCAGCATCGCGGCCAACACCAACGACGCCAAGGGCGACACCTACTCCTCGATCGAGAACCTGCTCGGATCGAGCTACAACGACGCACTCACCGGTAACACCGGCGCTAACATCCTCGACGGCGACGCGGGCAACGACACGCTTACCGGTGGCGCCGGTGCCGACAGGCTCTATGGCGGCACCGGCACGGACACTGCCTCCTATGCCGGCGCGTCGCTCGGCGTAGTCGCCAGTCTCACCAATGCCGCCGCCAACACCAACGATGCCAAGGGCGATGCCTACTATTCGATCGAGAACCTCGTCGGCTCGAGCTGGCGGCACCGGTGCCGACCGGTTCATCTTCAAGGCGACGACCGAATCCGCCGGCACGTCCTACGATTCGATCTTCGATTTCCTTGCGAGCGAGCTGGACCGGATCGATCTTTCGGCGATCGACGCCAGCACGAAATTGACCGGCAACCAGGCGTTCAGCTTCGTCGGAACGGCAGCGTTCAAGGGCGTGGCCGGCGAGCTTCGCTATGAAAAGCAGGCGTCCGACACCTATATCTATGCCGACCTCAACGGCGACAAGCTTGTCGATCTCAAGATCCACCTCGATGACGCGGTCACGCTGACGAAGGATTATTTCGTCCTGTGAGTTGAGGCGGCGTCGCTACTGTATGGTTCCTTAAATCGTATTCGACAAGGACAAAACCATGCAGCAATTCAAAGTATTACAGCGACCATTGTGTCTGAAAAGACGCACGGCGCTGTAGACAGAACCCCGCCCCGGCGGGGTTTTTCGTACCCACTGCGGGATTCCGCAAACCGGGCCGAATGGGACACACGGCGCCGCAGTTCACGGCCATCCCGGCGAGCGTTCACAGCCGAGCGCGGACGAATTCGCCGCGAGCTGACGGCATCGAGTGGCCATGACATGAACCTTTATGCTCGCTGAGCGTTTCCTTGCCAGCCCGAACAGAGCAATTCCCGGAAAAGCGTGTAACGGTTTTCCGTCCGGAATTGCGCAGTTTCAACGCGGAGGACTGGTTATGGTCCCTGTCCGGCATGCCAAGATGGTCGAGTGGATCGCGGTAATTGCCGCATGCGCTCTGGTTGCGGCGTTCATGGTCGCAACGTTGATCCCGTAGTCGACGTCGCCAATCAGATAATACCGGTAAATTTCCGCTGCTCGCGGATGTAGGCGATTGCAGCAACTTCCAGAGCTCTGCACTTTTCCTCGAGCCGGAGCAAGCTTTCATCGTCTTTGTCGGGAGCGCATCGCATAGCGTCGCGTTGCAGGCACGCACGCTCGTATACCTCGCATAAATGCAGAAACACGAGATCCTGCATCATCCAAGGGCTATCCCTTAACTCAGGGGCGGCCAAAAGCAGCCTGGCCATTCCTGCCTTCTGCACATCCATGCCGAACGCTCGCATTCTTGGACGAGCTATTGCATGTTTCCTTAAATCCTAGCCGATTCAAGGATAAAAACATGCAGCAATTCAAACTGCTACAGCCTTTCCGCGTCTGATAAGACGCGCGACGCCATAACAAATATTAACGACCAATCCCAAAAGAAGGTTCCAGAAGCACCCCAACGCACCCACTGCGGCGGAGGTGTTCGCTACCCACAGGGCGGGACATCCCGACGAAGAAAAGAAATTTCCTTGGGACGCAAGTCGCTGCAGCCGACCGCCCGTCATTTGACAACCGCCGTAACGAGAAAGGCAGCGATCGCGCCGCAGAGCACCGCATAGGCGCAGGCGCGCAACATTTTCATTCGGCGCGTTCTCTCGCCGGTCCAATCGTAGCCCATCATGTGCTCCGAACCACCTAACAGCGCCGCGCGTCTCATGTCGCGCAATGCCTGCTGTAATGCTTTGAATTGCCACATGATTCCCCAACTCGACTTCGACTTGAGAAATCTTCCAGTAACTTGCCGGCTTCTTCTTAAGAAATGGAGAATCGAGGCGAGAAAATCTGCGCGACTGTGACCGGCGTACTTGCGACGCAGAAAGACCGCTGCAGCACTTTAAGTTACTGCATGCGCTCGTCCTAAAGCTGCCCTGCAGCAATGGCGCTTCAACATTCGTGGGACGGGCGCATGCAGCCCCTTCCCGTCTTGCCTTTCACCCGCGAATGCGCAAGTTACAGGCCTTGCACGAGGAAACTTTCGAGGAAACCGCTTTGAACTCCGACAACAAGCCCGACGCCACGATCAAGGTCGAGAAGCGATTGAACGGCCGCTGGGCCTTCGTGCTCACCTTCCGCGGGGTGACCTATCCGGCCGAGGGGCAATTTGCCTCCGAGCTCCAGGCGCAAGCCGCCGCCCACGCAGCCAGGAAGATCCTCGAGAAGCGCGGCTGAACTGGACGCGATGGCTGCTCGGCCGGCTTCGTCGGCAAAACACCGTGATGTCACGTTATTGGGGAAGATCGAAACCGCACCGTTTCATCGTTTCGACGAAACCGTGCAACGCTCCGGGTGATACCACCCTCACTCCGGCAGGCCTGCCAGGCGATAACCGTCCACAAAGTACCGCCTGAGCTCTTCATCCCGGAACGGTTGTGAGTCGGACCACTGGCGTATCGTGAAGTTCGGGTTGTTCATCATAAACAGCTGCGCCTCCGTCCGCGCCTCATCGAGCCGTCCGAGCCGCGCCAGGCTTGCCGCAAGCAGGCGGCGCGAGGTCGCGCGGTATGTTTCCGGACGACGCAATGTCTGGATCGCCGCCTCGTAGTCGCGGCATGCATACTGGGCCTGCCCCAGCATCCAATAATACCAGCCCGGTGGATGAGGGTTGAGCCTAAGGGCCTTGCGGACGTGCTCGATCGCATCGCCGGGCCGCCCCGCCAGCACGATCAGGTCCGCCCGCATCGCCCAGGCGTCGGCATGGTTGGGATCGAGCCTCAAGGCAAGGTCGAACTCCGCATCCGACTCCTCCCAGCGACGCTCGTGCCCGAGAATGATGCCGAGCACCCAGCGGTTGCCGGCGTCATTGGGGTCGAGCGCGACCGCCCTTTGCGCTTCCGCCACGGCCCGAGCCCGGTTGGGATCGATCGGCTGATCCCAGAACTCCCAGGCGAGCCAAAGGTTGAGCGCCAGCAGCCGATGGGCCTCCGCATAGTCCGGATCGCGTGCGATTGCCCGCTGCAGCAGGAAGATCGCCTCCCTTGCGCTGCCTGCCGTCTGCAGGCCGAGCGAACGCGCCCGGACACAGAGATCATAGGCCTCCATGTCGGTCGGCCGGTTTCGCGCCGGCGCGGCCGTCAACCGCCCGACCAGCGCCTCGACGATCTTGCTCGTCACCTCGTCCTGGACGGCAAAAATGTCCTCCAGGCCGCGGTCGAATCTCTCCGCCCACAGGTGGTCCCCCTGCATGGCGTCGATCAACTGGGCATTGATGCGAACCCGTCCGGCGGCGCGGCGGGCGCTGCCTTCCAACACGTAACGAACGCCAAGCTCTCGGGCGATGCGGCGCACGTCCGTGTGCCTGCCCTTGTAGGCAAAGACGGAATTGCTGGCGATCACGAACAGGCCGCTGGCCCTGGAGAGGTCGGTGATCAGGTCTTCGGTCAAGCCGTCGACAAAAACCTCCTGCTCCGGGTCGTTGCTCATGTTCGTGAACGGCAAGACGGCGATGGAAGGCTTGGCCGGCAGCGGCAACGGCGCCTTGGCGGCGCCATGCTGGCCCCAGGCCGAAGTCTCGATGCGATAGACGGAAACCGGTTCGGCCACGTTCTTGATGGCGTGCGGGCCAAGGTCGTCGAATTCGCAGTAGAGCCGCCGGCGGACCTGATCATAGATGCTTCTGGAGACGAAGATCTCTCCCGGACCGGCCATTGCCTCGAGCCGCGCGGCTATGATGACGCCATCGCCATAGAGATCGCCGCCCTCGACGACGACGTCGCCGAGGTTGATCCCAATTCTCAGAAGAATTTGCCGGTCGTCTGCAAGCCCCTCGTTTGCCGCTTGCATCCGCCTCTGGAATTCGATTGCAAAGGTCACGGCGTTGACCGCACTCGCGAACTCGACCAGCACACCGTCGCCCATCGTCTTGACGACGCGGCCGTCGTTCTCGCGCACCAGCGGATCCAGGATCTGCTTGCGGCGTTCCTTCAACGTTGCCAGCGTACCGCTCTCGTCGAGTTCGACGAGGCGGCTGTAACCGACCACATCGGCAGCCATTATGGCGGCAAGACGCCGTTGGGCGCGTTCTTCAGCCATGTCAAACGCCTTCGCAGAACGCAGTGCCCGGAATTGTAGGACGTCCCCTGGAAATGTCTATCAGGCGAATGCGTCCGGCGGCTGGAGCGGGCGAACGCACCAGATCCCCGAGAGGACCAAACACCGTTCTACTTGAGAATCCTGAGAAGTTTTATGTTGTGGCAAATGAAAAATCTGATTTACTGCCGCTTCGCTACTTGGCTTTTCGGGGGATATTGCCGATGGGGTGGACGCGCAGGAATATTGTGCTTGGTGGTTTAGCGTCATTTGGCACTGTGGCGGTCCAGAAACCCACATTCGCAGCGGCGTCTTCCTATTTTTCCGGCACCGCCATCGACAATGGCGTGACGTTCCGAAGCACCAACTTTGCCAAGATCGACAAGAAGTGGCACCGCCAGGTTGTCAAATATTTCAGCAGCGAGCCGATTGGCACGGTCGTTGTCGATACCAGGCACCATTTTCTCTACCTGATCATGGAGAACAAGACTGCTATCCGCTACGGCGTCGGTGTCGGCCGCGACGGCTTCAAATGGTATGGCCGCGCCACGATCGACCGGAAATCGCTCTGGCCACGCTGGACGCCGCCGCCGGAGATGCGAGAGCGCCACCCCGAACTGCCTGAATCGGTCGAGGGAGGTTCGCCAAAGAACCCGCTTGGCCCACGCGCCATGTACCTGCTTCGCGATGGTGTCGATACCGGCTATCGCTTGCACGGTACGCTGGAGCCGGGCAGCATCGGCAAGGATGCCTCCAGCGGTTGCATCCGCATGTTCAACGAAGATGCAATCGATCTTTATCAGCGTTGCCCCATCGGCACTGCGGTGCAAGTACTGCCGCACATTGCCGACCAGGCTGGGAGTGCCGCTCAGGTCAGCCAAGCAACCCCGGTCGAATGAGGCCCGGTCGAATGAGGAATGCCACCCTGATGCCTGCTTTGACCGGATACGCGAGGCTGCTTGTCGGCGCGGCCATGCTTCTGACGCTCGCCGCCTGCAACACCACCACTGAAATCGCCGCGCTGGAAGAGCCTACAGCGGCGCCGATGACAGGACAAACCAACGATCCGGCGCCCGGTTTCGCGAATGTCGTGGCCGGCAGCGAAGAGGACTTCATCCTGAATGTCGGCCGACGGACCTACTTCACCCTGGACTCGGCCGCGCTCGATTCCGTCGCCATGGCAACGCTGGATAAGCAGGCCATCTGGCTCAACAGCAACCCGCGTTGGCTGGTCAAGCTGCAGGGATTTGCCGACGATTCCGGGTCCGCGTCAAATATGGTAACGCTGTCGCAGAAACGCGCCGACGCGGTGATGGCCTATCTCGTCTCGAAGGGCGTAGACGCCAACCGCCTGTGGGCCAAGGGTTACGGCAACGACCGCGAGGTCCGTGACTGCACGGACCGCTCCTGTCAGGTGCAGAACCGGCGCGTCGTCTCCAACCTGCGCACCGAGCGCGACTCCCTCTGATCGCAGGATGCCTTGCGGATAGGTCTATCTTGGCTCCCGTCAAGACGGCAGCTTTCGCATCTTCGCGTCCGCCTGTCCGCGGCGAACCAGACCTCCGCCGAGCATCATGTCCACCGACCTGCCGTGTGCTGGTCTGATACTTGCGGTTCCCAACAGCCCGCTGATCAGCGCGGCGGTTGAAGCGGTGGTCGAGCGAGGAGTGCCGGTCGCCCACGTCGTGTCCCGCCGCCGAATGCAGGAGGCGGCGGGACACAGAACAGGGTCAGGCGGCCTTCCGGCCCGGCGATGCACTTGCTCCGGCTCGCGTCAGAAAGTTCTTGTTCACCGGGCTGTGGGGCTTCAGCGCCAGGCGCTCATTGGCAAGGGCTTCGGCCAGACCGGCCAGCCCGCCACGAACGGCGGCCTCGGTGAGCGTCCAGTCGATGATGTCACGCTGTGCGTGGCTGCCGCCGAAGCTGTTGGCGATGAAACGTGCGCCATGGAGGCGGTCGGCCGCGGTCTGGTAGTCGCCGCGCCAGAACGCGGCGAACCCTTCAACCAGAGGCACGGCGGTCCGCCGCCCCCATTCGGCGACATCGGACGCATCAGCGTTCCTTCGATAGGCGTCGGCAATCCGATCGACCTCGCTGTGCCGGCCCGCGCCGAGATAGGCCATTACCGCATGCCAGTCGTTGAACGGATAGGTACGGCCGTCGGCATGGCTATCCCAGGTCGCCGCAAGCTCGTTCCAGCGATCGCCGACATCATGGCCCGAGACATGCAGGCGCCAGAGAAGCGCCGAGGCATCGATCATGTCGAGGGCCACCGTGCTGCGGTCCTGCCTGATCGGTCCGTCATAGAGCGCGAAGACCTCGTCGACCTGTCCGAGATCGAGGTGGTAAAGCGAGCGGTGCCACCAGTTGTGGACCTTGAAAAAGTTGTCGTCTCCAGACCAGTGCGGCTCGCGCGCGATCATCCAGCCGATGCCGTCTTCGGCGCGACCCTGCATTTCCATGACATGGGCGACGGCATGGTGCGCCCAGCAGTCGAGCGGCTGCAGGTCCACCGCGCGGCGGCCGGCCTCTTCGGCCCGTCCATAGTCGCCGCTTTCCTCGAGACCGAACGACTGCATCCCAAGCAGGATCGAATAACCCGGCATGTCCGCCGACCATTTCGGCAGGACACGGGCGATCCTGTCGCGCAGATTCCGGGCGCTGGCCCGGTAGAAATCCATCAGGTGACCCGACTGCAGCGCAACGATGTCGTGCGGATAGATCGCATTGTGACGGTCGAGAGCCTCTGCGGCCTCGGTCCACTGTCCTGCCAGGAGCAGGTCGAGCGCAGCGACGTGCGAAGCCTCGCGATCCGAAAGCGGTAGCGTCTTCACGTTGGCGACGATCGCCTTTGCTTCCTTGGTCGCATCCGGTTCGGTCGCCAGGCCGAACAGATGCGCTTTCAGGACATGTGCCATGGCGAATTCGGGCGCGGCCTCGATGGCGCGGTCCAGCATGCCGACGGGGTCTCCGCGATAGATGTTGAATGCTTCGACGGCTTCGCCATAAATTTCTGCGGCCGCGATTGTGGAGCCCGAAAGTACATTTCCCTGTTTGTCGGTAATCACGATAAATTTCCCTTCGAGTATAGGTACCTTTATCACGTCGACCATCAGCGCCACGGCCCCGACAATCGGCTGCCGGTTCCGTGGATTTAATGCTAAGTTAGACCAGTACAGCGAGACCGATAATTGCCGATGCGCCGGAACACTTGGCCGATCCGCCGCCTGTAAGGGGAGCGTTGTCAGTTGGACGATTTGCTGGACATGCTGCGTGCGATGCGCCTCACAGGAGGCATCTTTCTCGACGCGGAATTCACCGCCCCCTGGTGTATTTCCTCGCAAGTCGCCCCCGAAGATTGCGCCCCGTTCACTCCCGTGCCACGACACATCATCGGCTACCACTACATGATTGCCGGCAAATGCCTGGTGAAGGTCGGCAACCAGCCGCCGGTATCGGTTGAGAGCGGACAGCTCATTGTTCTGCCGCGCAATGACGCCCACCTCATGGCGAGCGCGCTGAACCTGCGGCCGGTCAATGCCCACCAGCTGATCGAACCGGCGCTGGACGGAGGGTTAGCGAAGATCGTTCACGGCGGTGGTGGAGAGCTGACGCAGATTCTGTGCGGTTTTCTTGGTAATGATTTGCCCTACAACGCCTTTATCGCGCTGCTGCCGAGCATCCTGAAGCTTGATGTCGTAGACGCGGCTTCCGGGAATTGGATAGAGAACAATTTCCGCTTTGCGGCAAGGGAACTGGCGGAGGGCCGCGCCAAGTCGCCCACGATGCTCGCAAAACTCGCCGAACTCCTGTTCATGGAGGCGGTCCGCCGCTACCTGGCCTCTCAGCCGCCCGCCCTCAGCGCCTGGTCGGCGGGAACGCGTGACCCGATCGTCGGACGGGCGCTTGGGCTCCTCCATGGCCAAATCGCACGGCGTTGGACTACGGAAGGCCTTGCGCGAGAAATCGCCGTCTCCCGGTCGGCCTTTGCGGAGCGTTTCACGCGCATCATCGGCGAGCCGCCGATGCGCTACCTGGCGCGACAGAGGTTCGAACAGGCCTCCGCGCGATTGAGGGATTCCGCCGATCCGATCGCTCGGATCGCCTTCGAGGTGGGCTACGAGTCCGAAGCAGGGTTCAGCAGGGCGTTCAGACGCGAGTATGGCGTTCCACCGGCAAGCTGGCGTCGGGACCACATAGCTGGCAAGCCCGAATCTCCACCGATCACTCGCGAAGCCGCTCAAGGCAGATAATCGATCGACAGGCGCGTTCTTCAGCCATGTCAAAACGCCTTCGCAGAACAAAGTGCCGCGAATTCCCTTGAAAATGTCTATCAGGCGAATGCCTCCGGCGACGGCAGCGCGCCCAGTGGACGTGAGGGCGATCGCGGGGATCGCTCTGATTTGCCTCCGGCAAAGGGAAGCGGCCGCCGTAGGCTCCTCAAGGTTCTGAAGCACTTGATATCCGCATTTGGCGCATTGAGAGTGAGGCACCTTCCGCGGCGTCTCACATATTCTCCGGCGTCACGATATCGAATGGGACGGTCCGGTGGATTGTGCTGCCCGGCGCGCCCTGATTGATCGTCTCGACCATCGTCTGCACCAAGGTGGCGGAAATCTTCTCCAGCGGATGACAGAGGGCCGCCGTAATCAGCCCTTCGGACAGACCCTTTCGGGTCTCGGGGCCGATATCACGGCATACAACACGGACGTTCTTGCGCCGATCTTCGGAGGCTTCTCTCAGCGCTCGTAGGACCCCGGAGATGCCGCCCCCGACGATCAGGATGCCGACGAGGTCATCCGTTGTCGCCAACAACTCCTTGACCATCCGGTATGCCTCGCTCGGTTCCTCATGGGTGGGGCGACTGTCCTCGATACTCAGATGCGGCGCGTGTTCCCGCATGTAGGACCGGAAGCTCGCGTCGGCGACATCCTGACATTGGTAGCGGTGGTTACCGATGAATACAGCGATACGCCCCGGCCCAGGGGTCATGTGCCCGATAAGCCATGCCGCCGTTCGCCCCATTTTCCAATTGTCGGCTCCAACGTAAGCGGCTCTTTCCCGCGCGGATTGATCGGTAATATAGGCAGTGACAGGTTTGCGCTTGTCGTGCAACTCGCGGATGGCCTGCGCTATGACCGGGTGATCTGCCGCAATCACCGCAACGGCGTCACAGTCTGCACCAAGAGCCTTCAGCCGGCCTGCGATGTTTTCCGGCGTTAGCAGATCCACAAAATCGATGACCGGATCGACGACCTCGTCACGCCTGGCATGGCACGCCTCGACGATTTTCTTGCCAAAGAGCTGGTAAAGCTCACGGCTGGATTGCTGCAACAGAAAGCCAAGTCGATATTTCGGCGCAGATTTGCGCAGCCGGTCCTCGATAGCGCCAACGCCGTAAAAACCAATGCGCTCCGCGGCCGACTGGACGAGCTGCACTGTGGTGCCTTTGACCGAAGCGGTGCCGGCAAGGATTCTGTTGACTGTTGAGATGGAGACGCCCGCCTCTTTGGCAAGATCGGCAATGGTCGGCCGGCGCATGATGTTCTCTCCAAGTCGTAGCGGTTCTGTGTCATTATGAATGACATTGCATGACACTTTTTGGATATTCAGTATGATTTCCCATTTCTGAAATTTCAAGCTGCCGATATGTTTCTCCTCACGGTCATGCCAGGGAGGCGGACCAAGGGAGGAGATTGAGATGACTAAATTTCGCCGTCTCGCGGCAACCGTGTCGGCTGCCGCCATCATCACTTGCACTGCGACGGCCGTTATGGCTGCCAACATCTTCGTTGTGGGCGGCAAGCCGGATGATCCATTCTGGTCGATCGTGAAGCGTGGCGCCGAGGATGCCGGCAAGGTGGTGGAGGCGCAGGGCGGTAAGGTAACCTGGCTCGGACCCCAGAACTACGACAACCTTGGCGTCGACGCGGCGGAACTGATCCGTCAGGCGATTGACCAGGGTGCAGATGCGATCGTTGGGCCCAACTGGGTACCGGAAGCGATGGACCCCGCCTTCAAAGCGGTTGTCGACGCAAAAATTCCGCTGGTCATCTATAATGCCGGGGGCATCGAATCTGCCGATCGCCTGGGCGCGATGAACTATGTCGGTTCCAACGACTACCTGTCCGGCAAGGCTGCTGGCACCTACTTCGCCAAGAATGATCTGAAAAACGCCATCTGCCTCAACACGCTGCCCGGTGCAGCGAACATCGAAGCCTTCTGCAAAGGCATGATCGATGGCGTCACCGAAGGCGGCGGTGTCGGCTCGTCCCTGCCGTTGCCGGCAACCTCTTTCGGTTCGGCGACTGCCGTGGCGCAGGCCTTGAAGGCGCACCTGCTGCAAAACCCCGACATCAAGGCCGTGTTCGCGATCGGTAACGTCGACACGAATTCGGCGGTCAACGGTGTGACGCAGGCGGGCAAGCAGGGGCAGGTGCACGTCTGTGGCATGAACATGGATGAGACCATCCTGAACAACATCAAGAATGGCACCCAGCTTTGCGCGATCGACCAGCAGGGTTACCTGCAGGGCTACCTGGCGGTCTCGATCCTCAATGCCAACGTCAACTACGGCCTCACGGTACCGACTCGGGAAATCCTGACCGGTCCCGGCGTGATCGATAAAACGAACGTTGAGGCCACCATGGCGGGTGTGCAGGCGGGCGCCCGATAAGCTTTCGCCGAACGTCGTGAAGTTGCCTGCCGCTCAGGCAGGCGGCTTCCAATCGTCCAATAGTGCCGACCGCTATTGGTCATTCGGCTTCATTGGTGGTGTCAAATGAACGCGAGAAATAGTGTCCTTGCCCCCTCGGTTCCTTCAGGTGGCGAAAACATCAAAGCGACCATCGGTCAGCTTTCCCGTCGCCCCGAAGCGGGGTCGCTCCTGGGCTTGATTGCGGTGTTCGTCTTCTTCGCCCTCGTGGGCGGTCAGGTCTTCGTGTCCTCCGCGGGCTATGCGAGCTGGCTCAACGTCGCCGCCGAGATCGGCATCGTTGCGCTCCCGGTTGGGCTGTTGATGATCGCAGGCGAAATGGACCTCTCGATCGGCGCCGTGATTCCGGCGGCGTCTCTGACCGTCGCGATCGTTTCCGGCCACTACGGCCTCCCGGAGATTGTCGGGATTTCCGCGGGCCTCAGCGTCGGGCTCCTCGTCGGGTTTTTCAACGGTTACTTGGTCAACCGCACAGGCGTCCCGTCTTTGATTGTCACCATCGGTTCCATGTTCGGCGTCATGGGCCTGACGCTGGGCTTCACCGTGCTCATCGCCGGCAGCACCGGCGTGTCGCTCGTACCAAGCCCGACGGTCAAGGCGATGCTCGGCGATTTTGTCGGCGGCATGTTCCAGGTGACGATCTTCTGGTGGGTGCTGTTCGTGGCCGCGTTCTTCTACCTGCTGCACATCTCGCCAGTGGGCAACTGGATCTTCGCCTTGGGTGGCGACAAGGTCTCGGCTCGCAATGCCGGTATCCCTACGGAAAGACTCACGATCGCGCTCTACATGCTGTCGGGCTTCTCTGCCGCCTTCGTCGGCGTCAGCCAGGTGCTCGTCTACCAAAGTGCGCAAGTGCTCGCGGGGCAATCGTTCATCTTCAATTCGATCATGTGCGTGGTCATTGGCGGTGTGCTTCTGACCGGAGGCGCCGGGTCGGTGGTGGGTATTGTCCTCGGTACGCTTACCTTCGCGATCGTGAACCAGGGCATCTATTTCACCGGCATCGACCCGAACCTAGGCAGCGTCATCATCGGTGCGCTCCTGCTGCTCGCGGTGATGATGAACGACAAGTTCCGGCTGATGGCGATGTCCTACGCAACGAAGAAGAAGAAGTGAGGGCGGGGAGATGAACGGCTTTTCCATTGGACTATTTGTACGCCGTCCGGAGTTTGGGGCCGCGCTGAGCTTTGTTGCGGTGATTGCCTTCTATGTCGCCTTCGGCGGCGTTAGCCTGGGTACGCTCTTCGGCGCGGCAAGCTGGATCAACTTCGCGGCCAATCTCGGTATCGTCGCCTTGCCCGTCGGTCTTCTCATGATCGCCGGCGAGCTTGACATCTCGATCGGCGCGATGATCCCCGCGGGCTCGATGTCGATCGCCATTCTCTCGGGCTATTACGAGTTGCCGATCGTGGTCGGCATGCTTGGCGCACTAGCCTTTGGCGTTCTGGTGGGGCTGGTCAACGGTTTCCTGGCGGTGCGCACGAGCGTGCCGTCGCTGATTATCACGCTCGGTACACTGGTTGCGGTGCAGGGACTCGTCCTCGCAGGATCCGTCATTCTAACTGGGGCCGCCTCGGTTCCGCTCGAGGCGCCGGCATGGGCCAAAATGATCTTCGGCCAACTCATCAACGGCAAATTCCAGGTGATCATTCTGTGGTGGTTCGCGCTGACTTTGGTGTTCGGCTTCGTTGTTCACGCGACACGCTACGGCAACTGGATCTTTGCGATCGGAGGAGACGAGGTCAGCGCCCGCAATGCCGGCATCCCGACAAAACGGCTCAAGATTGCTCTCTTTGTACTATCGAGCACGGCCGCTTCCTTCGTAGGGATGTGCGGGGCGATCCTGTTCAACTCCGCGCAGGTCTCAGGCGGCATGAACTACATCTTCAATACGATCGTCTCAATTGTGGTGGGCGGGGTCCTGCTCACTGGTGGCTTCGGTTCGATCGTCGGGATCTTCCTCGGCGCGCTGACCTTCGCGGTTGTCAACCAGGGCATCTATTTCACCGACATCGACCGCAATTGGTCCAACCTCATTATCGGCGTGATGCTCATGGCCGCCGTTCTGATGAACAATACCTTCCGGCAGATGGCACTGAGCTTCGTGCCGAAGAGAAAGAAGTGAGTGTTCACCATGTCCGACAATACTCCGATCCTTGAACTGCAAAATGTCGACAAGAGCTTCGGTCCAATCGACGTGCTTCACGATATCTCGCTCAGGGTCCGCGCGGGCGAGGTGCTCTGCCTGCTCGGCGACAACGGCGCCGGTAAGTCGACGCTCATCAAGACGCTTGCCGGGGTGCACAAGCCGACGCGCGGCACCATCCTGATGGACGGAGAGCCGGTCGAATTCAGCGGACCGCGCGATGCGCAGGAAAAGGGCATCTCGACCGTGCATCAATTCGGCGGCACCTTTCCGCTGATGTCGATCGGCCGTTCCTTCTTCGTCGGCGTCGAACCGACCAAGGGCTGGGGGCCCTTCAAGGTCTATGACCGCAAGACGGCCAACGAGATTGCCGTTAAGGCCGTGCAGAACTTCGGCATCACCCGCATCGACGATGGCGATCGTCTGGTCGGGGGGCTTTCAGGGGGCGAACGCCAATCCCTTGCGATTGCCCGTGCCGTGCATTTCGGCGCCCGTGTACTGATCCTCGACGAACCAACCGCCGCTCTCGGCGTGAAACAGGCGGCGCATGTGTTGCGGATCGTCAACGAGGCGAAGCGGCGGGGCCTGGCGGTGATTTTTATCACTCACCAGGTCATGCACGCCATGGCTGTGGGCGATCACTTTGCCGTGCTCATCCGTGGAGCCATCGCCGCAGACTTCCGCCGGGGCGAAAAGACCCGGGAGGAAATCACCGATCTGATGGCGGGCGGGGAAACCATGGCTGATCTGGAGGCCCAAATTGAGAGTTACATGGATTCGCACGAGGGTCAGCCGCCGCCGCCAGCCCATTAAGCACTGACGGCATCACAAACGAATTGCGCAACGCGCTCAGCTTCGACAGCGACTGAAAGGACCGCCGTCGGAGGCCGGAGAATTGCGTCCAGAATTTGGAGGTCAAAATGAAAATCGCACTCGACCCGTTCATGCATCGGCATCTGTCGCTTGAGGAGTTGCCCAGCAAGGTCAAGGAACTCGGTTACGATTGGATCGAGCTTTCGCCGCGCGGCGATTTCCTCGAATGGTTCAAAGCGCCGCGCGTCTTTCCCGAGCGGATCAAGAGGTTCAAGAAGGCACTGAAGGAGGGCGGTGTCGGCATTGCCTCGCTTCTACCGATGTACCGCTGGGCCTCCAACGACGAGACGGAGCGCCAGGCGGCGGTGAAGCACTGGAAGCGCGCCATCGAGATCTGCGTCGAGCTGGAAGTCGACACGATGAACTCCGAGTTCGGCCGCGGCCCGCATCCCGACAAGGGCTCCTGCTACTGCTGCCACACCGGGTCGATGATCGAGGCTTGCGAGGACGCCTGGTGGCGGTCGATGGAGGAGCTTGTGCCAATCTTCGAGAAGGAAGGCATCAACCTGCATGTCGAGCCGCATCCGGAAGACTGGTGCGAGACGCTGCAGCCGGCGCTCGATATCATCCGCACGGTCAATTCGAAGAATGTCAAGTTCCTCTACTGCGCGCCGCACACCTTCTATTTCGGCGACGACACGAAGGCGATGCTGCGCGAGGCCAAGGACGTGCTCGCCCATGTCCATGTCGGCGACACGTTCAACCACAAGGCCAGCTCTGGTCTGAGATATATCCTCAACCCGCCGGGCACCAATGCCCGGGTACACCAGCATCTCAACATCGGTCAGGGCGAAGTGCCCTGGGACGATTTCTTCGGCACGCTGGCGGAAGTGGGCTTCGACGGCATCATGACCGCATGCGTCTTCGCCTGGGAGGATAAGGCAGACCACAGCGGCACCTTCATGCGCAGCGAAATGCAGCGTTACATCGACAAATACTGGGGGGCAAAATGACCCTCCAGGTTGGTGTCATCGGCACAGGAATGATCGGCCAGGATCATATCCGCCGCCTCACGAAAGTCCTTTCCGGGGTCGAAGTCGTAGGTGTCACCGATATCGACCAGGCCCGCGCCGCAGCCGCCGCCCCCGAAAGGGCGGAAGTGTTCGCCACCCCCACGGCTTTGATCTCCTCGGAAAAGGTGCAGGCGGTGATCATCTGCTCTTGGGGGCCAGCACATGAGGAGCAACTGCTCGCCTGCATCGCCGCCGGCAAACCCGTGTTCTGCGAAAAGCCCCTGGTGACATCCGAGGCGGCCGCACTTCGCGTGATGGAAGCCGAAGTGGCCTTCGGTCGACGTCTCGTGCAGGTGGGCTTCATGCGTCGTTTCGATGCCGATTATCGCCGTCTCAAGGCGGTGATCGAGGGAGGGAAACTTGGCGAGCCGCTCATGTTCCATTCCGTGCATCGCAATGCCTCGGTGCCCGAGGGTCTCTACACTTCGGAGATGCCGCTGAACGACACGCTGGTGCATGATGCCGACATCTCCCGCTGGCTCCTGTCGGACGAGATCTCTGGCGTCGAGGTGCGCGTACCGCGCCGCTCCTCGCGTGGTGGCAAGTTGCGCGACCCGGTCTTCGTGCTCCTGCACATGGCCTCGGGTGCGCTGGTCGATGTCGAGATTTCGGTGAACATCTCCTATGGCTACGACATCCGCGGCGAGGTTAGCTGTGAGACGGGTGTCGCCGCACTGCCGAACCGCCCGGCAACCGTGATTTCCGACTCGAACGGCATCCGTCAGGCGATCCCCGAGGATTGGCGCGAGCGCTTCATCGAAGCTTACGACCAGGAATTCCGGGAATGGATCGTGGCTGGCTCCCGAGGCACCGCGACCGGTCCGTCCACCTGGGATGGATACGCGGCCACGCTGGTGGCCGATGCCGCCCTGCGTGCCGTGGCCAGCGGCGGCTTTGAATCAATCAACATGATAGCGAAACCCGACCTTTACGGGACCTCGACCGCCATGGCGGCGGAATGAACCGGTAGGCCATTTCAGGAAGATGATCAGATGATCAACGGAGAAAGAACGATTTCGCGTCCCCTGCGCTGGGGAATGGTCGGTGGCGGGCGCACCGGCCAAGTGGGCTATAAGCACCGCACCGGCGCACTCAGGGATGGTACGTACCAACTGGTCGCTGGTGCATTCGATCTCGACGCCGAGCGAGGCCGCGATTTCGGTGTGAATCTCGGTTTGGAGGCGGACCGCTGCTATGCCACGTATCAGGAGCTGATCACCGAGGAGGCGGCGCGGGAGGACGGCGTCGAAGTCGTCTCAATCGCGACGCCCAACTTCACGCATTACGAGATCACCAAGGCCAGCCTGGAAGCGGGCCTGCACGTGATCTGCGAAAAGCCACTGTTCTTCACGGTGGCCGAATGCAAAGAGATCGAAAGGCTTGCCGAGGAAAAGGGCCTGATCGTCGGCGTGACCTACGGCTTCACCGGTCATCCGCTGGTCCACCAGATGGCCGCCATGGTCAAGAAGGGCATGCTGGGCGACATCCGTATCGTCGACATGCAATACACTCATGGCTTTAATTCGGGCGACGATGTGGGTGCGGGCGAAGCCGTGAAATGGCGCACCAATCCCAAGTCCGCCGGTCCGACCTTCGTCCTCGGGGATATCGGGACGCACCTCTACTACCTGTCCGAGATCGTCCTGCCGCACATGAAGATCGAAAAGCTCCTCTGCGACCGCAAGGCGTTCATCCCGACCCGTGCGCCGCTCGAGGACCATGCCACGGTGCTCATGCACTACGACAACGGTGCGCGCGGCCGTATTTGGGTTTCGTCGGTGGACGCGGGCAACATGGGTTCCCAGCGTTACCGTTTCGTCGGCTCCAAGGCCTCCGTCGAATGGTCGGACAGCCGTCCCGACCAGTTGATCTACGAAGTCCAGGGCGAGCCGAACCGCACCCTGCATCACGGCATGCCCTATCTTGAGGAAGAAAGCCTTGCGATCGACCGCATGGGCGCACTCCATACGGAGGGTCTCGGCGATAGCTGGTCGAACATCTACCTGTGGATCGCCCAGGCGATCGACGCGAAGAACCGAGGCGACGAAGCCTTCCTCAAAACCCATCACTATCCGGGCATCAAGGCCGGCACCGAGGGTGTCCGCTGGCTGGAAAACTGCGTCCGCTCGGCCGACGCTGGCTCCGTCTGGGTCGATTTCAAGTAGCTCCTCCCCAACTGGGGCGTAACGAAGTGCGCCCCCTTTTTTCGGACAGAGACAAGATGAAACTTTCCATTTGCACCGATGTCATGGGCAATCTCTCCTTCACGGAGATGCTCGATAAATGCGTAAAACTCGGCGTCGAAGGCATCGAGATGACCGGCGGCGGCTGGTCGCGCGCACCGCATTTCCGCGCCGACGAGCTCTTGGCCGACAAGGCGCTCCTGAGAACGAAGCTGAAAGAGATCGAGGCGCGCGGCCTGAAAATCGCGGCGCTCAACTGCTCGGCCAACCCCCTTGATCCGGGTGACATGGGCAAGCGCCACCTGAAAGAGATGGAGGACACCATTCGTCTCGCCGGCGAGATCGGTGTCACAACCATCGTGACGATGTCCGGTCTGCCGGAGGCCGCCCCTGGCGACATGGTTCCGAACTGGCTCGTCTATACCAAGAGCTGGCCGGACGAGATGCCCGAGCGCGACCGCTACCAGTGGGAAGATCGCGCCTTCCCGCTGTGGCACGATCTGGTGAGGCTCGCGAAGGAAGTCGGCGTTGAGAGATATGCGCTCGAAAACTTCTCCGCCATGCTCGTGTGGAACCCCGAGACCCTCTTCCGCCTGCGCAACGAGGTTGGGCCGACCGTCGGAATGAACCTCGACCCGTCGCATCTGATGTGGATGGGCGCCGACCCGATCGCCTCCGCTCGTGCGCTCGGCAGCGCGATTCACCATTGCCACGGCAAGGATACCCGCATCGAGCGAGGACTTGCGGATGTGAACGGCCTTCTCGAAATGAAGGAGGTCACCGACGTCGCGAACCGCACCTGGAACTATGTCGCAGTTGGCGCAGGCCGTGACCTGCAGTGGTGGAAGGAGTTCTTCTCGGTGGTCCGCATGTGCGGCTACAACGGCTGGGTAAGTCTCGAGATGGAGGACTTCACCATGTCTACCGAGGCCGGCATCACGTCATCCGTGGACGCCCTGAAACAGACCATCAGCCGATAGAGCCTACGCTTGTTGCGAGAAAAAAGAGGAGGCAACGGTCTCCTCATCGACTTCAAGAGGGGACAAGCATGCCGCCCAAAAGTCTCTTGGAATTGAATCTGTTGATCGCCTCCAGGAAGATTATCCTTCCACCCCGGCTCGAACGCGTTCTTCGTGGAACGCTGGCTAATCCCGACATTGTTGCCTTTGGAACTGCCAGGTCCGTAGCGGCCGCGTGTTCAGTCTCGTCGACGACGGTAGTCCGACTCGCGTGCCTTTTAGGTTTCCGGAGCTTTAGAGAACTCAGGGAGCTGTTTCGGCAACACCTGAGAGACCAGCGCCCGCCGAGGGGCGTATCGCTGCATGTTTTTGTCCCTGAATCGGATACGATTTAGGAAAACATAGAGCGGGCATCTGCCCATCCGAGGGACCAGAATGTGAGCAAGCCGAATTACCGGGACATCGCCCGCCATGCGGGAGTGGGGACCGCAACGGTCGAGCGAGTCCTGAACGGGCGCGGAGGCGTTCGCCCGGAGCTGGTCGAGAAGGTGGTCGTTGCCGCGCGCACCTTGAACTACCCCCGCACGCTTCCCGACGCCCATCGGGGCCTGCTGCGCATAGAAGTGTTGATGGTTCGCCCCGAAACGACGTTCTATCGGCGGCTCTCCAAGGCATTCGAAAGGATTGCCGCGACCCTCGATCCCCTGGTGATTGTCCACCGCAGCTTCACCGAAGAGATGAAGCCGGACGAGATCGCAAGGCGCATCCTGTCCACCGACCTGCCGCGTGCTGGTCTGATACTTGCGGTTCCCAACAGCCCGCTGATCAGCGCGGCGGTGGATGCGGTGGTCGCGCGAGGGGTGCCGGTCGTCCATGTTGTAACCCGCGCGTCCGAGAGCAAAGGGGAATTCGTCGGAATAGACAATTACTCCGCCGGGCGGACGGCGGCTCACTTCATGGCCCGAATGGCGCGGGCAGAAGGCCCGGTCATTGCGCTGTGTCATCCGATCTATCAGGTGCACCGCGATCGCATCCGCGGGTTCTCGGATTACTTTCATGAACACCCCGGCCCCATCGCCTTTGAATGGCTCGGCTTCAGTCGCGACGAAGAGCGCTACAGCGCGGAATCATTGTCCTTCGCACTTGAAATGTATCCGCATCTCGTCGGGCTCTATAACGCCGGAGGCGCAAACTCCGCCCTGATCCAGGTCCTGCGCCGTCATCGCCGGGGCCGGGACGTGTTGTTCATCGGCCACGAATTGACCGACTACACCAGCACCGCCTTGCGAGAGGGCATCATGGACGTGGTGTTGGATCAGGCTCCTGAGGCACAGGCCCAGCGCGCGCTCGATTTGATCCTGCGTCGCATCGGCTTGACTGCGATCGAACCGGATCGCGCTCCCATCCGCTTCATCACCATCACCGCCGAAGCGCTTTGATCTAATTTGATCAAGGAAGGTTTCGGCGTTCGGAAAGCCTCCTGATATTTGTCAAGTCAGGGAGGAGAGACGGAGCGTCGAGACGGAGCGACACCGGATCAGGCGCGAGAACGCGCTCTCCTTTGATCGTGAGAATCTGTGCGGGCGCGAGGTAATCCGCCCAAGGAGAGCGCAATGGACGACCTACAATACGGAACGCGCAACAAGCGCGGCGACTGGGCGCCGCACCAGCCGGTTGAAACCGCGCCGCTGTTCGTCTTTCCACCCCGGCTGATGGCAATTCTGAAGTGGCTGCCCCACTACTTCTTTCCCTGGAATGTGATCTTTGCGGCATCGGCGGTGGCCTACTGGGCCTGGGTGATCCCGCCGAAGGAAACGATTCAGACTTTCGCTATCGGCCGGATCGCCTGGCTTTACGCCGTCAACTCGATTTGCGTGTTTGTCTTCTACGGCGCTTTCGAGCTCCATCTCTACGTCCTGAAGCGGCAGCAGAACCGCTTCAAGTACAACGGAAAGTTCCCGGCCGAGCAGAAGAGCAAGGCATTCTGGTTCGAGAGCCAGAACGTCGACAATATTCTGCGCACGTTTCTCTCGGGTGTGACCGTCTGGACCGCGGTCGAGGTCGCCATGCTTTGGGCCTATGCCAACGGTTACGCGCCCTGGCTCAGCTTCGCGGAGAATCCGTGGACGCTTGCCGTTGTCGCGCTGGTGGTGCCGGTCATTCACGAGTTCCACTTCTTCTGCATCCACCGGCTCATCCACACACCCTTCCTTTACAAGTGGGTGCATTCGGTCCACCACAATTCGGTGAACCCCTCGCCCTGGTCCTCGCTGTCGATGCATCCGGTCGAGCACCTGCTTTATTTCGGGACGGCGTTCTATCACCTGATCCTGCCCTCCAACCCGATCCTCATGCTCTATCAGCTCCACTATGCGGGCTTCGGGGCGATCCCTGGCCATGTCGGCTTCGGCAAGGTCGAGATCGGCGAGGACAAGCTGGTCGATAGCCATGCCTATGCGCACTACCTGCACCACAAGTACTTCGAGGTGAACTACGGCGACGCCCTGATCCCGCTCGATAAGTGGTTCGGCACCTGGCACGACGGCTCTCCGGAGGGCGAGGCCCGCATGCAGGAGCGCTATCGCAAGCGCAAGGAGAAACTCGCAGCCCGCAAGGCTCGCATTGAAGTCGAGAGGACCGCCCAATGAGCTGGATCTCAGCCTGCAAGCTCGACGACATTGAACAGGAAGGGGCCATCCGCTTCGACCACGGCGGGCGCACCTACGCGATCTACCGTGGGCCGGACGACAGCGTCTACTGCACCGCCGGCCTCTGCACACACGAGGCGATCCATCTCGCCGACGGCTTGGTCATGGATTTCGAGGTGGAATGTCCGAAGCACTCCGGCGCCTTCGACTATCGCACCGGCGAAGCGCTCAGGCTTCCCGCCTGCGAGAACTTGAAAACCTATCCGGCCGAGGTGATCGACGGAGAAGTTCGCGTCGCCGTGGGTTAGAGCATCGCGCTTTCAAGCGGGATCCCTGAAAGAGCAGAAGATGCTCTGGAATCAATGCGTTGAAGCGTTCTTCGTGTGTTCATTCGAACGCGCGGCGCTCTAAGGCTGCGCGACATTGGCTAGGCCCGGTGGGCCTCCGGGATGCAACTGGGTGGTCCGGCACCCCGAAGGGAGGATGACATGAAATCGACTTTTGCGCTGGCCGTCCTGGCTGTCTTGACGGCGGGCACTGCATCCGCCGAGACCACGAACTGGGTCACAGCCGGACAGCCGATCGACGTGATCTTTGCCAACAATGACGAGATGGCGATCGGCGCGATCCAGGCGCTCAAGGCCGCGGGCCTGTCGATGGACGATGTGATCGTCGTCGGCATCGATGCGACGCAGGATGGCCTTGCCGCCATGGCCGCCGGTGATCTCGACGTGACCGTGTTCCAGAATGCCAGGGGACAGTCGGCGAGCGCCGTGGACGCAGCCGTGGCGCTCGCTCGCGGCAAGAGCGTCGACAAGGAGGTCTGGGTGCCCCTCGAGCTGGTCACACCCAGGAACATGGCCGAATACGCCAAACAGAACTGATCCTCCTACAGCGCCGCGCGTCTTATCAGACGCGCAAAGGTCGCTGTAGCACTTTGAATTGCTGCATGTCTTTGTCCTTAAATCGAGCTCGATTTAAGGAGACATGCAGTAGCCGGCGCCCCTCTGGTTGCGCCGGTCTTCTCACGATTGGAGAGCACATGGACGGTATCGTCATCATCGGTGCCGGGGAATGCGGCACCCGAGCAGCATTCACCCTGCGCGAGGCTGGCTATTCCGGATCCGTCACGCTGGTCGGATCCGAGCCTCACCTGCCCTATGAACGCCCGCCGCTATCGAAGCCGATGAACGGTGCGGTGCAGATGAAGTTGATCTGCGCAGCCGAAGCACTGGAGGCGGCCGGCATCGACTATCTTGCCGGATTGTCGGCCTCGAAACTCAATGCCGACGCCGGAACCGTGACCTTAAGTGACGGGCGAGTGTTGAGGTTCGAAAAGCTTCTTCTCGCCACGGGCGCACGTCCGAGACGGCTCACTTGCGCTGGCGCGGAACTCGCGCTCGACCTCCGTACCCATGCCGATGCCGAGGCGATTTTCTCCAGCGTTGCGGCAGGCCTGCGCGTTGCTGTTATCGGCGGCGGCTTGATCGGGATGGAACTTGCATCGGTGCTTCGAGGAAAAGATGCCGCGGTCAATGTGATCGAAGCCGCGCCGAAACCTCTGGGCCGCGCCGTCCCTCAGCGTTTTGCCGAAAAGCTGCATGCCAGACACGTTGCCGAAGGCGTGCGCTTCCACCTGGACCGCGGCGTTGTGGCCATCGGCGACGAGGGAGTGACCCTGACCGATGGCAGCATGGTGCCCGCTGATCTCGTCGTCAGCGCCATCGGCGTTTTGCCCGAAACTACCTTGGCTGAAGCGGCCGGACTGGCAACGGGCAACGGAATCCAGACGGACGCCTGTCTTCGCACCAGTGCACCAAACGTTTTCGCAGCAGGCGATTGCGCGGCGGTGGCGCAACCCGGCGGCGGGCTCATTCGCTATGAGAGCTGGCGGAACGCGAGGACGCAGGCCGAAACCGCAGCGCGGAACATGGCCGGTGCAGCCGAGACCTTTACCGCCATCCCCTGGTTCTGGTCCGATCAATACGATCTCGGCCTGCAGGTGGCGGGGCTGCCGAAGCCAGCGCATCAGCGCGTCTTGCGCTCAGCCGCGGGGGGCGAACTCGAATTCTATCTGGACGATGGACGCCTCGTGGCTGCGGCGGGTCTCGGCATCGGCAATAGCCTGGCGAAGGAGATCAAACTGGCTGAGATGCTGATTGCCGCCGCCGCCAGCCCCGATCCGGCCGCTTTGACCGATCCCGGCGTGAACCTCAAAACGCTTCTGAAAAGCGCGCGGGCGGAAACTTTCACCTGTCGTTAATACCCTCGTAGACCACTCGGCAGCGGCGAAGTTTGAACGGCTTGTCGCATCCGGCCGTGCACAAGGCAGTGGCGAGGCGTCCACTGACGAAGAACGCCAGCATCAGACCCGGATCGATCCAGATATCCGGCCCGCCAAGCGCATCCGAGACCACAGCGCCTGATCGCGAAACTTAGGAAATCTGCGACTTTTGCACGACACAGAAAAGATTGCCGTCTGGGTCTTGCAAGGCGACGTAGTCAGCGTTCTGCGGATAGCGCCATGGATATTGCTTCGCTCCGATCGTCAGCAAACGACGAACCTCCTCCTGCTGACAGTCGGTATAAAGGTCCAGGTGCAGCCAGCTTCTTCGCCAGCCACGGCGATCGCGGGCCTGAAAGGAAACATTGGGGCCCTGGCCTTCAGGATCACAAAGAACAATCCAGTCACTGCTCCCAGGCGCACGCGGAACATAGTGCAAGGCTTCCCGCCAAAACGCGACCATGCGCTCAAATTCGTAGCAATGGATCACGATCGAGCCAATTTTGATCATTCTGACGACTCCGCCACGTCGGCTTTATTTGTCACCGCCTTGCCCTCGGCAACATGGAATATTCTCGGCGAACTAAGGCTGCATAACGTTGTCGCGAGGATCCCGATTAAAGCGACAGGTTTGCGACTGAATTTTACGACGTCGCAAAATAAGCATTCCGCGACAGTTGAGCGCGCAGAATGCTTCACGAGGATATTTCCGGCAAGAAAAACCGCCCGCAACATCCACGCTGCAAGCGGAATCGGCATCACTCTCTACTTTGATCCCACATTTCGATTAGGGGCTGGCCCGACCACCTCTCTTCTTATTGTGCCGACTCCACGTGAGACCGCACTCGCGGCGCAACCGGCAGCGCTGGCTTCTCCCCGCCCTCATTCCTGTGCTGGTCACAGGAATGAGGGCGAAAAAAGCATCCGCCAAAACCTGAGCTGCTCGCGTGCACTGTGAATGAACGCACAGAGGACGCTCTGGCGCACGCCGGCGCGGCGGGAGGCTATCCGCATCGGGTCGGCTGGTGCTATGACTCCGATGAGCGAAAGCCCGAAACGGTAGGCGCGACGAGGCGTGCATGTCGACAGCAATTGCCATTCTCGGCGGTGTCGGGCTGTTCCTGCTCGGGATGACCGTCATGACCGACGGGCTGAAAGCGCTGGCGGGATCCGCGCTGCGCACCGTCCTCGGCAAGGCGGCGGCGACGCCGCTCTCGGGTGCCCTCTGGGGCGCCGTCGTCACGCTCTTGGTACAGTCGTCGAGCGCGGTGACGATGACGACGATCGGCCTTGTCAGCGCCGGGCTGCTTACCTTTCCGCAGGGGCTCGGCCTCGTGTTCGGCGCCAATGTCGGCACGACGGGAACGGGCTGGCTCGTGGCGCTGATCGGCGTGCGCGTCTCGCTTTCTGCCTACGCGCTGCCGCTGATCTTCGCCGGCGCACTGGCGAGGTTGCTCTCGGGCGGGCGGATCGCCGCGTCGGGCGCCGCGCTCGCAGGCTTTGCGCTCGTGCTCTACGGGCTGACGACCCTCCAGCAAGGCATGGGAGGCCTTGCCGAGACCCTGCATCCGGCTGACCTGCCCGCGGTGCTCGGCACGCCCGGGGTCGGGTGGGCCGCAGGCTCGATCGGCCTCATGACCCTGATCGTCGTCGGCCTGGCGATGACCGCGGTCATGCAGTCCTCGACCGCCGCCATTGCCGTCACCATTTCAGCTTATTACGCCGGGGCGGTGGGCCTCGAGCAAGGCGCGGCGCTGATCATCGGGCAGAATATCGGGACCGCGACGAGCTCCGCCCTGGCGGCCATCGGAGCCAGCGCGACGGCCAAGCGCCTCGCTCTCGCCTATGTGCTGTTCAAGGTCATAGCGGCGGTGATCGCAATCATCGCCTTTCCGCTCACGGTGGCGCTGATGAGGGCCGCAGTCGCGTCGGTCGACGGGATGACGCTCCTTGCCGCCTATCATACGGCCTATAACGTCGTGGGGGTGGCCGTACTCCTTCCCGCCACAAAACCCTTCACCCGTATCGTGGAGCGGCTCCTGCCCTCCAGGCAGACGGCGCTCCAGCGCGCGCTCGATCCGAGCGCGCTTGCCAATCCGGTGATCGCGGTCGAGACCGCCCGACGCGTTGTGGCGGACATCCTCGCGACATTCGCCGCCTCGGTTTCCACGGCGCTTTCGGGCGGGGCTCGCCCGACGGCGCAGGGCACCGCGGCGGCCGCCGCCGCGCTCGAGGAGGTGCGGGACTTCCTGTCTGAACTGAAGGAGCCGCCCGAGACGGAGGCCGAGCGGCACCGCATGACGAGCACGCTGCACGCACTCGATCACGCCTCGCGCCTCGTGGAAGTCCTGGCGGACGACGGGCTGCCGGGCCGCCCGCCCGGAGCCCTCCATGACTTCCGCGCCGCCGAGCTGTGCACACAGGCGATGCGCGCGGCACAGGTGGTTGGCGGCTCGATAACCTCGGAAAGCGCGCTCAGCGCGCAGGCCGCACCCATCGGCTGGAGCGTATCGTCCGAGATCGCCAAGGCGCTCGCCGAAGTGGAGGACGCATCGGCGAAACTCGACGCCCTTCAGCGGGATTACCGCGCCGCGACCCTCGCCTCCGTCGCGCCGGGAAAGCTGACCGCCGCCGATGCCCTGACGCGGATCGAAGCCGCGCGACGGCTCGACCAGATTGCGCACCATGCCTGGCGCTCGGCGGCGCATCTCTTCGGCCGCGGCGCGCCTGACAACGCGCAGGACAATCAGGGCTCTGGTTCCCAAGCGGAGAGCACCACGGCCGAAAGGCAAGAGGACGCGGCGAGCTAAAGCGCGTCGCGTTCAATCGGACTCATGCGACGCCCTTTAGGTCCTTGTTTTTATGCATGTCGTTGTCCCAAAACCGCTGCACACTTTTGGGCGACATGCATCATTGCACGTCGCCGCCTCCCCCGCTTAGCCCAGCCAATAGCGCAGCACTCGAGCCGAAGCGACGCCGATGAGACGGTCGGGAGCACGAAAGCCGGGTCGCGGCCGCAAGCGTGATGGCGAGCGCCATAAGGCTTGCCGGCAGCCATCCCCTTGATGATTCGGAAAATGCCGCAACGGGTGGAAAGCGGAAGTCCGCTGCAAACGCGCAGGTCGGCCCGCTTGCGCCATGAGCGACGTTCCTGGCACCGCTTTAAGCCGACGACGAGAATGGCGCAGTCCATGGTGTCCTCTTTGCTCGGGTTAGTTCGTGCGGCTCAGAGGCTTCTGGAGTATGCTGAAGAACCTTGCACTCCGAGTAGACGGAGGAGGAGCCATGGACGTCGGTGCCTGGCTGCGCGATCAAGGGCTGGGACAGTACGAAGAAACGTTCCGCCAAAACGACATCGATCCTGAAGTGCTAAGGGATCTTACGGTCGAGGACCTGATTGGGCTTGGCGTCGCTTCAGTAGGGCACCGTCGTAAACTGCTTGCTGCCATCGCCGCACTGCGTGAGGTCGCTGAACAACCGAGCGGCCCAGCTGGGGTTGGCGGGACACCTGTAATCCTCCCGGAGGCGGAGCGCCGCCAGCTCACCGTGATGTTCGTCGACCTTGTCGACTCGACCAGGCTTTCCTCACGACTCGATCCAGAGGAGATGAGCGAGCTGCTGCGGGGCTATCAGGGTGCCGTGTCGAGCGCTGTTGCGCGATTCGAGGGCCACGTTGCCAAGTACATGGGTGATGGCGTGCTCGCCTACTTTGGCTATCCGCGCGCTCACGAGGATGAGGCCGAACGAGCGGTGCGAGCGGGGCTTGCGGCCATCGACGCAGTGGGGAACCTGCAACCACGACATGGGGAGACGCTGCAAGCTCGCGTCGGCATCGCGACCGGCTTGGTGGTTGTCGGCGAACTGATTGGCGAAGGTGCCGCGCGTGAGGAGACGGTAATCGGCGAGACGCCCAATTTAGCGGCACGACTGCAAAGTGTCGCCGAGCCGGGAACTGTAGTAGTAGCATCCACCACCCGGCAGCTGATCGGCGGCCTATTCGATCTCGCCGAGCTCGGCTTCCACTCGTTGAAGGGCTTTCCTGCTTCCGTGCCCGCTTGGCGAGTGCTCGGTGAAAGCTCTGCGGAAAGCCGCTTCGAAGCGTTGCACGGGGCGAGCCTGACCCCGCTCGTCGGTCGCGAGCATGAGGTAGCACTCCTGCTGAAGCACTGGGAAGCAGTCAAAGAAGGGGAAGGCCGCGTGGTGTTGCTAGCGGGCGAGCCCGGCATCGGCAAGTCGCGACTTGTTCGTGCCCTGCGTCGGCGTCTGGAAGGCGAGCCGCATACGACCGTAAGTCACTACTGCTCGCCCTATCACCAGACCAGCCCGCTTCATCCTGTTATCCGCCTTCTGGAGCGGGCAGCTGGCTTCGCCGCGGGGGATCCCCCCGAAGTGAAACTGAGCAAGCTCGAAGCGCTGCTCACGCAATCGACCGAAGGCGTCGCCGAGACGGCCCCGCTGCTCGCGGCGTTGCTGTCGGTTCCAGCGGACGATCGCTATCTGCCGCTGGAGTTAAGCCCGCACCGGCAGAAGAAGCGGACGCTGGAAGTACTCGTCGATCAGCTCATCGGGCTCGCGGCACGTCGGCCCGTCCTGGCAGTATACGAGGACGTGCATTGGGCAGATCCGACCTCGCTGGAGCTGCTGGATCTTGTTGTTGATCGCGTGCAGGACTCGCCGGTGCTGGTGCTCATTACATTCCGTTCCGAGTTTCTCCCACCGTGGATACGCTATCCCCATGTCACGGCATTGACGCTTAGTCGTTTGAGCCGTCGGCAAGGCGCAGATATGGTCGAGAGGCTGACCGGCGGCAGGGCTCTGCCTACCGAAGTGCTCAACCAGATCGTCGGACAGACAGACGGCGTGCCGCTTTTCGTTGAAGAGCTGACGCGCGCGATATTGGAGACCAACTTGCTTAAAGACGAGGGCGATCACTACGTTCTCGCGAGTCCGCTGTCGGCAATCGCAATTCCAGCTACGCTTCAGGAGTCGTTAATGGCCCGGCTCGACCGACTTGCGCCCGCCAGGGAGGTAGCGCAGGTGGCGGCCGCAATCGGTCGAGAATTCTCGCATGAGTTGCTCGTGACCGCCGCGCCGTTGCGGACGAGCGAGGTAGAGGAAGCACTGGACGACCTCATTGCGTCGGGATTGGTGTTCCGCCACGGGACTCCGCCGCAGGTGACCTACAGCTTCAAGCACGCGCTCGTACGCGACGCCGCCTACGCGACCCTTGTGCGCACGAAACGACAACGGTTGCACGCGGCGATAGCCACAGCGATCGAGCAACGCTTCCCGGAAACGGTCCAGACGCAGCCCGAACTTCTAGCCCAGCACTATGCGGAGGCGGGGCAGCTAGAACCCGCGGTCAATAACTGGCTCAGGGCCGGGCAAGCAGAGATTGCGCGCTCCGCAACGGCCGAAGCGATTACCCATCTGACAAAAGGGTTGGAGCTGCTTGAAGGACTACCTGATGATGCCGCGCGATGGCGGCAGGAACTCGAACTGCAAGTCGCTCTCAGCGTCGCCCTGATGACCGCCAAAGGCTGGGCAGCGCCAGAGGTCGGGCGGGCCAATGCGCGAGCACGCGAGTTATGCGAGCGGCTGGCGGACACAAATAGGCTCTTGCCTGTCCTCTATGGGGACTGGGTTTTCCACGTCGTGCGTGCTGAGCTGGAGGCGGGAAGGAAGGCGGGAGAGGAACTGCTCAAGCGCGCGCGGGAAGAACGGGAGGTGTCCGCTGAGACCGTCGGCAACCGCATCGTCGGAACCGATGCGTTCCTCCGCGGCGAGATCACTATTGCCCGTGAATATCTGGAACGATCGCTCGCCCTTTATGACCCGCAGCAGCACCGCGCCCTCGCGTTCCTGTTCGCCCAGGACCCTCGGGTGGCGGGGCTGTCGGTCCTCTCCTGGACCCTCTTCGCTCTTGGTTATCCCGAGCAGGCCCAGGCGAGAAGCAACGAGGCATTGACGGACGCAAGGGAACTTTCCCACCGCAACACGCTTGGTTACGCCCTGCTTTACGGCTGCATCCTATCGCAGCTTCGCGGCGACTGGCGAGAAGCCCGAGACCGGGCAGATTCACTAATCACGCTCGCAAGAGCGCAGGGCTCTCCGCACTTCCTCGGTGCAGGCACGATTGTTCGAGGCTGGACGCTAGCAGAGACGGGTGAGTTACCGGCGGCCATCACAAAGGTGCAAGAAGGCTTGGCGTCGTGGCAGATGACGGGAGCGAGATTCCTGGTTCCATTCTTTTTAAGCTTGCTCGCGCGCGTCGAAACCCAGGCCGGGGGAGCGAAGCTGGGTTTGGATTTGCTGACCAACGCGCTCGACAGAGCGCGTGAAACGGGCGAGCGGTGGTTCGAGGCGGAGCTGCATCGCCTGACTGGCGAGCTGATGCTGGAGCTGCCAGCGTTTGATCGTGCCGCGGTGGAAGCACGGCTCTGGCACGCGGCCGAGCTGGCGCGAGGGCAAAGCGCTGACTTGTGGGAGTTGCGCGCGACGACAAGCCTCGCCCGACTGTGGATCGCGCAGAACCGGCGCCGCGACGCTCATGACCTGCTTGCGCCACTCTGCGCTAGGTTTACCGAGGGTTTCGCGACGTCGGATCTGCAATTGGCCCAACGGGTACTTGGTGAGACAGCCGGCCTCGATGGCGCGACCAAGTCATCCGACTAGACTAACGTCTGCTCTCGGGCAGAAACCAACCCCAGGAAGGGCAGCACCGGCCTACAGTGGCTTTCGGAAGAACACGACGCGCTGTGTCTCCTCAAATCCTAAAGCGGTATGGAGCGCATGGCTGGCTGAATTTTCAAGCAGCGCGTCAGAGCCAAACTCAACACACCCAAGCGACTTCCCCCAATCGGCAACGGCATTGCAAAGCAATCGTGCGATACCCTTTCGCCTGTCAACGGGCCGGACATAAATCCCTTCGAGGAATAGAACGGGCGAGCTGCTGCATCCATTCACATAATCATGTCGCAAAGTGGCCTCAGCAAACCCGACAGCTTCATTCGCAGCATTTCGAGCGATGAACGCGACGGCTTCTCCACTTTCTGAAAGAAACGCCCGGCCCAACTCAGCTCGATGATCTTCGAGCGAGTGATGCGGCCACAGCGCAACGCGAAGCTGCGCCCATGGCTCAACATCTTTTATGGTCCCAATCTCGATAATCGATTCCATATTGTGGTTCTCTTTTGTCGCGAAATTCCCGATTAAAGCGACACTTGTTTTCCTGACTTTTGCAACGTCGCAGAATAGACGGTTTTGCGATGCCGGCAATGTTCGCTGTTGGCGCAAGACGGCCGTCGAATGCCCTTGCCGGTCTTGCCCATGAATTCCGGCTCGGTGCGTCACGACGTGCATGCGCGTCGCATCGTGCGCAAGCGTCCGGTCGGAGCTGTTTTGCTCTCATATCAGTGAACTCTATCCCGATACACCGATCGATATCCGCGCGAGTGAAGGAGAGCTTCTATCTCAGCGTCGCGTCGCAATCCGTAACCGCACAGGTCTACTGCTGTAAGTGTAGGTGACAAAGGAGCCGTCAAGAAAGCCTGGGGATCAAAGGCCGTCCTGTTGATGAACAAGCTTGTAAGATTTTTCAATCCATCGATGCTCACTCGCTCCAGGACCTTGCAGTTACTGATATGAACCTTTTGAAGATCACCGTTCTTGCTAAGGTCGAGGCTTGCGATCTTGGCCTGGTCCTCAACCTTCAGCATCCGAAGTGCTGGGAATAGAGAGCAATCGAGGCGAGTAAGGCCCTTGACCCGTATAACTTCGAGATCATCAAGGTGAAGATGGCTCACTTCATCCAGGTTATCGCGCCCGCCTAGCATCAATTTGAGCTGCTTCAGTCCTGCCATGCGGGAGACGAAAGCCAGAGGGCTCTTTCGCGGTATTGAATGGAGCCACAACGATCGAATGCCGCTCATCTCGCCCAACACTGCGATATTCTTGTGCTGCCCAACGACGTTCAGCGCCCGCAGATTGGCAAAATCGCCCAATGGTTGGAGGTCCCAATCAGTCTTCCTGTTGGTGCCAATAAAGAGCGTGCTTGCGGCTTGAACGCTGGGGTAACGCAGTACCTGATCATAGTTGGACTCGAATATGTTGATGCCAAAAGTTTCGAAGGGCTGCATCGCTGCGATTGCCTCGACATTGGCGAGAGGTTGCATGCAAGCCAAGAACAGTGAGCGGCACGCCCGCAATCGCGACACCGCCGCGCAGTCGATGCTGCTCGAATAGTGTCCATAGAACCTAATAGATACCGACGGCCCTGCATTGGAACAAATCTCGTCTACAACGCTTAGTCGGGCATTGTCGTAGGCAGCGGGCTCCGAGAACTGAATACGGAAATCCCTATCTGGCACGTTTCTGAGCAGGGTCCGCAATTCATCCAGCGACGGATTGTTAAAGAGCATTGGGATTCCCTTTATGGAGCGCGACATGTTCCGCAGGTCATCCTGGCCGAGGCTCAGATACCCCTCCCGTCGCCTCGACCTGGATGGCTTCGTTCAAAAGCATTTCGCGAAACCTCTAGGAACGAAATTCGATCGCCTTAGAGTTGCCGTCAAGGAATTTTGCCGCGGCGCCGGCCAGCCGCCTCATCCTCGCGATCTACTGCACGCCTTCCCGCATCAGCGCGGCGACAACAACGCCGGAGAGGAATGTGAGGGCGGCGACCGATGCGATTGCCGAGGCAAGGCCGAAACGGTCTGCGATCAGCCCCGCCGTGAGCGCCCCGATCGCGTAGCCGAGGTCGCGCCAGAATCGGTAGACGCTGAGCGCCCGGGCGCGCCAGGCCGGATGCGCGGCATCCGAGACGGCAGCGATCAGGCTCGGATAGACCATGGCCGTGCCAAGGCCGATGAGGAGGCTCGCGACCAGCCACCATTCGAATTGCCGCGTCAATGCCGTCAGGAACAGGCCGGCGGCCTGCACCCACATGCCGAAGACGACCAGCCCCTTGCGCCCCCAGCGGTCGCTCAAGGGGCCGGTCGCGATCTGGAGGATGCCCCAGGTCGCCGGGTATATCGCCTTGAGAATGCCGATCCGCTCGACGCCGAGGCCGAAGGAGGCGAAGAACAGCGGGAAGATGCCCCAGCTCATGCCGTCGTTGAGGTTGTTGACGAGCCCAGCCTGCGAGGCCGCGAAAAGATTGCGATCCCGGAAAGAGGTCAGCATAAAGACTTCGCGGAAGCCGATCGAAGGCGTTTCTTCCGGGTGTGAGGAGACCTCGAGCCGCACGTGATCGCGCGTGTCGCGGACGGCGAGGATCGAAAGCAGGGTCCCGAGCACGGCGTAGCCGATGCCGAGATAGATCGGCGCCGGCCGCAACCCATATTCCGAGGCCAGATAGCCCGTGACGAACGCGGTCACCCCAACGGCGAGATAGCCCGCGAACTCGTTCAGCCCCACTGCAAGCCCGCGTGACCTCGGCCCCACCAGATCGACCTTCATGATCACGGTCATCGACCAGGCGAGCCCCTGGTTGATGCCGAGGAGCGCATTGGCGGCGATGATCCACCCCCAGCTTGGTGCGGCGATGATCATGAATGGAACCGGCAGGCCGAATAGCCATCCAAGCACGAGCACGCGCTTGCGCCCCCAGTGGTCCGCCAGCTGGCCGGAGACGAGATTGGCAAGGGCCTTCACGACGCCGAAGCTGACGATGAAGGAGACGACGAGCGTCGTCGAGGCGATATGGAACTCTTCCGCTCCGATCAGCGGCACGACGGTGCGCTCGATCCCGACCATGCCGCCGACAAAGGCGTTGATCAGCACGAGCAGCGCGAATTGCGGCCAGTTCTCGGCAAGGCCAAGCCGGATCCCGGGCGTCGCCGACGCGCCGTTCCTCGTGGTCATGGTTACGCTCCGCGAGCGTCAGAGGACGGGAGCGTCTCGCGGCCGTCCGTCACGGAGAAACCTCGACCACATATCCCGCCGCCTTCCATTCGGGAAAGCCGTCTTCGAGCCGGCGAACGCGATATCCCCTCGCCCTGAGCGCAGCCACGGCCTCGAAGGACAGGATGCAATAGGGTCCCCGGCAATAGGCGACAATTTCCTGGTCTTTCGGAAGCGCCGACAGGTGCTGTTCAAGCTCCCCGAGCGGGACGTTCAGGGCTCCCGGCAGGTGGCCGAGGTTGAATTCGTCCTCGGGCCGAACGTCGAGCAGCGTCACGCCGCCCTCGTCGAGGCGACCGAGCAGTGCCTCACGGGTCACCGGCTCCAGCTGATCGAGCTTGCCGAAATAGTCGCCGACGACCTCCCTCACCTCGGCGCTGTTCCTTTCGCCATAACGATGCAGCGACGCCAAAAGATCGAGGATCGGGCCGTCGCCAAGGCGGTAAAGCACGCGCTTGCCATCGCGGCGGGAGCGGACATAGCCGCCGCGGCGAAGCAGCTGCAGATGCTGGGAGGTGTTGGCAACCGTCAGCCCCGTCAGTTCCGCCAGCCGCTCCACAGAGCGCTCGCCCTGCGCCACGTATTCGATCAGTTCGAGACGATGGGCGCTGCCGAGCATCTTCGCCAGTTCGGCGAGCTGCTCGTAAATCTGGACCTTCGGACTTGACATCGGCACCCCAAGAAGAATTAATCATTCAATTGATATCTTGAATGAATCTTTCTGTAAAGGTGGGAGAGATGCCCGGAATGTCCGGTCGCGGGATGCATCGCCAGGTATTCTTGCTCGCGAGCGCCCAGGCGCTGTTCCAGACCGTATCCGTCCTGGTCATGACGGTCGGCGGGCTGGCCGGAAGCAAGATCGCCCCCTCGCCCGCGCTCGCCACCATGCCGATCGCGGCCATGTTTCTGGGAACGGCGGTTGCGACCTTCCCGGCTTCGATGTGGATGTCGCGCGTGGGACGGCGCCCGGGCTTCGTCCTCGGCGCGTTGCTTGGCGTCGCCGGCGGCGTGACCGCGGCGCTGGGCATCTGGATCGCAAATCTTGTGCTGCTGTCGCTCGGCACGATGCTCGTCGGCGCGTATCAGGCCTTCGCGCAGTTCTATCGCTTTGCCGCCAGCGAAGTGGCGGACGAAGCATTCCGGCCGCGCGCCATTTCCCTCGTTCTCGGCGGCGGCATCGTCGCCGCCTTCGCCGGGCCGACGGTCGCACGCTTCGGCGGCCCGCTCCTTGAGGCCGAATATCTCGGCTCGTTCCTGTTGCTCTCGCTCGTGTCGCTGCTCGCCGCGGCCATCCTGCTCGGCCTCAAGGTTCCCGCCGCGACGTCGGCTGCGAGTTCGCTTGCAAACGGACGCCCGTGGATGGCGATCGTCTCGCAGCCCGCCTACCTCGTGGCGCTGTTCGGCGCGGCCACGGGCTATGGCGTCATGATCCTCGCGATGACGGCGACGCCGATCGCCATGGTTCACCACCACCATGACCTTTCGACCGCAGCGACGGTCATCCAGCTTCACGTGCTCGGCATGTTCCTGCCGTCCTTCTTCACCGGTTCGCTGATCGCGCGCTTCGGCGTCCTGCGGATCATGTTCGTGGGCGTCATGGTCCTCGCCGGCCACGTCCTGATGACCTTGAGCGGAACGGGCTTCGGCTCTTTCGCCGCAGCACTGATACTCCTCGGGATCGGCTGGAACTTTCTCTACATCGGCGGCACGACGCTGCTGATCACGACCTATACGCCCGCCGAAAAGGGCCGTGCCCAGGCGATCAACGACATGACGATCTTCGTAGTCGGATTGGCCTGTTCTTTCGGGGCCGGGGCGTTGCTCCAGGGCCTTGGCTGGCAGACGCTGAATCTTGCGCTGCTACCATGGCTGGCGGTTGCTGCCCTGGCTGTTCTTTGGCTGGGCTATCGCCAGCGCCGTCTGTTCAAGCCCGCCCATGCCGGGTGAGCCGCCCGCCCGCTGCGCGCTCAGGCGAGGCCGGTCAGCACGCCGCCGATCGCGGCGACGACCACCACGATCCAGGGCGGACATTTCCAGGCCATGAGGAGGACGAAGCAGGTCAGCGCAAGCGCGAATTCGTGCGGCCCGATGATCGCGCTGGTCCAGACCGGCTGGTAGAGCGCCGCGCCCAGAACGCCAACCACGGCGGCGTTCGCGCCGCGCATCAGCGCCTGCGCTGCCGGCCTTGTGCGAAACGAATCCCAGAAGGGGATCGTGCCGATCAGCAGCAGAAAGCCCGGCAGGAAGACGGCAACAAGGGCGATGAGGGAACCGAGGAGGCCGTTCGGTGCGGGGCCGAGCACCGTGCCGAGATAGGCGGCGAAGGTGAAGAGTGGCCCCGGCACCGCCTGTGCCGCGCCGTATCCCGCAAGGAACTGGTCGGCCGTGACCCAGCCGGGCTGCACGACCTCTACCTGCAGGAGCGGCAGCACCACGTGCCCTCCCCCGAAGACGAGCGATCCGGCGCGATAGAAGGCATCGAATACCGCCAGTCCCTGCGACGAGCTGGTCGCGACCGCGACCGGCAGGCCGAAGAGCAGGCAGAAGAACAGGACGAGCGCCACCCATCCCGTCGCGTGCGAGACGGGGAAGCTGACATGCCCGGAAATCGCCTCGCCTTTCGTCCTGCAGAGCCACAGCCCGCCAAGGCCGCCGGCCACGATCGCCGCCAGCTGGCCGATCCCGCCGGATACGAGCACGACGATCAGCACGGCGGCAAGCGCGATGCTCGCGCGTTCCCTGTCCGGGCAGAGGTTCCTCGCCATGCCCCACACCGCCTGGGCGACGATGGCGACGGCGACGACCTTCAGGCCGTGGATGATGCCCGACGCGATCGGCCCATCGAAAGAGGCCGCCCCGAAGGCAAAGAGCACGAGCAGGATGGCCGAAGGCAGGGTAAAGGCGGCCCAGGCGGCGGCCGCACCCAAGGGCCCGCCCCGCAGGAGCCCAAGCGCGAAACCGGCCTGGCTCGAGGCGGGACCGGGAAGAAACTGGCAGAGGGCCACGAGGTCCGCGTAGCCTTTCTCGTCGATCCAGCGCCGCCGGACGACAAGCTCGTCGCGAAAATAGCCGAGATGCGCGATCGGACCGCCGAAGGAGGTCAGACCCAGCTTCAGGAAGGCCGCAAAGACCTCGCCAGCGCTCCCCCTCCGGTGATCCGCGCCTTCGCTCGCCTCGATTGCCGTGTCATTCATCGATCATCGTTCCCGTTCCAGTGGATGCCCGCCGGTCGCGCGAGCGCCGTCTCGACATTTCCCGGTAGAGCGCTTCCGGCGATACGCCAATCTCTTCCGCCAGGGCTTTCCAGTCGCCTTTGGCGGGCAACCTGCCATCGTTCCATGTCATCCATGCGTCGAGCCGGGCGCTGACGGTGCGCAGGGCGGCGATCTCGGCCCTTTTTCTCGCGCTCTGCAATTCGCGCGAAAGATGGATCGTCCACGCCCGCGCAAAGGCCGGATCATCGTCCAGCAGCTGTCGGACCTCGGCAATCGGCACGATGAACGCGCGCGTCTTCGTGGTTGCCACGGCATCGCAATGATACCGCTCCGAAAACACCGAGGCCTCGGCGAGCACCGTCCCCGGTCCGGAGCGCTGCAGCACCGCCATTTGCCCATCCGCCTGGTAGCGCGCGAGCTGCACGCTCCCGTCCGTGACCAGGAACATGACTTCCACCGGGTCGTCCCGGTTGAACAAGTGTTCGCCCTTTTCGAAGGATTTCTGCGCCGTGGCCCTCGACCGAAGCTGGCTGATAATTGCTTCCGACATGATAGCTATCATGTCGGAGATATCAGTGGAATGGCAAGCTCGGTCCTTGAGGAAAAGTGTGCGCGGTTTTCCCGCCCGCATCCCGCTCCAACCGCTAAGAAAGACTGGGCAAGCCATGAAATCCCTGATCCTTGCATTCCTTGCCGTAGCTCTTCCCCTGCCCGCCGCGGCGGAGGGAGAACACGCCCATATGTCCCCCTATGCCGGAGAGCAGCAGCGCGAGATCAAGAGTCTCTCGGCGGAAGACATCGCCGAGCTGAAGGCGGGCGGCGGCTGGGGACTGGCGAAGCCGGCCGAGCTCAACGGCGTGCCGGGACCGTCGCATGTGCTCAAGATGAAGCGAGAACTGGCGTTGACGGCGGACCAGGAGAGATCCGTAGAACGCATTTTCGAGGAGATGCGGAACCAGGCCGTGGTCGAGGGCAAAAACCTGCTCGCCGGTGAAGCGGCGTTGGACACGGCCTTCCGCGATGGCTCGATCGACCCGGACCACTTGCGAATGCTGCTTCGCCGGATCGAGGCGAGCCGGGCGAGCCTCCGTTTCGTTCATCTTGCAGCCCATCTGCAGATGGCGCGGATCCTGAACGAGGATCAGGTCAAGCGCTACAACGAACTGCGCGGATACACGGTCAATGGCCATCGGCAGCGGTAGACGATGCGGCCAATGGCAGGTGGCTGCAATGCGCCCCCGCGCCACAAACCAAGGTATACCTAGTCTCCAGCCGCCTATTCATGGATTAGATCGCAGCAGGTTCCGACCACGTAGAGGAGAAACCTGATGTTCAGGGCCATTGCTGCTGCCTTTTCCTTGGCATTGATTGCTGCCGCGCCTGCGCTCGCTGGCGACGAGCCGTACAATGCCAAGGTCACAACGATATTCGATCACAAGCTGCCCCATGTTCCGGGCAAGAGCATGCGGGGCGTCCTGGTGGAATACGGACCCGGTGGATACAACCCCTCGCACACGCATGCCAAGAGCGCCTTTATCTCCGCGACGGTGATCGAAGGGCGCATCAAGAGCCAGGTCAATGGCGGCGAGGTCAAGATCTACAAAACAGGCGAAAACTGGACTGAAGTTCCTGGCGATCATCATCAAGTCAGCGCAAACGCCAGCGATACGGAAGACGCCAAGATCCTGGCGGTCTTCGTCGTGGATACGGACGAAACGGAACTGACGATCCCCGACGATTGATCGGAAATTAGCGTTCTCGCCGCCGGCTCTGGGGGTGCTTCCTACAGCGCCGCGCGTCTTGTTAGACGCGCAAAGGACGCTGTAGCACTTGAATTGCTGCATGTTTTTAAGGAAACATGCAGCAGCGCCGTTCGGCCAATCCGCCTTGCTGAGGTAGCCTGAAGGCTGCAAGTCCTGCTACATATTTCCTTAAATCGCACTCGATTTAAGGATAAAAACATGCAGCAATTCAAAGTGCTACAGCGTGCTTTGCGCGTCTGAAAAGACGCGTGGCGCTGTGGGAGCGCGAATTGAAGCCAGTACTACCGCGATGAAAACTATCGTTCTTGAATCCGTGCTGACCTGCCCGCATTGCGGTTTCGCCCGGCAGGAGACCATGCCGACCGATGCCTGCCAGTTCTATTATGAGTGCGTGAACTGCAAGACACTGCTGCGTCCCCGCCCCGGAGACTGCTGCGTGTTCTGTTCGTTCGGTTCGGTGAAGTGCCCGCCGGTACAACAGCAGCTTCGATGCTGCGAATAGGTTCCAGTCCTTGCGACCGTTCCGGCATATTGCGCCGGCTGAGTCTCCGTGCTGACTACACCGCGAACCGAAGCAGCCTCTTGGTTCCAAAGAGCACCCAACCAAGGCAATGGCCGAGAAAGTAGATCGTCAGCACCATATAGGTGAGCAGCACCACGGTGACCGTCATGCCGGCATCAAGTCTGTCGAAGGGCGACACCTGACGAAGCAGGTCGGCCCACCAGCCAAGCTTCAGGCTCCATTGGCAGACAACCTCGTCACAAGCCGAAACAATAAATGGCACGGTCATTGCCGACCAAGCGAGGAAAATGACGCCGGCGCTTTTCCAGTTGTAGCTGCCGCTGCGAAGCAGCCTGTGCACCTGCCGTCCCTTGGCAATAATCATGGCAATACCGGCCAGTATATAAAGTGATATCGACATCCCAGCGCCCCAAGCACACCTTTGAAAGAGCTATTATTAGCTGAGAGATGTTGCTGCGAGGTTCAATCGATAAGTAAATAGTTTATGACAAAGCTTGTTCGTCTGGATTTCGCCCGAAGCCCGCATGGGGCATGTGGCACCCCCCGCGGGGAGACCAGTCACTTAGGCCGGGCGCTGCCTTCGTACATGTAGGTCATCGGTTTCGGCCCGCGCATATAGCCGGTCTCGACCCGGTCGACCCGAAAGCCGCCCTCCTCGATCATCGACCGGATCGGACGGTTGAGATTGCAGCCGCCGCTGATGCGCCGCCAGATCGGGTTGAGGCAATCCTGGCACCAGCGCACGCCGCGGTCCGGTGAGAGCCCATGCTCGACGAACAGCAGCCTGCCCCCGGACCTGAGCACGCGGCGCATTTCCGAAAGCGCTGTGGCCGCGCCGGGGATGGTGCACAGGGTCCAGGTCGTCACCACCGTGTCGACGCTCCCGTCATCGAGCGGGATCGCCTCGGCGTCGGCCTCGAAGAAGTTGACCGGGATCGCGGAATGCGGCACGCGACGCGCCATGGCCACGAGGGTCGGCGAAGGCTCGAGCGCCAGAATTTCCCGGACCGCCGGGCGGTAGTGCGGCAGGTTGAGACCGGATCCGCAGCCGATCTCAAGCACGCGCCCCTCCGCCGCGCCGATCACCCGCTCGCGATAGGGAAGCAGGCGCTCGTTGCGCATGGAACAATCGCAGAGTTTCGGCAGGACGACGTCGCGGTAGATACCCATCATTCCCTCCCCGGCAGTTGCATGTTTGCTTAAATATAAAACATGCAGCAATTCAAAGGCTGCAGCGACTGAAATTTGGGAAGCGGTGTGGGCACCCCCCTCTGCCCTGCCGGGCATCTCCCCCACAAGGGGGGAGATTGGCCAGAAGCGCTGGCCTTGCCCGACAGCAAACGCGCAAATGCCGAAGTCGCCCAATTCAAAACAGCGCGCAAAGGGTCTTTAGTTAAGCGGGACATCGCCACTTTCCGATCTCCCCCCTTGTGGGGGAGATGCCCGGCAGGGCAGAGGGGGGTGGCGCCCCGGCAGTTCTCACCCCACATCAACAGCGCCGCGCGTCTTCTCAGACGCACGGCGCTGGCATCACCGCATGTGGGCGACTTCACCCTACCTTGGGCTCAGCCGGCTGCCATATGCTGACCTGGCGCGTCTCGGGCATCAGGATCAGCGCGAGCACGAAGCATACGGCGGGAACGACGATCGGGTAGATCAGCGCGTAGCCGATGCTGCCTGTGGCCGCGAAGGCCGCCGAGGTGACGAAGGGCACCAGCCCGCCGCCCCAGCCGTTGCCGATGTGATAGGGAACCGACACCGATGTGTAGCGGATCCTGCCGGGGAAATATTCCGCCAGGAATGCCCCGACCGGCCCATAGACCATCCCGACGTAGCAGACGAGGATGAAGATGATGAAGATCGCGATCGGATAGTTGATGTTGTCGGGCTGCGTCACCATTCCGAGCCACAGATATAGCGGATAGTAGGTGATCGCGGCGAGCAACATACCTCCAAGGATCACCGGCTTGCGGCCGATGATGTCGGAGAGCCACCCGAAGAAGATCAGGCTGGGCGTTGCGATCAGCAGCGCTGCGCCGACGATGTAGGACGAGCTCAGCGCGTCCACCTTGGAAACCTGCTGCAGGAAATACAGTGCCCAGAACTGGCCGCTGTACCAGACCACCCCCTGCCCGATCAGCACGATGGTGGCGATCCCGACATATTTGATGTTGGAACTGAGGAAGGCTTCCCTCCACGGGTTCTGGGTCATCTGCCCCTTGGCCTTGATCTCCTGGAAAATCGGTGTCTCCTGGAGCTGGAGCCTGATGTAGATGGCGATGGCAACCAGCAGGAACGACACCAGGAACGGCACGCGCCAAGCCCACGCCTCGAAGACTTCATTGCCGAAATAGGTGCGCGTGGCGATGACCACGGCCAGCGACACGACGATCCCGAGCGTCGGAGAGGTCTGGAGCCAGCCGGTGTAGTAGCCGCGGCGTTCATCGGGCACATGCTCGGCCACATAGGTGATGGCGCCGCCATACTCGCCGCCGAGGCACAGACCCTGGATCATCCTGAGGCCGAAGAGCAGGAACGCGGCGGTCAGGCCGATCGCGTCATAGGTAGGGATCAGGCCGATGGCACCGGTGCCGAGCCCCATGCCGCTCAACGTGATCAGGAACGTGTATTTGCGGCCGACCCTGTCACCCATCCAGCCGAAGAGAAACGCTCCGAGCGGACGGATCAGGAAGCCTGCGGTAAACAGCGCAATCGTGCTCAGGAGCGCTGCGACCGGATGCGATGGCTCGAAGAACTTGACCGACAGCACCGCGGCCAAGCTCCCGAAAATATAGAAGTCATACCATTCAATGATGTTTCCCACCGACGCGGCAACAATCACGCGGCGGAAATCCGTCGGGACCTGGACAGCCATGTTTCTTCCTCCCGTTTCAACACATGGCCCCCAAATTTTTGCAGCACTCTAACACGAAAATAGCTGATCAAAAACCGCCTACTCTCCAGCGAGCGGAATCTCGGAAGTAACGGGATCGTCATTGCAGAATTTTACTTGATCGATAAATGGCGCCGCGGATGCCGCACGAACCGACCCAGAGCGGCCATTCCGGCCGCCTATTGGCGTCTCGGAAAGCGGACGTTTACGGCCGGTGGTAGTAGCCGGGGCATTTCGAAGTTAGAAACCGGCCGTCTCCCGCACCTCGATCGCCCCCATCCGAGCGAGCGAGTCCCGCTCCGCGATCTCCATCGCCTCCGCAAGGTTCTTCGCTTCGATGAGCAGGAAGCCACCCAGATGCTCCTTGGTCTCTGAGAAGGGCCCGTCGGTCCAACTCGCCTTGCCGGCACGGACGCGCAATGTCTTTGCGGTCTTTGGATCGGCAAGAGCGTTGGAGGCGAGATAGTGGCCTGATCGCTTGAGCTCTTCATTGGAAGCTAGGGATTCCCGGTCGATCTCGGCCCATTCCTCCTTGCTGGCGGCGTCAGCAAGGTTTTGATCGATGTAGAAGAGACAAAGGTACCGCATCCGGTTTCTCCATGGTGCCGTCGATGATAGATAGTCGCAGGTAGCGACCGCGATTCGACAATGAGCGCAAGAAATCCTGCCAGCAGCTCTCCTCGTTAAGCGACTCGTCGGCAAAAGCGCGGCCGACTTACGACAGAGCGACGCCTGACGGCTCTATGCATGATAGTTGTTCTGAGAACGCCTCGGATCCAGGGGCCCAAGACCAGTTGGACGACCGCTCTCCACCCTTGAGCTGCCCCACGCGTCGGGTACCAAGCGTCAGGCTTTCACCACTAGAGCCCGTGCCGCGAACAAAGCCGCCGCGAGCATCAGCCCCGCCGCCGCCAGCGGCAGGATGAAGAAGCCGCTTCCGGCATAGGCCGCGCCGAAGCCGACCGTGCCGGCGAAGAGGGCGAGATAGGTGACGCCGCTGTTGAGCCCCATGATGGCGCCGCGTCTTGCGGGATCGAGCGCGGTCAGCCGCATGATGAGCACGTTGAGCCCGAAGTGGTTGGCGAGCCCCCAGAGAAACACCACCGCCAGGATCGCAACATAGGAGCCGCTCGCCGCCGCCATCGCAACATAGACGCCGGTGACGGCGAGGAAAATAAACGGCAGCAACCTGCCCGCACCGAAGCGATCGATCAGCCGATCGAGAAAGGCCGCGCCGCCGAAGCCGAAGCCGTAGGAGACCGCAACGAGGCCGTTGGCGCTGACAGGCAGGCCGAGTGCGGCATGGAGATGGTCGCCGATATAGGCGTAGACGCCATAGAAGGCCGCCATGAACGCCGCGCAGGCGGAAAGAAGCGGCGCGACGCCGCGAACGCCGAGCGCCGCGAGCGGCGATGTCGCCCTGCCCCCGCCAACCTGCCTGCGCCCGGAATCCTCCGTGCCCGCGACGAGCCGGACGGCAGCGCACGCGACAAGAGTTGCGGTGGCGACGACGACATAGACCGTCCGCCACCCGGCGAAATCGGCGATGGCGGCCGACAGTGGCACGCCGGCCACCATGCTGAGCGTCCAGCCGGTCAGCACCAGGCCGATCGTCTCGCTCTCGCGCCCGGCCGGCGCGATGATCGAGGCCAGCGTATAGATGGAGGGAAGCGCGATGCCTGCGGCGATGCCGACGATGAGCTGGAAAGCGACCAACAGCGGCAGCGCCGGCGCGGCCGCGCTGCCGCCAAGCCCGGCGGCAAGGAGGATGAGCGCCGCCGCTAGCATGCGGCGCGGGCCATGGCGGTCGATGAGGCGGCCAAGGAAGACGGCGCTCGCCGCGGTGCCAAGACCGAAGGCGCCCGAGGCCGTCATCACGGTAGGAACGTCCGCGCCGAGGCTCCGCGCCACTTCCGGCGCGATCGGACCGAGCGCCAGCGAGTTGGAGCCGATGACGCCAATGCACGTGGTGAGCACGAAGGCGAAGGGCGGGATGCGCGCCCTCTCCGCGGATAGGCCTGGAATGGATTGATTGATGTTCGTCATTCCTGCATAATTGCAGAACCACATTCTGCAACAAGAGGCGATTTCGGAATGGATCAAAATACAGATGATATTCGGCGGAAGCGCCCCGCCGACCGTGAACTCGACGCGATGGACCGAAAGCTGTTAGGCGTTCTAGTCGAGGACGCCACCACGAGCTACGCCGAACTCGGCGAACGCGTCGGCCTTTCGCCGCCGGCCGCGCACGAGCGCGTGAAGCGCCTCAGGCGCTCGGGCGCAATCCGCCGCGTGGCGGCGCTGGTCGATCCCGAGGCGGTGGGCAAGACGCTGCTTGCCTTCGTCCATGTCGACACGACCGGCTGGGGCAAGACACCGGCGCTGCTTTCGATCGAGCAGCATCCTGAAGTCGAGGAGATCCACACGGTCGCCGGCGACACCTGCATGCTGCTCAAGGTTCGCACCGAGAGCACCCATGCGCTCGAGGGGCTGCTGGCGCGCCTCTACGACACGCCCGGCGTCAAGGCGACCCGCAGCTATGTCGTGCTTTCCACCTATCTGGAGCGGCCCGTGCAGCCGGGCACGACGGCGGAATGGCCGACCCTAGTGAAAGGCCAAGAATAAGCCGGCCGGCGCAGCCGGCTTTCGGATGTGCGCCTGATGTCAGAACCCGCGCCGCGCCGGGCGGGATGCGGGTGGAAAACACCCTTTCGCTCATCCGCTCTAATCTTCGGAGAGTTCTTCGGCCGTGGCCGCGATAGGTGCATTTCCCAGTGAATTATCGGCGTACTTGAAGGCAAGTATGCTGATGACCGAAAGAACTATAACTATCAAAATCAAACGCATTGCGTGCTTACCGGTTTCGTCTTGAAATGGTCTAGCAACACCCGCGGGACGCTTGTTGTTCCCTAGGTGTCAGGAGTTGACCGATCACCTATCGTATTTGCCGATCCAGAGCATCCCCCTGACGCGCCGCTGCGTAACTCCCCACCGACGGCCAGACTGCCCGGCAGGTCGACATCACTGGAAATCGAAGTATCCTTGGCGCCGTCCATTACAGCGCCGCGCGTCTCATTAGACGCGCAAAGGTCGCTGTAGCACTTTGAATCGCTGCATGATTTTGTTCATGCAGAAGTGGAGTGAGCGCATGCCCGACAAGACGTCCATCAAGTCAGCGAAGGTCGCAGAGAAAGCCGCCAAACCAGGAAAGTCGGTCGCTAGGTCATCAGCCCGCAAGCCCGCGAATGCCGCGGCGAAGGAACAGCCGGCGGGCGCTGAGCCTCCCCTCCTCTCGGGCGGCAATCCCCAGATCGCCAAGGGCTACGGCGACGCCCCCGTGCAGGCCTATATCGCCGCCATGCCGGGCTGGAAAAGCGACGTCGGGCGTTGGCTCGATGCGCTCATCGTGCGCACCGTCCCCGACGTGCAGAAGGCAGTCAAGTGGAATTCGCCGCTCTACGGAATGGACGGCCAGACCTGGTTCCTCGGCATTCACTGCTTCACGAAATACATCAAGCTGGCCTTCTTCCGCGGCGCCTCGCTCAACCCTTCTCCCCCCGTCGCGTCCAAGATGGAACACGCGCGCTACTTCCACATCCACGAGAACGACCAGCTCGACGAAGCCCAGCTCGCCGCCTGGATCAAGCAGGCCAGCGAATTGCCGGGCGAACGAATGTGAGCGGGAATGAAGAGCGGTCATGACAAGAGCCGAACTCTCCGACCTCTATCGAGGGTACATCCAGTGCCTGAATAACCGGGATTGGCCGAACCTGGGGCAGCGCCCAGTCCGCGCGGCGGAAGAGTCTTTTCAGTCCAAGGACTTGGACTGACTGGATTCCTGGGACGAGCACAGGAAAGAGGGAATTCTTGGTTATGCTCAAGCCTGATCGAGCCTGCCGACAAATGTTCGGCGGCCGGTGGCGGTAGGGCTTGCCCATCGAGCGCCGACATCCGCTGGCGGTGCAGCGGCGCAATGAGCTGACGCGGGCCGCCCCGCCCGCCCTCATTCCTGTGCTTGTCACAGGAATCCAGCGCGCCCAAGTCCTTGGGCGCAGGAGACTCCTGCCCGCTCGACGGTGGCATTCGCGTTTTCCCCGAAAAGCGAGTCATTCACGGCGCGCCATGGCTGACGGTGGAGGAGAGAAGCCTTGCCATACCGCAACCGAAGAGGTTGGCTGTTGTCGTGTACTGTGGTTTCAATGAAACAATGAATTGGTCGAGTGTCCCGCACGTCCGAGTGAAGGCGCGAAGCGAGCGACAGCAACCATGAAGAAAGGCGACCCGATGGACGGAAAAGCAGAAGACAATCCCTCTCGGTTGATCGATGCCAGAATAGAAGAGCTAGGCGATTGGCGGGGCGAAACCCTCGCCCGGGTCCGCGCGCTTATCCGCGAGGCCGACCCCGAAGTCGTCGAGGAGTGGAAGTGGCGAGGCGTTCCTGTGTGGTCGCACGCCGGAATCATCTGCACCGGCGAGACCTACAAGCAGGTCGTGAAGCTCACCTTCGCCAAGGGCGCTTCCCTCAACGACCCGGCAAGCCTCTTCAACTCCAGTCTCGAGGGCAACACCCGGCGCGCCATCGATATCCACGAGGGCGAAAAGATCGATGAGGAGGCGCTGAAGGGGCTCATCCGCGCCGCCGTGGAACTGAACACGTCGGCCAAAGCTGCCCGCTCCCGGAAGAGCCCGAAGAGCGGTTGAGGAGCGCGAAACCGGCTCAACGACGCGCCGAGGTCAGTCTTGGATTTATCCTAACGAGCGGCGAAAACTCGGTGCTGTTGCCGATCTTCTCGCTATACCGGTGAGTCGTCCGCGTCGGATGTTGGCCGACAAGGGCTACGACGCCGACGCCATCCGGGAAGAATTGCTGTTTCATGGAACGCGCCCCCTCATACCGCCCCGCGCAACACGAAGGAAGCCACCGCCGTGCGACTGTTTTGTCGCGAGGCCATAGGCTACGCACCCGTCAACAGGCGTACTCCTAATGAAACTTCTCAAGGACAATCAGGCGTTCACCATCGCGCCCGGTCCACTCAGACGCAGCATAGAAAAAGCAGCTCGGGTAATCTTCCAAGTAAGGCTTTTCTAACACTTGCAAGTTTGGGCGCATTGACTTCCAAAATTCAAAGCGTTCATTCAGCGGTATCCAACGCAGCGGCCTGCCCACGTCAACTTCAACGAACCTAATAGGCCCTTCCTGAAGCATCGCGCGGATATCTTCTTCCGTGAGGGCGTCCTTCACACGTTGACCGAACTCTCCGTTGTTATCCCACAGCTTGTTCAGCGACCCGCCCACACACCGTCGCTCTACATTGGTCATTTCTATCCTGCCATTCCGGGCTTCGTCGCACCCGCTTGTTCCGGCTCCATCAGCCAGCGACGCTTTCGCCGTCCTGTCCGCCGGCAGGTCACGCGAAGCGGGCTGCGCTTCTCGCGCGCGCCTTTGCGGCTTCTTCCTCGCGGTTGCGTGGCGGTTGCGACGTCTCGAGGGCATCGATGAGTTCGCGGGCGCATTGCGCGATTGCGCTCACCGCATGATCGAATGCCGCTTCATTCCGCTTCGACGGTCTGGTGGTTCCGCTCAGCTTGCGCACGAACTGCAGCGCCGCATCGCGGATTTCCTCGTCCGTCGCCGGCGGATCGAAATTGAACAGGGGTCTTATGTTTCTGCACATGACTTGCTCCCGGTCATCCTCGTTTCCCTCACCTTGATGGGCCCTTCATCAAGCATAAGGACAGAATACGTCATAACAGTCGCAGCATTTGCGCAAAAGACGCCGACGGTGACCTTATAGGCGCTCCCTGCCCCGGAGCATCTATTCCGGACGTTCGCGGCGTCCGCAGATCAGGTCTACCGCCGCGCCGCTGAGCTTGTCGAGCGCATTTCGCGGCTCGCCGGCACGCGCGCGGACGGCGAGCGAATGCATGACGGCCGAGGTCACGGATGCCAAGCCGGCAGCGTCGGCCTCCGTGTCGAGCTCGCCATCGGCAATTGCCTTGCACATACGCTCCTCCAGGACGACATTGAATGCGCCTAGGCTCTCCTGCAGCACCCGACGAACGGCCGGCCGATGCACGGCTTCGACCGAAGCGGTTCCTATCAGCATGCACCCGCGTGCTGCATCCGCGGACGCCATGTAGACATCAGTCGCTTTTCGCAAGACGTCCGCCAGTTCCTTCCTGAGCGGCCGCTTCCCGCTCAGGATTTCTCTCATGGCATCGACACTGGCGTCGCGGTAACGCTCAAGCGCCGCAATATACAGAGCCTCCTTATCGCCGAACGCTCCGGCGAGGCTCGGACGCGTCATCTGTGTTGCCGCGCTGAGGTCATCAAGCGATGTCGCGGCGAAACCGGCCGACCAAAAGAGATCGCTCGCCCGCTCAAGTGCCTGCTCCCGATCGTATTGCACCGGCCGCCCGCGTTTCGCATTGGTCATTTATATTCGATCTCGCATAAAAATATTGACGTCACCAGGATTATATGCGAACGCGTATAAATGTCGAGCAACAATCAGGCCCGACCCATTCGAGATCGGAGAAAGCCATGAAACTCTATATCCACCAGGCGGCCTGTTCCCTGTCGCCACATATCGTCGCGCGGGAACTCGAACTTGATATCGACATCGTCGAGGTCGATCGCGCAACGCAGAGGACCAGCGACGGAGAGGATTTTCTTAGCCTCAACCCGAACGGATACGTGCCGGTGCTGGAGCTGGACGACGGCGAGATCCTTATGGAAGGGCCGGCAATCGTCCAACACCTGGCCGACATGAAGCCATCCGGCGGCCTCGCGCCTCGCGATGCCCGTGAACGCCGGCGCATCCAGTCGCTCTTGAATTTCGTGTCGACCGAGCTCCACAAGCCGATGGCCCAGATGTTCTATCCCGAATATGCCGCGGTGAAGGATGCGCTTCGAAAGCATGTCACGAAGCGGCTCGACTGGATATCGACCCAGTTTGCCGGAGACTTCCTGACCGGCGACCGCTTGAGCGTCGCGGATGTCTATCTCTTCGTCTGCCTCAACTGGACTCCGTGGCAGGACATCGATCTGTCACGCTGGCCAGGGCTCGAGCCGTTCATGCGCCGGGTCGGCGCTCGCCCCGCGGTGCGTGAAGCGCTGCGTGCCGAACGGCTCGCTCACCGCGCCAATGGCGTGTTCTTCGCGCCGCGCACGGCTGCGTGAACCGAAAAGGGAGGTCATGATGACAAGCTTCAAAGACCCGGAGAGTCTCCAGACCGCCGAAATTCTGGCACGCTTCAACCAGGTGTTCCTCACCCACGACCCTGCCGCCCTTGAGGACCTCGTTGCCGATGATTGCGTGATCGAAAACACGCAGCCGGCATCGGACGGCGCCCGCCACGAAGGCAAGGCAGAGTGCATTGAGCTTCGGACGAAAATCGCCACGATGCCCGGTGCTTACTTCGAAACTGAAGGCATCATCGCGCGCGGCGATCGCGGCGAAATCCGCTGGCGGCTGATCTGGGGACCGGAGCACCGCGATTCCGTGCGTAGCGTGAACCTCATGCACGTGCGCAACGGGCGGATCGTGGAAGCGCTGGGTTATGTGAAGGGCGGCTGACCCCAGCAAGACTGGAGTCAGCTTCGATCCCGCCTGTCACGGAGAGAGACAGGCGGGACTGCCTTTGCGCGGTTAGCCTCTCCGAGCCGTCCGGCGCTGCACCCCCCTCTGCCCTGTGTCCAGCCGATAGATGGGTAACACTTTGAACCGGATACATGGGTTACACTTCTCCCCCCTGCATAGCGGTGTCCGCCCCGGCGCCGGCTGGTCGGGGTTGCACGGCGCTGGGGCGGACAAGTCGCCTGGTCTTTCGATCGATAATGCCGAGCGGGTGGGTGTGGAAGCGTAGCGTCCAGGTCCCCTCTTGGTTCTCCTCGATGGCGACGGCCTCGCCGGCCAGCGCGCCGGCGACATAGACGAGGTCGCCATTCCACTTGATCTCGCCATTGGAACGCACCCGCCGCACCGCCGCCGCGGCCGGATAGTCGGGCTCGGGCAGGTGATCGGGCAGGCGCCGCGGCGACGGCCGGTACTGGGTGGCCGGCACCGCCATGGCGAGCGCCTCGTGCGGGCGCTCGTCGTTGTAGCTCTTGCGAAACGCGTCGAAGGCGGCCTGCTGCGCCGCCTGGTCGGCCTCCGGCGTCGCCGCCAGCGGCAGCATCGTCAGGTGGAAGCGTTCGTGGCGGCCGTTCTGCTGCGGTCTGCCCGGGGTGATGCGCTCAAGTCCGATGCCGAGCTTGATGAAGCGCACGGCAAGCGGCGTCAGTCCGGTGACGCCGGTCGCCGCGAAGGGCGAGCCGTTGTCGCTGCGGAAGCGGTCCGGCAGGCCGTGCTCCTTGAACAGCCGCTCGAACACCGGCCAGGCCTCCGCCTCCGACGGCGTTGCGCAGGCTTCAAGTGCCAGCACGTACCGGCTGGCTGCGTCCATCACCGTCAGCGGTTCGCAGCGCCGCCCGTCGCGGGTCCGGAACCAGCCCTTGTAGTCGCCGCTCCACACCGCATTGGGGTGGCTGACGGGCGCCAACGCGCCGGTGCCGGCCGCCCGCCAGCGCCCCCGCCGGCGCCCGACAAGACCATGCCGCTTCAGGATCTCGCCAACCGTCGAGGCCGCCGGCCAGCTCAGCTGCGGTTCGGTGCGCTGCAGCCGCGCCAGCACCTTCTTCGGACCCCACAACGGACGCGCCTCCTTCTCCGCCACGATCCGAGCCACCAGCTCCTCAGGCGTTGCCCGCCCATGCGCCAGCGGTGCCCGCGGCAGATCGAGCAGACCCTGCGGCCCAAGCGCGCGATAGCGGCCCAGCCATTTGTAGCCGGTCTTGCGCGAAATCCCGTAGGCCGCACACAGCGCCGTCATCGTCTCTTCGCCCTCCAGACATTCCCCGACAAACTTCAGCCGCTCGTCCATGATGCCAGTCTCTCTCCAAACCATCGCCGGGACCTCCCGGCGCAAAGAAAACTGTCACCTATGTAAACGGTCCGTTCTGTCACCCATCTATCCGGTTCGGACACCTGCCGGGCATCTCCCCCACAAGGGGGGAGATCGGCTGGAGCAACGACCTGCCCATGATGACTGCGAGCCACGACATCCCAGGATCAACAGGCCGAACCATTGGTAGAGCGCGGCATCGCCACTTGCCAATCTCCCCCCTTGTGGGGGAGATGCCCGGCAGGGCAGAGGGGGGTATCGACACCCGCGCCCCTCAGTTTCGCCATTGCCATCGGATCCCGCTCTACAGCGCCGCGCGTCTTGTCGGACGCGCAAAGGTCGCTGTAGCGTCAGCTTCGATCCCGCCTGTCACGGAGAGAGACAGGCGGGATTGGTGTTAGCCAGCTATCCCTCCGCCACCACGAACGACAGATGATGCGACGCCAGGGCGTTGAGATAGTCGCGGGCGTCGAAAATGGCGCCCGGCGCCTGAGCCCCACTGCCCCGCGCCCTGCCGTCAAGGATGCGCTGAACAGCTTCACAGATGAGCGGTGCCGAAAAGGCGTAGATGTCTCGCCCTTCAGCGGCGATCCGCCGGATCTGCTCGCCCTTTCGCACGGTCGCCTCGACCAGGAAGATCTGCGCGGATCGGCCCTTCTCGTCCGCGGGCTTGGGCGGCGGCGTCGCCGGGTCCCGAACGTCGCTAAGCGCGGTGCGATTGAGGTAGGTGCGGAGCTCGGATGACCGCGTATGCCGCGCAATCACGACGATCTCTGAAAACGGGAGCTCGACGACCTTCTGCCGCGCAAACGGCTCCGGGAAGTCCCAGTCCATCTCGGCGGCTGGCTGAACCACCGGGGTAAGCTCGCCGTTGGCAACGATCATGCGCCGCGCGGTGTTCTTCTCGCCCGTTATTCGCGTGCCTTGCGTCGGATGCCAGCTGTCGAGAGCGATCCCTACCCTGATCTCGTCGGCGAACTCCCAGTCGCCCATGGCCGTCGTAACAAGCAGGTCGGCAAAGCCACCGTAAAAGCCCATGGCGGGAATAACGAGCACCCCGGCATCGCGCGCCGCCTTGTCGAATTTGTCGTAGATCGCCTGCGCGCTCGGCTGCTCGGCCGTCACATCGAGATAGTGGATGCCCGCACGAAGCGCTGCGGAAGCCACGGCATCTGCGGTGTCGAGAAAAGGGCCGGCGCAGTTGATGATCGCGGCCGCGCCCTTGAATGCCCGATCGAGCGAGTCCGGGTCGTCTATCGAAGCACCCCGCACCTCGATGCCGCGATCGGCGAACTCCGCCAGCTTCGCCACGTCGCGTGCGACAGCGATCGGGACGATGCCGCGGCGCAAGAGTTCCGCGACGACAAAACGCCCCGTATGCCCGGCAGCCCCGAACACGGCCACAGCCCGATCCTGCTTTGAAGTTCCTGGTGAGCGAACGGTCATTGATTTCCTCCACGCTACAGACCTGTTTGTTCTATGGCTACAAACAAGTCTGTAGCGTGTCAAGCGTGGCCGTGCTAGGTTCCCGACATTGGAGGTTAGTGATGACGAAAAGCGCGGCCAAAACGAATAACCACGATGTTATCGACGTGCGGGACCGGATCCTCGAGACGGCATCGACCCTTTTCTATGAGCGCGGCGTGCGCGCCGTGGGGGTTGACCTCGTGGTCGAGGAGGCAGGCGTCGCCAAGACCAGCCTCTACCGGCATTTCGGCACGAAGGACGATCTCGTCGCGGCCTTCCTCGCGCGCGAGGACCAGGATTTCTGGGGCACATGGGACCGGGTGGCCGAAAAACACGCTGACGACGCGCGGGCGGAGCTCGACGCGCATCTCGAATGGATCGGCGAGCGGGTCGGACGGCCGAACTATCGCGGTTGCCCGCAAATCAACGTTGCCGCGGAGTTCCCGGAAGCCGACCACCCGGCACGAAAGGTCGCGGCGGCCCACAAGCGTGAAATGCGGCGCCGGCTGAAGGGGATCGCGGAGCGGCTGGGCGTTGACCGCCCGGACGAACTTGCCGGTCAGCTCGCATTGCTCATCAACGGCGCATTCGTCAGTTCGCAGGTTCTGGAACCGGGCGAAGCCATTCCCCTCCTGCGGCAAACCGCGCAAGCGCTGATTACCGCCGCCGGGTCATAGGACGGTCGCAGTTCAGCTCACCAAGGAAGCGTGACGCACGGCGACCCCAAGCTCCTCATTCCTGTGCTTGTCACAGGAATCCAGCGCGCCCAGGTCCTTGGGCGCTGGAGAATCGTGGGCGCAACTAAAGCGGAACCACAACTCTGGCGGCATCTGGGGAGACGGAGTCATTCACGGCGCGGACGCGCCGTGGCGTCCTATCAGACACCACAGTACACGACAGCAGCCTAATGGATTTGCGGATGCTTTTTTCCGTCATCCCTGTACCACGGGATCCAGCAGCGCGTCGTCGGCGGCGCGGAAGATTCCTTTCAGCCCAAGGACTTGGGCTGACTGGATTCCTGTGACAAGCACAGGAATGAGGAACGGAGGACCGCGCCGCAACCATGGAGGCTCAGCGCGCTGCTGTCGTGGGGCCAGCGCCGCAGCTTCTCCGAGCCCCCTGGCTGTACCCCCCCCTGCCCTGCCGGGCATCTCCCCCACAAGGGGGAGATCGGCAAGCGGCGATGCCGCGCTCCACCAGTGGTTCGGCCCGTTGGTTCTTGGATGTCGTGGCTCGCAGCAATAGTGGGCAGGTCGTTGCTCCAGCCAATCTCCCCCCTTGTGGGGGAGATGCCCGGCAGGGCAGAGGGGGGTATCGACACCCATGTCCCTGAGCTTTGCCACTGCAATCTGATCGGATCCCGCTCTACCCGCCGTGCGTCTTATCAGACGCTGTAGCACTTCACTTCACTCCCCGTCAGACGTCCGGACCGATGCGGTAGAAATAATCCGTGGCGAACTGCGTCTCGCGGCCGTCAAGCCACCGCTCCCTCTGTGCGACGCGGCTGATACCCAGTTCACGCAACTCGCCTTCGCTCAAATCGTCGATCTCTCCCCGGGTCGCCCGGCTACCTCGCCAGGTTCTCCATTGGGTGGCCAAGGTGCCGAGCCTTCCGAGAAGCCGCACGACACCCCCGGCCGCGGTGTGTCCAGCCAAGGGCTTGGCGATCCCTGCCTCGCCCTCATGTCTCGTCAGACCGATATCATCGATCAAATGGGGATTGGCATTCGCCTTTTGCTCGCGGTTCGAGCGGGTCGCCGGGCTGCAGTGCCGACGCGACCCTTCCGCCAGCGCCACGGGCATTCCCGACCGCGCCGCCTGATGCGGGGCCGAAGCAAGGGTGAGAGTATCGGTCATGGCAACCTCCATGCTTTGGAGGTTGAATTCTGCAGGTTACGAACAGCGCCGTAATTAAGCGCTCCCAAATAGTTCTCAAAACTTCCAAACGGGCGCCGCGCGTCCAGTCGGACGCGCAAGGTCGCGCGCCTAAACGGGCTCACGTCCCGCTCAACAGCCTGTAGGCGATCATCCACATGACGGCGGCGATCGCGGTATCCAGCACCCGCCATGCCGACGGCCGCGAGAAAATCGGGCGCAGCCACTTGGCGCCGTAGCCGAGCGCGAAAAAGAACAGGAACGAGGCGGACATGGCACCGGCGGCGAATAGCATTTCCTCCCCGGGAAAGCGGGTCGCAATCGTGCCCAGGAGGACGACCGTATCCAGGTAGACATGCGGATTGAGCCAGGTGAGCGCCATGCATGTCGCAAAGGTCGGCCAGAACCTTGAAGAGACTTCTTCCCCAACCGTCAGCGCCCCGGAAGATCGAACTGCCGAATGGAGGCTTTTCGCGCCGTACCAGATGAGAAAGGCCGCTCCCCCAAATCGCATGGCGGGGTCAAGCCAGGGCAGCATGGTCGCAATCTGCCCGAGACTGGTAACGCCCAGGAGGATCAGGATGGCATCGGATAGGCCGCATGTGAGGCACACGGCGAACACATGCTCGCGCCGCAAGCCCTGGCGCAGAATGAAGGCATTCTGGGCGCCGATTGCGACGATCAGGCTCAAGCCCATCATCAGGCCAGTCATATAGATCGGGAAGTTCATGCCGACGAAATGCTCCGCAAACGAAAGAGTGGGCATTTCTCTAGCGAACGCCGGAGAGTTAGGATAATTAAACTCTATAATCCCGATTAAGAAGAGCTAACGCCATGCTCGATTATCCTGCGCTTCACGCCGTGGCGACCGTCGTTCAGACCGGCAGCTTCGAAAAGGCGGCCGCCGTTTTGAACGTCACACCCTCGGCCGTCTCCCAACGGGTGAAGCAGTTGGAAGAGCGCCTCGGCGTGGTGCTGATCATCAGGGGAAACCCGTGCACGGCAACCGAAAAGGGAGCATGGCTGTGCCGCCACATGGAGAATGTCGGCATGCTGGAAGGCGAGTTGATGGAGCATCTTCCGTCGCTTGCCGATCCCGACAAGCCGCGCGAGCGAGTGACACTTCACGTTGCGACCAGTGCCGATAGCCTTGGAACATGGTTCCTGCCGGCCATATCGAATTTTTCCAAGCAATCCCGCTATCTTCTGAACGTCGCCATCGACGACGAAGAGCATACGGCCGAATGGCTGCAGCGCGGCCGCGTGCTCGCGGCTGTCACCAGCCTCGAAAAGCCGATCTCGGGCTGCCGTCGCACGTCGCTCGGAGCGCTCCGCTACCATGCCACGGCAAGCCCCGAGTTCATGGCGAAATACTTCGCCGACGGCGTCACGCCCGAGGCGATCGGGCGCGCGCCCGCCTTGACCTTCAACCAGAAAGACAGACTGCAAAGCCGCTGGATTCGCCAGGCCTTCGGACAGGACCTCGTGTATCCCACCCATTGGTTGCCATCGACGCAGAGTTTCCTCGATGCGAGCCTCTCCGGCATGGGCTGGTGCATGAACCCTGCCCTCCTCGCTGGAGAGCATCTCGCTTCCGGGCGACTCGTCGAACTCATCCCCGATACCCCGCTGGACGTGCCGCTTTTCTGGCAGATCAACCGGCTAGCCGCCGACCGGCTGGTGGACCTGACGCGCGAAGTGGTCGCCACAGCAAAATCGCGGCTTCTCGGGTGAAACACAATGTAGATGGTCGTCATCGTTTCTGCCCTTGCCGACGCGACGAGCGAATGACCACTTTGCACCCGCCGCAGACTGGGATGGGGACGTTAACTATCCTATAATTGCACAGACGCTGTTTTGCACCGGGGAAGCATCCCATGCAGCGGAAACTCGCAGCAATTCTGGCCGCTGACGTCGTCGGCTACAGCCGCCTGATGGAGGTCGACGAGACGGATACCCTAGTGCGGCTGAGAACCACCCGCGAGAATATGATCGATCCGAAAATTGCCGCCCACAATGGCCGGGTGGTCAAGCTCATGGGCGATGGCGAACTGATCGAGTTTCCCAGTGTGGTTGACGCCGTAAGGTGCGCCGTCGAAATCCAGCAGACGATGGCCGAGTGCAATGAAGAGCTGCCCGCTGACAAACGGCTCGAGTTTCGCATCGGTGTCAATCTTGGTGACGTCATCGCACGGGAACGTTCGATGTTGTGGAGGTCAGCACGAGCCGATGGTCTCTGGTTCTCGATGCGGACCAAACCGTGGCGCTTTATGCCACCTACTCCAACGTGAATGCCCGTTCCGACCGTGATGCAGTGTTGGCCGAACTTGGCCGCGTCGCCCGGAACGACTTTGGGAACCGCGTCATCAGGAATATGATCACGAGCCTCTATATTGCCCGGCGGGCTGATGGGGGCTAGCAGTCTGCGATTCGAATGCCCGCAGGGGGTCGAATTTAGCCTTCACGGCATCTCCTCCCATCGTCATTCCTGTGCTTGTCACAGGAATCCAGCCAGCCCGAGTCCTTGGGCTGAAAAGACTCTTCCGCGCCGCCGACGCGGCGCTGCTGGATCCCTGTGACAAGCACAGGGATGACGGCGAGAAGAGTATCCGCCAAACCCAGTACGCGACTGTCGTGTACTGTAACGTCCGACGAAAACACGCGGCGCACTCCGGGCGAACGCCGACGACCACTGTTGGTCAACGCGGACCCTGCACCTCAGGATGCTAAAGTCCGCATCGGGTGTGAGGGGAAGTTCGACGCGAACGCACGGAACGCGGCAAATGCGGGCGGAGCGGCATCCAACGAGTGAACGATCAAGCGAAACCGCATTCCGCACGGAAACGCGCCACCCAGTCTCGACTGGTTTCATCGGCCAGCTTTGCGACACCGGATATCACGCCGTTTGCGGCATCGCGATTCAAGCCGAGTTCACCCAGTATCTCTCGCAAGGTTTCAATGGGATTGGAAGAAAGCGTTTCATAAGTGATCTGAAGCGGCTCAATTCGCTGCGATTTGAACCAATCCCTCCAGTCAAGATCATCTGATGTAAACCGGTCGCAATAGGTGCGGATCTCTTCCGCATTGTAGCCAGCTTTACTTGACGGTGCGAGGCGCTCCAACTCCGTTCCGTCTGGTGCCATATGCCACAGTCCGGTTTGCTCCGCCCTCGCAATCGAAACGGCCTGTTCAATCTTGTCGAGCCGGGTCAGATAAATAAAGAGCGTTCGTCCGAAGGCGGCTTCAAAACGCTTTAAATCACTCGCTGGCTCCGGGTGCAGCACCGCCAGTTTCTGGACAAAAAAATCAAAGCTATGTCTCTGCAGTCGCAGGCCGAACATGCCCGTGTTGAGGCTTCCCTTCGCAATTGCCGCTCGAAATATCGTAGCCAGGGTTTCGCGTTCCGATGTGGCGGCCTCTGAAGGCAGGTCGAAATAGGCGAGCCATTCGGAGATTGAGGGACGGTGAAAGTACGACCCCGGATTTCCAGAGACGCCGGTCGCCGCCAGGAGCTTGCACAATAGTGTGCTGCCGCTGCGCGGCGACGTGCAGATCACATAGGAGTCGTATTTCGACATTGCTGTTTCTCAAACCAAGGAGAGAGCCGCTACCGCATGGTTCCTTAAATCGGAATCGATTTAAGGACAAAACCATGCAGCGATTCAAAGTGCTACAGCGGCTCTGCGCGTCCGATTAGACGCGCGACGCTGCAGAGTTTCGGGCCTTATCAGCCCCTTGTTGCAGTGGCATGACCGCTTCTGGCGCAATCCGAGCCTTTCGCGGCGTCTGTCGCCAACGTCGGCGTTTCGCGCAGCCCTTTTTAAAACGCGTCGTTCTGACAGGTGGTTGACAGGTATCGAGGACAACATCCCGCCCCCACGAGCGCGATCTGCTCGTGATCATTCGAAAGGGAATATGAATGGAAAGGCGTGATTTCCTCAGGGGCTTGGCCTTGCTTGCGGCCTGCCCGCTCTGCGTCAAAACGGCATACGCGGCCGAAGGCGTGCATTGGGGCTATGAAGGCGAAGAAGGTCCTGAGCATTGGGGTACTTTGAGCACTGAGAACAGTGCTTGTTCGGCCGGCTCGCAGCAATCACCGGTTGACATCCGCGGCGCGATCAAGGCCGAAATCCCCGATCTGGCGACCGACTGGGCGCGCGGCGGCACGATCCTCAACAATGGCCATACGATCCAGGTGAAGGCCGCCGGCGGTACGCTTCGCCGCGGCGACAAGACCTATGATCTGGTGCAGTACCACTTCCACGCGCCAAGCGAGCATCTTGTCGAGGGCAAAAACTTCCCGATGGAAGCGCATTTCGTTCACAAGAATGCGGAGACCGGCGCGCTCGGCGTGCTCGGCGTTTTCCTTGTCCCCGGCGCGGCCAACCCGACCTTCGCGAGCCTCGCGGCGAAGTTCCCGCAGAACGCCGGCGAAGAAACCCAGCTCGATGCCGTCGACCCGAAAGGCCTCTTGCCCTCCTCGCTGAAGTATTGGAGTTATGAGGGATCGCTGACCACCCCTCCCTGCAGCGAGATCGTCGACTGGATGGTGGCGATGGAACCGATCGAGGTCGACCCGGCCGACATCAAGAGGTTCACTCGGCTTTATTCCATGAACGCACGGCCGGCGCTTCCCGGCAACCGCCGCTATGTTCTGAGCTCCAGTTGATCGACGAGACCAACGCGGGCGCTTCCCCCTCACGGCCGCAGGGCCATCTCTACAAAAGCGTCGCTTTTGTAGAGATGGCCGACGGCATGGGTGGGAGCGGAAATTCGCGCTAAAGCGAAATCCGATCTCGTTGGACGTCGTGAGAATCGTGCGGGCTGCATCTCCGAGCTGCTCAGGACGGCACCCCCCTCTGCCCTGTGTCCAGCCGATAGATGGGTAACACTTTGAACCGGATACATGGGTTACACTTCTCCCCCCTGCATAGCGGTGTCCGCCCCGGCGCCGGCTGGTCGGGGTTGCACGGCGCTGGGGCGGACAAGTCGCCTGGTCTTTCGATCGATAATGCCGAGCGGGTGGGTGTGGAAGCGTAGCGTCCAGGTCCCCTCTTGGTTCTCCTCGATGGCGACGGCCTCGCCGGCCAGCGCGCCGGCGACATAGACGAGGTCGCCATTCCACTTGATCTCGCCATTGGAACGCACCCGCCGCACCGCCGCCGCGGCCGGATAGTCGGGCTCGGGCAGGTGATCGGGCAGGCGCCGCGGCGACGGCCGGTACTGGGTGGCCGGCACCGCCATGGCGAGCGCCTCGTGCGGGCGCTCGTCGTTGTAGCTCTTGCGAAACGCGTCGAAGGCGGCCTGCTGCGCCGCCTGGTCGGCCTCCGGCGTCGCCGCCAGCGGCAGCATCGTCAGGTGGAAGCGTTCGTGGCGGCCGTTCTGCTGCGGTCTGCCCGGGGTGATGCGCTCAAGTCCGATGCCGAGCTTGATGAAGCGCACGGCAAGCGGCGTCAGTCCGGTGACGCCGGTCGCCGCGAAGGGCGAGCCGTTGTCGCTGCGGAAGCGGTCCGGCAGGCCGTGCTCCTTGAACAGCCGCTCGAACACCGGCCAGGCCTCCGCCTCCGACGGCGTTGCGCAGGCTTCAAGTGCCAGCACGTACCGGCTGGCTGCGTCCATCACCGTCAGCGGTTCGCAGCGCCGCCCGTCGCGGGTCCGGAACCAGCCCTTGTAGTCGCCGCTCCACACCGCATTGGGGTGGCTGACGGGCGCCAACGCGCCGGTGCCGGCCGCCCGCCAGCGCCCCCGCCGGCGCCCGACAAGACCATGCCGCTTCAGGATCTCGCCAACCGTCGAGGCCGCCGGCCAGCTCAGCTGCGGTTCGGTGCGCTGCAGCCGCGCCAGCACCTTCTTCGGACCCCACAACGGACGCGCCTCCTTCTCCGCCACGATCCGAGCCACCAGCTCCTCAGGCGTTGCCCGCCCATGCGCCAGCGGTGCCCGCGGCAGATCGAGCAGACCCTGCGGCCCAAGCGCGCGATAGCGGCCCAGCCATTTGTAGCCGGTCTTGCGCGAAATCCCGTAGGCCGCACACAGCGCCGTCATCGTCTCTTCGCCCTCCAGACATTCCCCGACAAACTTCAGCCGCTCGTCCATGATGCCAGTCTCTCTCCAAACCATCGCCGGGACCTCCCGGCGCAAAGAAAACTGTCACCTATGTAAACGGTCCGTTCTGTCACCCATCTATCCGGTTCGGACACCTGCCGGGCATCTCCCCCACAAGGGGGGAGATTGACAAGCGGCGACGTCCCGCTCAAGCAATTTGGCGACTTCGGCGTTCGCATGCTCACGGTCAGGCAGGGCGTTGCTTCTGGCCAATCTCCCCCCTTGTGGGGGAGATGCCCGGCAGGGCAGAGGGGGGTCAATGCTTCCCGATTCGTTGCAATCTGATCGGATCCTGCTCTAGCGCCGTGTACGTCCTCATTGCTCCCCAAGGAGCGGCCATTGCATTGCTCGCGTACATAGCTACGTTGCAGCACTGCAAGCAAGGGTCGAGCATCAGGGATGTAAAGTGGAAATTTCCCATCTTAAAGACTGCCCCATTTGGGCGGATACCATCGCGGACCGAGCATGGCATGCATGGTGGACAGAGAGTGATGTGTCATTGGCGGACTACCGCGCCCACCTCAATCCTATGATCGAAAGTGACGGCGTCCCCCTTGCTCTTGTTGCCCATGCAAACGGCGTCTACCTCGGATCAGTATTGGTCATCGAATGCGATCTTGATGATCGCCCGGAGTACGCACCGTGGATTGCTGCGCTCTGGGTCGAGCCCGATGCTAGAAGACACGGCATTGCTGCGAAACTGATTGAAGCGGCCCGCGCAGAGGCCGCTGAGAACGGGTACGACCTTTGTTATCTTTGCGCAACGCCCGATAACTCGCCATACTATCTGGCCCGTGGTTTCAAGCTGATCGAGAGCGATGTGTCAGGACTGAATGTGTTTTCGATCTAGCGATGCGTCCGCTAACGCTCCGATACCGGAAATTCGGGGTGCGAATGGCAGCAATGGGTCGTTCATGCCCTCAAAGGGCGCGGATGGACTGACAGGCCGATGTTACTGGCGGGGTCCCGATGGCCTGAAATGATAGGGACGAGCATCGCGTCCGCCTCAATCTCGAGGGTACCGCTGCTTCTCCTCAAGCACGTTGAGATCCATGTGATTGCGCATGTATCGCTCGGAAGCCTTCTGCAACGGCTGATAGTCCCAAGGATAATAAGCGCCGTTGCGCAAGGCCGTGTAGACCACCCACCGGCGCGCCTGGCTTTCGCGGACCGCGGCGTCGAACGCCGCGAGGCTCCAGCGCTTGTTTGCTTCGGCGAGCAAGCTGGTAAGGACTTCCTTGTAATCCGGGTCCTGCGCGAGATCTCTCAATTCATCGGGATCAGAGTCGATGTCGAACAGCAGCGGTGGGTCCTTGTCGCAGAGCGTCAGCTTGTATGCCCCCATTCGCAATCCAACGAGTGGTGCCTCCGAACCTTCTGCTGCGTATTCCATGGGTACCGCACCACGGTCGGCTTCGCCATGCACCAGCGGCGCGAGATCTTCGCCATCGGTCCAGGGGCGGATCGAAGCGATATCCAGGCCTGCAATGGAGGCGATCGTGGGCGTCACGTCGAGCGTCGACACCGGTACGCCTATCCTGCCGGGCTTCCAGCCGGGCGCCGATATCATCAGCGGCACGCGCGCCGAGCCTTCGAAGAAGCTCATCTTGAACCAGAGGCCGCGTTCCCCAAGCATGTCGCCATGGTCGGATACGAACAGTATAGCGGTATTCTCAGCCATGCCGGTTCGCTCGAGCACGTCAAGAATCTCGCCGATTTTCTCGTCCACGTAAGAGATACTGGCGAAATATCCGCGCCGAGCGCGCCGCACGTCATCTGCCGAAATGTCGAAGGACCGGTGGTCGCAAGCCTCCAGGAGGCGCTTAGAATGCAGATCCTGCTGCTCAAAGGGAATGGGCCCGATCTTCGGGTCAAGTGCAGGACAATCTTCATAGAGATCCCAGAAGCGCCTGCGAGCGACATAGGGATCGTGCGGATGTGTGAAGCTCACCGTCAGGCTCCACGGCCGCACGTCATTTCCGCGCGCAAGATCATAGAGCTTGCGTGTTGCATGGTAGGCGACCTCGTCGTCGTATTCCATCTGATTGGTGATCTCGGCAACCCCGGCGCCCGTGACGGAGCCGAGATTATGATACCACCAGTCGATGCGCTCGCCCGGTTTACGATAGTCCGGGGTCCAGCCGAAATCCGCCGGATAGATATCCGTCGTCAACCGTTCTTCGAAACCATGCAGTTGATCGGGCCCGACGAAGTGCATCTTTCCCGAGAGGCAAGTCTGGTATCCCGCCGCTCTGAGGTGGTGCGCGTAGGTCGGTATGTCCGAGGCAAATTCTGCCGCATTATCGTAGACGCGCGTGCGGCTCGGGAGTTGACCGGACATGAAGGATGCTCGCGCCGGTGCACAAAGCGGGCTGGCAGTATAGGCGTTGGCGAATCGAACCGAGCGATCAGCCAACGCCTTCAGGTTGGGCGCATGCAGAAAATCGGCGGGGCCATTGGGAAATAGAGTTCCGTTTAGCTGATCGACCATCAGGATCAGAATGTTGGGCCGCATGATTGAATCTTTCCTTTACAGTCCCAGAGTGGCCTTGACGCTCTCCAATCCAGGCCGACCATCGAATGTCGTCACCCCCGCGAGCCATTTATCGAGCATTTGCGGATGTTCGTTCAGCCAAGCTGCCGCCGCCTCCTTCGGGTCCTCACCTTCAAGGATTTTACCCATCAGCGTGTTTTCCATTGCGATGTCGAAAGACAGCTTCTTGAACAGGGCGGCGGCGTTGGGACACATCTTTGTCCAGCCGGACCGCGCAAGCGTGTAGACCTCCGCGCCACCGTAGTTCGGTCCGAAATAGGTGTCGCCGCCGGACAGATAGGTAATCTCAAATCGGTTGTTCATGGGGTGCGGCGCCCATGCGAGAAAGACGATGAATGCCTTCTTGGCTTCCGCTCGGTCCACTTGGGAAAGCATTGCCTGTTCGCTGGACTCGACCAGCTCCCAATCGCCAAGCCCGAAGTCGTTGGCGGCGATCATTTTCTCAATGCTGGCATTGGCCGGCGCCCCCGCCTCGATGCCGTAGATCAGGTGCTCGAACTCTTCGCCACGCTTCTGAAGATCAGAGAAATCCTTGATGCCTGCGTCGGCCACATAGGAGGGCACCGCCAGCGTGAATTTCGCTCCTTCAAGGTTGCGGTTGACGATCTCGACGGCATCGGCCTTTTTCAGGTCCTCAAGGAAGGCGGACTGGGCCGGCATCCAGTTGCCGAGGAAAACGTCGATCTCCCCGCTCTTCATCGACTCGTAGCCGATGGGCACCGAGAGCGTCTTGATGTCAGGCTCATATCCCAACGCCTCGAGCAGGACGCTCGCGACGGCATTGGTTGCGGTAATGTCCGTCCAGCCCGGATCGGACATGCGGATCACCTTGCAGGCCTCATCCTCTGCCGCGTGAACCGGTGCCGTGCCGGCGAGCGATAGAAAGAGACCCAACGCGAAACTGCCGACAGCCAAATTCCTGTTCATTGTTATTCCCCTGTGTTATTTGATTTCCGTATTCGTGCAGCTATCTAGGACCCCTGTGAAGCCCGGTATTCTTGATCTCTCCCATAAGGTTTTTCTATGAGACAGCGAGCGGTTGATCTGGGCTGGATGCGGCTGTTTGTGGAGGTGGCAAGGCGCGGCAACCTGACGTCCGCTGCGGCTGCGCTGAAAATCTCACAGCCGGCGATCAGTTATCAAATTCGACGCATAGAAGAACAGATCGGGGTGGATCTGCTGACCCGCGTGCACCGCGGCGTCGAACTCACGCCCGCGGGCCAAAGGCTTTATGACATCGCGAGGCGAGCGGTCGACGAAGTCGATGATGCTGTTCGTGCCTTTCGCGCCAACCAGGAACGTTCGACCATTCGGTTGCTGACCGATTACGCGTTCGCTTCGCTCTGGCTGATGCCGCGGATGCACGCCTTCCGGCTACTGTATCCCGAGTTGGACATCCAGATTGTCGCCACGCAGAGGCTGCAGCGGGAAGACTTGGGAGAGAGCGACGTTGCAGTCGCTTTCGGCGTGCAGCGCGATTTCGGCGACGGGGTCGTTTTGCTCTTGCCTGAAGTGGTCGCGCCTGTGTGTACCCCTGCGTTCGCCGAACAAAACGGGCCCTTCGCCGATGCTTCGTCGCTTGCAAAATCGACCCTGATTCATCTCGACAGCTCGGCGCCATCGCCGTGGTTCGAATGGACCACCTATTTATCGAATTTCAATGCGGTCAGGGATGCGCAGTCGGGACACGTCGATCTCAGCTTCAACACCTATTCGCTCGTCGTGCAGGCGGCGGTCGGAGGCCAAGGCATCGCGCTCGGGTGGAAAGGCCTCATAGATGATCACATTTCTTCCGGCCTTCTGGTCCCTGTTGGCCCCGCCCTTGAAGTCCGGGATCGCGGTTATTGGTTGATCCGACCTGAGCGGGCGGGCCAGCCTATCAGTCGCCTCGGAAGCTGGTTGTTAAGTGAGGCGAAGGCATGACCGCGACTAAGCTGCGCAATCGTTGACCTATGCAGCACCTTCGGACGGTCGCTTAACCCCCGTGGCGGAAAGCCAACCTCTTTAACCCATCAGGCGGACGCCAGCCGCACGATCTTCGCGACAAAGTCAGATTTGCCGCCAGTGTAGAATTTCCAGTCGCCGTTTGTCTCTGTCGCCAGTTTGCGCTTCAGAGCGGCGTATTCCGCAGCGTCTTCCGGATGAGTACGGAGCCAATCGCGAAACAGCATGCGTTTGACATGCGTGGGGTTCTCCGGCCCGCAGAGATAGAGCCGCGTGCCATAGGAGCCGTGGCCCGAGGTGAAGGTCCACATGCCATCACCGTATGGATCGCCGTGGAAGGTAAAGTCCGCGAGCGCCTTCACGCGCTCGACTGCCTCGACAACCCTCGCATCACTGCAAAGCACCGCGTCGATGTCGATTTTTGGCTTGGCACAAAGGCCGACGACCGATGTGCTCCCGACATGATGGATTTCGTCCACCATGTCACCGATCAACCCCACGATCCGGCTCTTTTCCTCCTCGAACAGTCCGGGCCATGCCGGATCATAATCTACAACCTTTATCGCGCTCATCCGTGCAATCACTCGGTTCGATTTTGATTGCAGCCTGTCCGATTCGCAGAGTTGATAGAATGCTGAGCCTTGTTGCCGGCCGATGTCCTGCAGCGCCGCGTGTTCCGCGTGAACGCCGACGACCGCTGTTGGTCAACGCAGGCCCTGCACATCAGGATGCCAAGGTCCGCATTGGCTGGTTTTCTGCCTTACGTCTCACTGATCGGAACGTGCAGGTAGCGCCAGCAGCGGACATTCCTGCACACATATCGCCCGCATGACGGCAACGACGCCTCGGGGCCTCTTAGAGCCGCCGTTGCCGCACTTCCGCGCGTCGCCTCCCTTATGAGGTCATCAAATCGATGACCCGCATGATCGCGACCGCACTGCTCGTGTTCTGGGTGCCTTCTGTCGTATCGGCGTTAGCGCAGGTCCAAACGTCACCCTTCTTGACTGTGAATTTCTTTCCGTTCTGAACGACCGAAAGTTCTCCCTCCGTCATGTGGCAGAGCATGTCGTTCTTCATCACGTTGTCCGGCGTCTTTGCACCGGGTTGGATAACAACATCGCGCAGCTTGACCATTTTATAAGCCGGTATGACCGAAGCCCGCTCACCAAGCGCAACAACTCTGACACCGGGACCGACCTCCTCACCCTCATCCGGGCCGTAAGTCTGGGCGGCTGCTGGTGTCACCCAAGCGATCAGAGGTGTGGCGGCCATTGTAAGACCGAGTGCGAGTGTGGATCTACGATTGACGGCTTCCATTGCTTCCTCCCTAGCCAACTTGGAAAAAAGTAGGCAACCGATCAGTGTCGAGCCGCTTCCACTAAGAGTCAACGGCACTTCCGATTTGGACTGTCTCGCCCACGCTCGTGGGCGAGAGGCTCCGAGAGGTCGACAAACCGCTGGGGTCCGCGTGCGAGGCGCGTTCGCACCGGCCGGGCCAGGACTTGCCTTCAGCTTGCCTCGATCAACATCGGCAAAGGGTCCCTTCTGAGACCTTCACCACCCAATGGACGGCGTACCCGTCTGCAAAGCCGATCCTAACAGAGGAACAAGCCGCCTCCGGGCCCGTTGCCGAAGCGAGAACAAGCAATCGCACGGAGGAACCCGGCATGCCAATTGAAAGGTCCGCGACACCGATCGACACCACGCGAATGACGGCGGTTACCCGCCAACTGCTTGATGCCTCGACCCTCTGCTCAATTGCGTCGGTTTCCGCCAACGGCCAGCCACACATCAACACCGCATATTTCGCGTGGGACGGTTCGCTAAACGTCGTCTGGATGTCCGAACGCGAAGCCCAGCACTCACAGAACGTGCGCACCAACGGCGCTGTGGCCATCGCGGTTTACGACTCGAGCCAAGTCTGGAGAGGTCCGAATCGCGGAATTCAGCTATTCGGGTCCGCGGATGAGCTCGAGGGAGAGGCGGTACGGGAGGCCAAAGCGATCTATGGCCGACGTTTCGATGCATTCGCCGAGAAGGATTTCGGGTCCTATTGCTTCTACCGCTGTCGACTGCAGCGGCTGAAGCTGTTTGACGAGCAGATGCTCGGAGATGCTACGTTCGTAACTGCTCGAGTCAGCTCGAACGGCGAACTCGCTTGGGAAAGGACGGAAGTCTACAGGGTTATGTAAGCTTTCACCGCGTCTCAACATCGCGAATCCACCCGAGAGCGGACATCGATCAGCGAGCCGCAATCTTCCGCTCCTGGCCCAAAGCAGGCCTGACGCGTTGACGCGGACCCATCCGGCGAGCCGCGAGATTAAGCAGGAACGTAGGTCAACCTGATCACATCCTCGCCAATACGATCATGAGTCATAAGGTGGAGCGGCGGCCGAGGTCCGGCGAAATATGGCTTGCCGTGACCAAGCACGACGGGGTGCAGGTAGATTCGATACTCATCGATCAAGCCAAGTTCGGTGAGGCTTTGCGCCAAGACCGGGCCAGCAACTTCGATCTCCCCGTCGCGCTCGGCCTTCAACGCGCGGATCGCGCCCTCAAGATCATCCTCAATAAGCCTGGCGTTGGGGCCGACGGACTTCAACGAGCGCGAGACGACCCATTTCGGCTGGTTCCGCCACGCCGCCGCGTAGGCACGTTCGTCTGCATCCCATTCAGGATGATCGTCGTCCCAGTAACGCATGATCTCATACATTTGGCGACCGTACACACTGCCCGCCTGCCCCTGAGCCTCCTCGATGAAGTGGCGGAAGAGCGTTGGGCCTGGCGCAAACGCCATATGATCGACGTAGCCGTCCAGGGACTGGTTCATTCCGAACACGAGCTTAGCCATAGCCACTTCCTTTCCTTAGATGGCACATCCGCGCGGGTCTGATTGTGTTATGCAATCGGTTGTAAGATAGATCTACTGGTTTTATTTCGCAATTGGTTTTTGGAGTGCGCATGAACGCCGCGCGCCTAATCAGACGCCACAGCACACGACGGTAGCGTGCTGCTGCCTCGCCGGTTGCGGTAGGCGCCGCAGACGTGACGCTGTAACGCCCCGGACAACGCCGACGAGCGCAAGCCTGTTTTGCTTGAAGGCTGACGGGCGATCGAGACCGCACCATTGAAAATTCACAGCTCGACCTGGCCGATCAACTGGAAAAGTTGATTGCCTTACTCTTCTTTGCGGACTAAAGCGATGACGAGATTCATCTGGAGGAGATCGCCATGGCGACAGCACGCAAAATCGCAACTCTCTTCGGCTTCCTGGCCGTTCTGGCCGGAACCGCGCTTGCTGAGGACGGCAAGACGGTGACGGTGAAAGACGACCGCGGCGTCGAGGTAAAGGTTCCCGTCCAGCCAAAACGCATCGCGTCGATTTCCTACTTTGCCGACGATGTCGCGTTGGCGCTCGGCATCAAGCCCGTGGCCAGCACCTATATGGTGGCCGACCGCGCGCCCGACTTCCTCCTCGGCCTGACGAAGGATATGTCGCAGATCGGCCAGCGCGCCAAGCCGAACCTCGAACTGCTGTCGGAAGCGAAGCCCGACCTGATCGTTGCGATCCGCCGCTACACCGTCGGCAACGCGCCACAGCTCGAGAAGATTGCGCCCTACGTCGCCTACAACATGGAACTGCTCGATGGCAGCGACAAGGAGATCGCCGAACTCTCCAGGATACTCGGCAATCCCGAGCGCGGCCTTCAGCTGAACAGGGAGTTCCGGGCACATCTGGCTGAAATCTCCGCGAAGGCCCCGAAGGATGTTCATCCGCGGTTTGCGATCATGTGGGGCGGCGAAGTGCCGTTCGCGTTCCACGACGAGAACACGTCCGCTTCCATCGTCAAGGCCATCGGCGGCGAGAACATCGCCGGAGCCATGAAGCCGGGAGGCGAGTTCGGTATCGACCTCAGCCTGGAGACGATGCTCGAGAAGGACCCGGAGGTCCTCTTCATCTACGACTACGGCCCGGATCGCCCGCATGAAAACAACCCGATCTGGAGCCAGCTCACGGCGGTCAAGAACAACCGCGTCTTCTATGTCGGCGACCATTGGGTCGAGACCAACGGCCCGATCGCGCGCGAGATCGTGCTCAGAGAGGCGGCCCACTATCTTTACCCGGAAGTCTTCCCCAAGGCGGACGTGCGGGCTGAGGCCGCGAAGATAATCCCCGCCGCGATCCAGAAGTAACGAGTTGACCGCGACGATGATGGACGCACGGAAATCTTCGATAGCCATCTCTCTCGTCGTCGTCGCGACACTGCTGCTCATCGTCGTCGGGCTGTTGCCCGGCGCGAAAACACTCTCGATAGACGCGGTTGTTCGAGCCCTCCTTGCCCCCGACGGCAAGATCGAGTCGATCCTTGTCTGGACGCTCAGGCTCCCACGGAGCCTGGCCGCAGCGGTTGCGGGCGCGGGCCTTGCGGTCTCGGGCTATCTGCTTCAGTCGCTGACCCGCAATCCCCTCGCCGATCCTGGTATCACGGGCGTGACCGCCGGAGCGGTCGCGCCGATCGTCGCCTGCTTCGTTCTGTTACCGTGGGTTTCGTCGTTCTATTACCCGTTCGCCGGACTCGCCGGAGGACTCGCGGCGGCGTCGGTGACGTTCTGGGTGGCGCGGGGCGGCAATGGTCGTCCGCTTCACCTGGCCCTTGGCGGCATAAGCGTCTCGCTCTTCCTCGGGGCGATCACGATCTATGTCCTGCTGCTCGCGGGGCCGCAGTCGACCGCTCTCATGTTCTGGATATCGGGTGGCTTCGCGGGGAGGACGTGGTCGCACCTGCTTCACATGTTGCCCTGGGTCATCATCGGCGTGGTTGGCGCTCTGTTGCTGCACAGGGTCATCGCGATGTTCTCGCTGAGCGACCATGCCGCCGCCGGAATGGGCGTGCAGCTCAATCTGTGGAAGCCAATTCTCCTTGTTCTTGGCATCTGTCCCGTGGCAGGCGTCGCGCCCGCCGCCGGGCCTGTCGCCTTCGTCGGACTGGCGGCGCCCCACATCGCCCGGCTGTTGAGACCGCGAGGAACCGGTTGGGAAATCGGGCTTACCGCCGCCATCGGATCGTTGATCGTGACGGCGGCGGACCTCACCGCGCGAACGATCGCCATCCCCAAGGAGCTCCCGGTCGGCATCATTACGGCGCTTCTGGGCGGCCCTATCTTTGTCTACCTGATCCAGCGCGGCCGACTTGAGTTCAAAGGGGAGCGCGCATGACATCAAACTCTCCGGCGATTGCGCAACCAAACGCCTGGCTCCTCCCCGCTGCCGCTCTCCTGGTTCTCATCTCCCTCGCCGCCGCGGTCTTCCTCGGTGTCGTCGACATCCCTGCTGAAGACATTGTCGCGGTGCTGACCGGCGGCGGTTCGTCGGAGGCCCGTGCCATTATCCTCGACATCCGGCTGCCGCGGATCGTGACGGGCATCCTCGCCGGCATCCAATTCGCGCTGGCGGGCCTCATTCTTCAGACGATCACCCGAAACCCCCTCGCCGATCCGTCACTCATGGGCGTTTCCCAGGGGGCAACGCTGACGGTGACGATCTTCCTGCTGTTCACGGTCTACATCTTCAATCCCGGCTCCCACACGGTTGCCGAGCTCCCGATCGGATGGCTGCCTGCCGCCGGAACGGTCGGAGGGATGATCGCAGGCGGCATCATCTATCTCCTGGCATTCCGCCTCGGGCTCAGCCCGCTCCGGATCACGCTCTGCGGCATCGCCATCGGCGCGATCCTGCACGCCATCACCATCGGCCTGATTGCCGGCTGGGGTTCTGCACGCATCGAGATCATCCTCGAATGGCTCTCGGGAAGCCTCTATGCCCGAACCTGGGATCACGCGCTCTTCCTGTTGCCGTTCACGGCCGCGGGCCTCGCCGTGCTCCCGCTGATCTACCGCCCGCTCATCCTTCTCCAATTCGACGCGGCCGTGGCCCGATCCTTCGGCCTGTCCTATCGCAAGCAGTTCTCGCTGGCCCTGCTGGTCTCCTGTGCGCTTGCGGCCAGCGCCGTTGGATCAGTCGGCCCGATCGTGTTCGTCGGACTTGTCGTGCCGCACCTGGCGCGGTTCCTCGCCGGACGGCATTTCCCGCTTGTCCTGCCGCTCACCATCGTGCTCGGCGCGGTCATCGTCACGCTCGGCGACTTGATCGGACGGCTCGCCGGTCGTGCCGAGGAAGTGCCGATCGGGGTGGTCACTGCCATCGTCGGCGCGCCAGCTTTGCTCGCGCTTCTGCGCAAGGTTCCCTAAGAGATCATGATGCCTCTGTCCTGTTCCCAACTGTCGGTTCTCTACGGTCGCCGAAAGGCGCTGAACGGCTTTTCGCTTTCCATGGAGCCGGGCGAGATACGCGCTCTGATCGGCCCAAACGGATCAGGCAAGAGCACGGCGCTCCAGGCGCTTGCGGGCCTGATCGCGCCCGCGGAGGGTCGGGCCGAGATCGAAGGTGTCGCCGCCGCCTCCATGTCGCGACGCGCCATCGCGAAGAAACTCGCCTTCCTGCCGCAGCAACCGACGGCTCCCGATGAGATGACGATTGCCCAGCTCGTCCGGCAGGGGCGGTTTCCCCATGTCGGCCTCTTCCGCTCCTATGGACGCAAGGACGAGGAAGCCATCGAATGGGCGCTCGAGAGCACCGGCCTCACGAGTCTGGCGGACCGAACGCTGCAGGAACTTTCCGGCGGCGAGCGGCAGCGGGCGTGGATATCGGCAGCCCTGGCGCAGGAGGCGGGAATCCTGCTGCTGGATGAGCCGACGTCCTTCCTCGATATCGGCTATCAGGTCGAGGTCCTGGACCTCGTCCATCGCCTCAGCCGCGAGCGGGGTGTTACCATCGTCATGGCGATCCATGACATCAACCAAGCCATTGCCGTCAGCGACCGCATCTCCCTTCTTGAGAAAGGCGAGCTGCGTTTCGATGGCGAGCCGAGAGCGCTTGCGGAAAGCGGGCTGATCGAGCAGACGTTTCGCGTCAAGGGGCGGTTCGTCGAGGTCGCTCCCGACAAGCCGCCCCATTTCGACGTCGAGCTTACAAAGCTGTCTTAACCAAGCGGAACACGATTTTGGTCTGGGTGTAGTAGTCGAGCGCGTCGGCGAAGTCCGGCGTCCAACCATCCTCGATGAATGGAATGAAGCCGTCATATTCGAGCTTGCGGCCGGACACTGCGAATCCCGCCTTCGCAAAGGCTCGTGCGTAGTCCGTGATCGAACGGTCCTGGACGACGGTGTTCGTGCGGTTGGCGACCAGGTCGCGCCATTTCGGCCAGAGCGGATTGTCGGTGTGGCAACCGGTGACGGCATAGTAGACGCCGCCCGGCTTCAGCGCCTTGAAGATGTCGGCGGCATGTGCGTCGATGTCCCCGACGAGATAGATCACCTCATGGCTGATCGCGAGATCGAATTCCTCGACCCACCCCTCAAGCGCTCCGCCGACCGCGTGCTGCACGGGAATGTTGCCCTTGAAAGCCTCGGCCTTGGCGATCGACTGTTCCGCGATGTCGATGCCGAGCGCCTTTCGGAACGGCCTGATCGCATAGAGATGCCGCAACAGGCCGCCCTGATTGCAGCCGAAGTCGAGCACGCTTTTCTCCGAGAGATCGCGCTCGACGATCAGTTCGATGAGATGCCGCCAGATCGGAGCGTGCCCATCAGACATCCGGTCCTCGGCATCCGGGTCGACATACCAGGTGGTGATGGTCTCGGGGGCTTGGCTCATTGCGGTCTCCAACGCGAATCGTGTCAGGCCAGTCTCTTAGAGCCCTTCAGGGTGAAATTGAAACAGTTCTGTTGGCTCACACGGGGTCGGATGGTCGACCGGCCGGCACGCGGCGTAGCCAAAGCATATGTCCTCGGGCGCGCTGGGCGTCAGGCCCCTCCTGGTGCCTCACAAGGGATAATTGATGCTATAAAATAGAAAGCCGGTTTTACTAATATCCGCCTCGCTCATAAAGCAACCACTAAAGCAAATTCCCCTATAAAATCAGTGTGGTAGAAAAGCTGCAATCGTTGAGCAAATGCTCGTTTTTGCAATCTCCTGATGCGGCGAACCTGTTTTCCTGAAATACCTTCATCAGCACTTCACTTTCCGTGTCTGCTTAATGGTCCGGTCGAACTGCTCTGCGGAGAGCGTCACTGGGACGTTCAGCCGCGGCTCGGGTCGGGCGTCGAGGGTGGCCGTGCAGGGGATATGGGGTTCATGAGCAGTCCGGGGTCGTTTCCGGTGGTCCATGCCGATATGGCGCCGTCCGCGTCTCTTCGGCTGCAGGACGGCGTTGACCGTCCTTTCGAGAAATCCACGGGCATAAGAGGCGAGGCAACGGCCGAGACGCGGCAGATCCTTTCGGAAGAGATCGGCCAAAGGGTGCGGTTGGCATTCCAGGCGTTGGAAACGCGTTACCGTGGGCTTCCCGAAGCCAAATGGGACATGTTGCTCGCCCACTATGTCTACGGCCTGACGGCGGTGGTCCTTGCCGGCGAAGCGCCCTCTCAGCATCTCAAGACAATTCGAGCCCATCTCGAAGAGGTGATCCCGGCCGAGCGAGCCGCAAGGGCGCTTGAAGCGGTGCCCGAGGAAGGCGACGCCTGGCTTGAGAACACGCTCGCAAGCGTCGAATCAATCGGCGGCAGGCATGGCCATGCACTTCTGGCGCACGGCACCGATGTCAGCCGCATCATGCCATCCTCGAACGGACACGCATCACCGGCAAGGCCGGGGGAGTCTGCCGCGATCGAGAGCGAAGCGGTACAGGAGGTACTCATCCCGTGACGTCCCTGCAAGGAACAATCGCACAACGTGAACCGGCCCGCTTCGCCGCAAGCTGCTCTAGCGGTGCGCACAAGGCTAACCGCTCGGTGCGCCGCCGGCTGATGATGGCGCTGCGCCTGGCGCACCGCGTGCTTGGCCCGAGGCGAGATCGGCTGGGGTGCGGCATGCTCGGCATCGGCGGAAGCCTCGCCGGTGTTGCATCGGCGGCCGCGATGCTCGTGATCGCCGCCCCGGCGCAGGCGCAATATGCCGCCGGCGGCGGCACGGCGACTGGCTCCGGCAGTGTTGCGGTGGGACCTAGCGCCAGCGCGACCGGCCTACGCGGCGTCGCGGTTGGATCTGGAGCAACGCAGGCCGGAATCGATTCCATCGCCCAGGGTACCAGCGCTAACGCGGGCAGCCAGAACGCCATCGCCATCGGCTTCCAGTCGGACGCGTCCGAGTTGAACTCCATCCACATTGGCGCAAGCACTATTGCAGGAGCAGGTGCCACCGCCGTAGGCGCCATCGCCATCGGTACGGATACGACCGCATCTCAGTTTGGGGCCACGGCGATAGGCATCCAAGCCATAGCGTCGGGGCAAACCGCGATAGCTTTCGGCAGGGCCGCGGTTGCCTCGAACACCAGCGCGATGGCGCTGGGCACCGGCGCGGTCGCGAGCAACATCAATGCGGTCGCGCTCGGCGCGAGCGCCGATGCCACCGCAGCCGGCTCGAGCGCCCTGGGCACCTTCGCCCTCGCTTCGGGATCGAACTCCACCGCGGTCGGCGTCAGCTCCAGCGCCACCGCCACCTTTGCGTCCGCCTTTGGCCGCCTCGCCAACGCGAGTGGGATTAATTCGCTCGCTGCTGGCTATCAAGCCAATGCGTCGGGGTTGAACGCCGTCTATCTTGGCGCGCGCACTGCAGCGGGAACGGGCGCCCTTCAAGAGAGCGCCATCGCCATCGGCACGGACGTGACGGCGTCTCAGGTCGACGCCATTGCGATCGGACGCCAAAGCCAGTCGACGGGCACGAGCGCCACGGCGATGGGCAGGAACGCCAGTGCCTGGGGCAACCAGTCCATCGCACTCGGCCTGGGCGCGATTGCGGGCGTTCAGGCCAACACGGCCATACCCAACAGCATCGCGATCGGCACCAATGCGGTCTCTTCCGGCGGCTTCGCCGTCGCGCTCGGCCAGGCCACGCAGGCCACTGCCGATTTTGGCACGGCAGTCGGCAACGGGGCTTTCGCCAGCGCCAACAGTTCCACTGCCCTCGGACGTGACTCCGGTGCCAGCGGAATCGACAGTACCGCTCTCGGCCGCGGCGCCCAATCCATCGGCGAGAGTGCCGTCGCTGTCGGCGCTGGGACGCGTGCGTCCGGGATAAACTCCGTCTATGTCGGCTCGAGCACTTTTGCGACAAGCGCCAGTGGAGCGAACGCCATCGCCGTCGGAACGGATGTGACGGCGTCCGCGAGCGACACCATTGCGATGGGACGCGACAGCGGGGCGACTGCAACCAACGCCATCGCCGTCGGTCTCCAGTCTTTTGCGGACTCCGCCGACGCCGTCGCCATCGGCACCAGGGCGACCGCAACCGGGGGCAAGGCCGTCGCGATCGGCTTCGAGAACGTCGCTTATGGCGACGGCGCGGTCTCGATCGGCGATCCGAGCTATGCCAGCGGCACCGGCGCCTTCACGGGCGGCGCGAACAACATCGCCAATGCCGATGGCACGGCGAGCGCCACGGCGGCCAACCAGGCCGCCGGCGCGGTCGCGATCGGCAACAACAACGTCGCGATCGGCCAGGGCTCGGTGGCGCTCGGCAACTTCAGCCGTGCGGGCGCTGCGGGCGCGGTCGCGTTCGGTGACGGTGCCATCGCCAACAATGCCCGCGACGTCGCCCTGGGTTCGGGCTCGGTCACGGCCGTCGCGGTACCCACGCCGAACACCATTATCAACGGAACGACCTACAACTTCGCCGGCGCGGCCCCGACCTCGACCGTCAGCGTCGGCGCCCCCGGCGCCGAGCGCACCATCACCAATGTGGCGGCAGGCCGGATCTCCGAGACCTCGACCGATGCGATCAACGGTTCGCAGCTCTTCGCGACGAACCAGGCGATCACCGCAGTCGGGGACGGTCTCGACACGTTTGGCACGAGCGTATCGACGGCGCTCGGCGGCACATCTGTCTATAATCCCACCACCAACCAGGTGACGGCGGGACTTGCGATCGGCGGCACGACCTATAACAGCGTGCAGTCCGCCCTCACCGCCGTGAACAGCACGGCCTCGACCGGCTGGAACCTGCAGGCGAACGGGGGTGCCGCGACGAACGTCGCTCCGGGCGGGACGGTGCAGCTCCTCAACGGGCAGAACATCTCCGTCACGCGCAGCGGCACGGATATCACAATCGCCACGACGCCGGCCCTCACCGCCGACAGCCTGACGCTGTCGAGCGGGCAAGTGTTCGACGCCGCGGGCCTCCTCATGAACGGCACCGGCATCAGCGGCCTTTTGGACGGGACGGTCTCCGCCACCTCGACCGAAGCGATCAATGGCTCGCAGCTCTACGGCACGTCGCTCAGCATCGCCAACATTCTCGGCGGCGGCGCCATCGTGAACCCGGACGGCACCGTCAGCAGCCCGACCTACACGATCGCGGGCAGCAGCCACACAACGGTGGGCGGCGCCTTCACAGCCATCGACGACGCCATCAGCGGCGGCGGGGGAATAAAATATTTCCACGCCAATTCGATACTTGCGGATTCGAGCGCCGCGGGAACCGACTCGGTCGCCATCGGCCCGCAGAGCGTCGCAACCGGCAACAACAGCTTCGCGGCAGGCTTGAACGCCCAGGCAAGCGCCAACACCTCGCTCGCCATCGGCCAGAACACTCAGTCGACGGTGCTCGGCGCCGTGGCGCTCGGCTCGGGCTCGGTGGCCGACCGGGCGATCGCGCCGGCATCCGGCAGCATTCTCGTCGGCACCCATATCATCCCGTACAACACGTCGGACAAGATCCTGCTCGGCGCGGTTTCGGTGGGCAACTCGACGTCCTTACGGCAGATCACCAACGTCGCCGACGGCACGGAGGACCAGGACGCAGTCACCATCCGCCAGCTCAAGGGGGCACTGTCATCGTTCACGGTGTCGCCCACCAAATACTTCCACGCCGACGCCGATTCGCTGGCGTCGGACTCGGTTGCAGCGGGCGCCGAATCCGTAGCGATCGGCCCGCGCACGACCGTCAACGGCGATAACGGCATCGGCATGGGCAACGGCGCCATCGTCCAGATGACGGCGCCCGGCGGCGTCGCCATCGGCCACAATTCGACGGTCAACCTGGACGACGGCATCGCGCTCGGCACGAATTCGACCGCGAACGGTATCCAGGCAATGGCCCTCGGCGCCGGCGCCACTGCCAATGAACCGGGCAGCGTGGCTCTCGGCGCGGGCTCGACCACCGCGGCCGCAGTGGCGACCACCGGCGCCACGATCAACGGCGTCGCCTACACCTTCGCGGGTAGCAACCCGACGAGCACGGTGAGCGTGGGCGGCGTCGGCAGTGAACGCACAATCACCAATGTTGCCGCGGGCCGCATCAGCGCCACATCCACCGACGCCATCAACGGCAGCCAGCTCCATGCGACCAATCAGGCCGTCGAATCCCTGCAGACGGGAATTGGCGATCTTGAGGAGGTCGCCGTCAAATATGACCAAAACCCTGATGGCACCAAGGCGAACTCAATAACACTCGTGGGCGGCGACCCCGGCGCGCCCGTTGTCATCCACAATGTCGGGGCCGGCGTGGCCGACACGGATGCGGCGAACGTAGGGCAGGTAAAAGCCATTGCCGGCACAGTGGCCGGCTCGAAGAAATATACGGACGACCGGGCGACCTGGGCGGTCGGCCAGGCAAAAACCTACACCGACGAGGTGGCAGGCACGACCCTGAACTCGGCCAACGCCTACACCGACTCCAGGCTCAGCCAGCTCAACACGGACTTGGGCGGCATCCGGAGCGAGGCTCGACAGGCGGCGGCGATCGGCCTGGCGGCGGCGTCGCTGCGTTATGACGACCGGCCCGGTAAGCTGAGCGTCGCGGCCGGCGGCGGCTATTGGCGTGACGAGGGGGCGTTTGCGTTCGGCGCCGGCTACACCAGCGAGGACGGCCGCGTTCGGGCCAATCTTTCCGGTACGACCGCGGGCGGTGCGTGGGGCGTCGGGGCTGGCCTCAGCGTGACCTTGAATTGAGGATCACGACGACATGGCCAGCGGCGGGCTCGCACGTTCGGAAAGCCCCTCACCCATCTGAGGCCAGCCGCATCCGACACCAAGCCCGTGCAGGGAAGTTCGTCCTGCTCGCAGCCGGTTGCCTGCTCCTCACCGGCGGGTCGCCCGTCGCTGGCCAGGAAACGGGATCCTACCGAATAAAACCGTCGGAGGTGGTGCCGCCGCAAGGCGTTCCTTTGGGCAGCTATCGCCGGGTCATCCATCCCTTCGAAAACTGGAACCTGATCTGCGACGAGAATCTCAAGGCCAAACGCAAGGTGTGCAACATCAGCCAATCCTTCATCGATCAGAATCAGGCGCTCATCTTCAGCTGGTCCCTGGCTGCCGATGAGAAAGGCAAGCCTTTCATGATCCTGCGGGCGCCCGCTGAGCTCGGTACGGGGAGCAAGATTTCGCTCGGGATCGCCGGACGGGAAAAGCCCGTCGACGTCCAACTGACCGCATGCGACAGCACGGTCTGCGTCGGCTACCTACCCGTCGGCCCGATTCTCCGACAGCAAATCGGCAACGAAGCCACCATCAATGTTTCCTATTCCCCGCCTTCGGGCGCAGCGGTCAGCCTCGATGCCCCTTTCAAGGGGCTCAAGTCTGCACTGTCAGCCATCAACTAGCGAGAGAACCGCATGACCCGCCAATCCATCCAGGACAGAATATTGACCAGCTCGCAGGCCCTCGCACCGGCAGAGCCGATGGCAAGTCCATCATCGGCACGACGGTCAGTTTGGCGGGTGGTGCGAAACCTCGCGCTGGCCGGCATGTTCGCCGTCGTGGTCGCCGCGGTGGTCGTTCTCTCGTTTCATTTCTATCCCCCGCTCGGGAGATTGGTCGCGCAGACCGCCTCGGCTCAGTCGCAAGCGCCCGCTGAGAGCAAGCCCGCCGAGAACAAGCCCACCGAGGTGGCGCCAGCAGGTACAGCGGCCGGCGAGACGCCGTTTGAAAAGCATGCGAACCAAGCAGGCGTGCGCACCTGCGCCAAGGTCTTCGCCGCGCTCGGGCAGGCCCTGACCTTAGGCACGACCTATACCGAGCAAACGCAATGGAACACTTCGTCGCCCGATACCCATCCGGTGCAGGCGATTGCCGGAATGATTTATGACCTGCCCGACTACAAGGCGCAGGCGGCGGGTGTGGTGTTCGCTTCGCCCATCGGCCAGGGCTGCGAAGGCGGCTTCGTGCGGGTGGCGCCGTTCCAGAGGACATGCCAGGAGATCGTGCAGACCCTTCCGAAGGGCAGCGTGCTCGCGGACAACCTTTCGAACACGATGCTTTTCAACCTGGCCAACGATGGCGGCCAGGCTCTTCTGGTCCCCACCGGAAACGCCTGCGTGGTCGTTTCCGTCGCGAGAATGGCCGGATGAGGATCCGCGCCTGTGATGCATTCCTGATCAACCTCAGCTTGGGAGCACGAACATGCCGATGAGCCGTCACCTTTGGCCCATACTGATTGCCGCCCTCGTTGGCATTTCGTCCGGCAATGCCGCAGATTTGGTGACGCCGCAGCCGGAAACCACGCACGAAGAGACAGGCATCTGGGGCGCGATTGCGTTTTCGCCTGCAGATGGCCGGCACGGCTTCTTCTGGGGCGCCGACAAGAGGACGGAAGCGGAAGATGCCGCGCTCAAGCATTGCGAGAATGCGGAGGGCGCGGCTTGCAAGGTGGTCGAAGTGTTCCGCAACCACCGCCATTGGGATGACGACGACGGCACGGGCTTTCCCTATGAGCATTGTGCAGCTCTGTCGCTGGGTGGGACCTCCCCTGCTGGAGCCCCCTCCTGGGGTACCGCCTCGGCGACGACCCGGCGCGAAGCGGAACGGAATGCCTTGAGCCTCTGTGGCGGCGAGGAGAACCGGTGCGAGATCCGTGAATGGGTTTGCACCTGAGGCAGACGCACGAAAAGCTGCAACAGGCAGCGCGGCCCGGTAGGGTGGCCTCCACGTCCGAGGAGATGCGTTACCGCACCGCAACCAACGAGGCAGAAGCTACCGTCGTGCACTCTGATCAGACGCGCAAAGGATGCTGTAGCACTTTGAATTGATGCACGTTTCCTCAAGAGGTCTCGTCCAGGAAATGACGAATGTTCATTATCTCGGAGCGAGGCCATCAAGCAGGAAGTCGAGGCCTTTCCTGAAAGCGCCGTCCCAATCGTTATCCAACAGCAGACGAGAGCGTTCGATTGTCGGGTAGTGTTCGCTGAGACGTGTAAGGCGCTGCTGCGCGGCGGCCCTGTCGTCGTCCGAGAGCTCGAAGCTCGCCCGGGTGACGGTGGCGCCCATCACATAGTTCCAGAGCGACCATATCGCGACGTTCAGATCTGCGTCCGCTACACCGGCTCTGGACAAGGTCTTGCTCAGCAGTTCCAGGCGACTGAGGATGTTCGGGCCGAGCGCCCGGCGCGGCAACAGTGATGCCGACCAGGGATGGCGCAACATGCTGGCGCGCCAGTCTTCGAGCATATGAACGACCTCCCCGCGCCAGTCTTGAGGTTCAACTGTTTGCGGCGGTCCGCGATATTCGAGCACCGAGTCGAGCGCCAGATCAAAGACATCCTCTTTGTTGTCGACGTGCCAATATAGGCTCATTGCGCCGGAGCCGAGGCGATCGGCCAGCCGGCGCATCGTCAATCCGTCGACCCCCTGGTCGTCCAGCAATTCTACCGCGGTCGCCACGATCCGTTCCCGAGAGAGAGGCGGTTCACTGCGCGGCTCTTGCACGGACTGGAGCGACGCACGTATCCGTTGGGGCCGTTTGCTCTGAGTGCCGCTCCGCTTGACTGCCATCCGTCTTCCTCGTTGATCAGAACGTCGATTTTGACTGGCAACGCGACGAATGTCGATTCTGACCGATTGACTCGTACGGCGTACGATGCGATTAAATCGTACGCCGTACGAGTCAATCATATGGACGATGGGTGAAGCGTCAATCCTGCAGGCTGCGAGGATACGTTTGCTCGTAGTCCCTACAGCGCCGTGCGTCCTTCAGGACGCTGTAAATCTTTGAATCCACGCATCGTGCTTTCCGAAAATCGGGTCCGATTTTCGGGCCGATACGCTAGCCAAGAGAAAATCATGTCACGCGCAATCAAGCATCTGCTTATCGGAGGGCTAATCATCATGACCATCGGAGTTCCCACTGCGACGACAGCGAATGAGAACGATCTCAAGCTGACCATCGTCAATCCAAAAACCCTCTACGACCCGACGCCGAACGGCTACAGCACGGCGGTGATTGTGCCCCGCGAAGCCCGGGTGGCCTACATCTCCGGACAGGGCGGCCAAGACAGCACGGGAGCCTTGTCGCCCGACTTTTCTGTCCAGGTTAAGCAAGCCTACGCAAACTTGCGCACCGCCCTCGATGCGCTCGGCGCAAGGCCGGATCAGGTCGCCAAGCTCACGGTCTTTGTGGTCGATCACGATATGTCCAAGCTTGAGGTCTTGACCAGGAACGTGAAAGAAATGTTCGGCGAGGCACTGCCGGCGCAGACTCTGATTCCTGTCCCGAAGCTTGCAATTGACCCCATGCTCTTCGAGGTCGAAGCCGTCGTCATGCTGGATTAATGCATGTCGCCCAAAAGTGTGCAGCGGTTTGCCGCCAGGAATTGCGTAATTTCAAGGCGTTAGATCAGAGGAGGAAGCCGCCTACCGGATGATATTCGCTTGGAGTCGGCATCACTGAATCGGGACGTCAGAGGCAGGTGTCTAAACGACGCTGGATATCTTCGACGAACAGGGCTGCTTCCTCCGCAATTGCCAATATTGTGCCCGACCGTCGCGAGATCGCGAAAGGCAGGCCGGCAAAATACACGCCAGGGACGCTCGCGAAGCCGTTATCGTGCAATGGCTGGCCTTGTGCATCGAGCACAGCGGGAACGCGCACCCACCCGAAATCCCCTCTGAACCCGGTGCACCAGATCACCGTTGTGATCCCCCGCGCGGCGAGATCAATCGATCGGATAGGCGGATTCGGCAGCACCGCGCCAATCACCTCTGCCGGGTCCGGCTCGGCCGGAGGGGCATCGATCCCGTTGCGCGCGATGTACGCGTCGATCTGGCTTCGAACTTTAGCGGAGCCCTCGTCTGCATGGCGAACATGCTCTTCTGCATCGTCGCTGAACGAGAGGCGGCCGTCGTCGACGCCCGTGAGCCGACCCAGCAAGACAACGCCTTGCGCACTGAGGGACTGCAGGCTGATCGTATGGAGCGCTCCTGTCAGCGGCCTTCCAGGGACGGGTCCCTGTTGAAGGATTTCCCTGCGCGTCACATCGATCAGTCCGCTAAGAACCAACCAGACACTGATGTGACGACCTCGGTACATTCGGGGCAGCCGGCCGACTCGGCCCGTTGCAAGAAACACAGTTCGCCCCGCCTGGACCAAGTCCTCGGCGATTTGGCCGCCCGACTGTGCGCTACCGACCACCAACACGGCTCCACTGTCGAGACCAGATGCGTTGCGGTAGGCTGATGCATCAATCTGTTGGACTTTGGGCGGCAACAAAGCAGAGAAAGGCGGGCGCGCCGGGCAATTCTGGTTACTGCTAGCGATCACCACATTCCTCGCCCACAGGGGGCCGCGCGGAAGGGCCAGCCGGTACAGGCCCCACCGCTCGCAACAAGGTCGGTCACCGGCGTACCGGTTTCCACCGGGAGGCCATGCCGGCCGGCATAGTCCTCTAACAGCGCGACAAACTCGCCACTTGTCATTGCACCGTCGGGATCGGGGCCGACATAGGTATCCCCGGGCATGACCGTTTGGCTGTTAGGTGTGTTTATCCGAAAGGAGTCCCAGCGCTGGGTCCGCCAAGTCTCACCGATGCGACCTCGCTCCAACACTCTATGACGCAAGCCACGCTGCATCAGCGCATGACTGACGCCTAGCCCCGCCCAACCGGCACCGATGACGACGGCATCAAGAATGTCCGTTCCGCTCGTCATTACGTTCCCCTCTGATTGTCACCCTATTGTCCTTTGTGAAATCAGTAAATGGTCCGCTTTCTGGTATGGCGTCGCCCCCACGCATGACAAAATCGAAGGCGACAGCACTTGGCGAGGCGATGACTAGAGCCCTTCAGGGTTAAATGGAAACAGTTCTGTTGGCTCAAACGGAGTCGGATGGTCGACCGGCCGGCGCGCGGCGTAGCCAAAGCATACGGCCAAGCCGGCCGGCCGATCAGGCGGCCCGTTTCAGCCAACCCGAAGGGCCGGGCATCTTTCCGCCAGGCTCAGAGGCGATCGGCTCGCACGTACATCCGGGTACGCCCCTTCGCCAATCGCCTCTGCCCTGACGAAAACCTGCTCCGGCAGAACTGCTTCCATTTAACCCTGAAGGGCTCTAGCGCATCGGCCCGAAAATCGGACCCGATTTTCGGAAAGCACGATGCGTAGATTCAAAGAGTTACAGCGTCCTTCGTGCGTCCTAAAGGACGCACGGCGCTGTAAGATATCGCGTCTCGTGCAAGCCGCGCCCCTGTGGACGTCTGTCAACTGAACGTCCGCCATTTGGCGCATTCCGGACGAACGCCGACGACCGCCCTTGTCCCAAGGCGGTCGTCTTCAGTTTGCAGTCAGCACCCGGTTTGCGATGACGCGTCAGCCGCGCCGGGCGGCCTCGATCGCGGCGACGTCGATTTTCCCCATCTCCATCATGGCATCGAAGGCGCGCTTTGCTTCGGCGCCGCCAGCGGCAAGCGCGTCAGTCAGCGCACGTGGAATGATTTGCCAGGAGATCCCCCATTTGTCCTTGCACCAACCGCACGCGCTCTCCTGGCCGCCGTTGCCGACGATGGCGTTCCAGTAGCGGTCGGTCTCCTCCTGATCGTCCGTGGCGATCTGGAACGAGAAGGCTTCGTTATGCTTGAACATGGGCCCCCCGTTGAGGCCGAGACAAGGAATGCCCGCAACCGTGAACTCGACCGTCAAGACATCGCCCTCCTTGCCGGACGGGTAGTCGCTGGGCGCGCTGTGCACGGCGGTCACCCTGCTGTCGGGAAAGACCTCCGCGTAGAAGCGAGCGGCATCCTCGGCGTCCTTGTCGAACCAGAGGCAAATCGTATTCTTCGACATTGCGTGTTCCTTTCGCGTTGAAGCCATTCGGCCCTGTAGCTACCCTCCGAAATAGGCAGCCAAACGTTTTTCTCCACCCCGACGTGGCCGTGTCGCCAAGTCGCCCCCTGAGGACGAATGAAGCAATCGGTTTCCGACAGGGCAATGGTAGAATCCTGAGGACTTCCGCATTTTGTCCTTAAATCGATTCCGATTTAAGGAGTCATGCAGTAGCCGGATGGCATGGACAGCAGATGGAGGCAGTCTTGCGGACGGGTATCATTCTACTGTCGGCCGGGCTCGCCCTTGCCGCCGGCACCGTGATCGCGGACGTTGCGGTACCTCTGCGACAGATCGCGGCGGACTCGGTGCGGGAACTCGCGGTTCCCGAGGCGAACCAAGGGATCGGCGTGGATGCCGATCACTTCTACGCCGTCGACAACCGCACAATCGCCAAATACGACAAGGCGAGCGGCGAGCGGGTCGCTGTTTTCGAAGGGCCGCAGGACGGACCGATCAAGCACCTCAACAGCGCGGTCGTGATTGACGGAGAAATCTACGCGGCGCACTCGAACTTTCCCGAATGGCCGGCAGCCAACTCGGTCGAGGTCTTCGACGCAGAAACAATGCAGCACGTCGACACGCTTCCCCTCGGCATCGATCGCGGCTTCTTTACCTGGCTCGATTACCACGACGGTTCCTGGTGGGGAGCATTCGCCAATTACAACCGGGTCTTCGACCGCAGTCCCCTCGCCCAGGGAAACAAGGACGAGACGCAGGTCGTCCGTTTCGGCGAGGACTGGCGGGTTGCCGAGGCCTGGGCTCTGCCGGATGAAGTGCTCGAGAAATTCGGGGACATGAGCAATTCAGGCGGGTCCTGGGGCCCCGACCGCAAGCTCTATCTGACAGGGCACGATGCCGCCGAGGCCTACGTGATGGAGCGTCCGGAGACCGGCTCCGTCCTGAAATGGCTCGCGACGGTGCCGCTGAGGAACACTGGCCAAGGCATCGCCTGGGACCGCTCGACGCCGGACATGCTTTACGGCGTCAGCCGCGGCGAAAGCCGCGCAGCCAACCGCGTGACGGCCAACCGTGTGGTGCTCGGCCGGTAAAAAGCTGGGTCTCAATGGCCGCTGGACGATCGCAATGGGTGTCGCCATCCGCTTTGGTTGGAAAGGAGATCCTAGCTCACCGCTCCCTTCATGGTACCTAAGGAACGGAGTCTCGGGCGTTCGTTGACCCGACACCGTCAGCTATCTGAATGTTCTCGCTGATCCAGAAAAACCGAAACCATTGGCCTTGGCGGCTTTTGCCGTTCAAGCCTCAGCCGTGCGCGCTCACGACCAAGCCATAGCGCGCCGGCCGCGCTTACGACCATCAGAAGTCCGAAGAACATGGAGCTGTAGGCAGGCAAATAGACTGGATTCTCAAAAGGATTACCCCTGAAGCCACTGTCGTCACCGCCCACTGGCAGGGGTACCACAACGCCCAACAGTATCGCAATCAAAGCGGGTATAAGAAAAAAGCGATAGGGTTTCCACGGCTGGGATTGCGTCAGTGTAAATGGAAAATTCCGCCCCGTGCGATAGCATTTTATGGCTGCGACAATGGAGATGACGGACATTACCGCGTAGGAAAGTAAGCTTGTAGAAAAATAGAAGTTAATGTCTTCTATAAGATACTTTGCTTTGAAGTTTCTCGCTTCAAACCAGAACTTTGGTAGCCATGTCATGATACTTCTCGGACCTTGAAAATCAAAAAAGTGACGCGGCACGATTAGCATCAGCAAGTATGGGATATAGATTATCAGCAGCGATCCCCGTCCGAAGAAAAATCCGTAAAAGCGTTGAAAGGATGGGTCTTCAATACCCTCTGCAAGCTTTAGCAGAGAAGGAACTTCCTTTTTCATCACCGCGACTCTTTCAGCCTGTCCCGCTCGCGCCCCTCGCTTAGCGGCAAATGGTTGCCGGCAGAAGATGACGAGTTCCTTCTCCCAGGCCATTTCAGTATGCAGCCTAAATTCGACTCTCCGATAAATTGCAATGGACATTCAGCGTAGAACATGATTTGGCCCTCCGTCCGCGAAACCCGACGACCCGTCGTGGCCCATAGCGGCTCAATCGACCCGGCGCAGACTTTCTGCAAAGACGCCTATATTGGTGCCGCGGCCGATGACGACGATGCGGCTACCGGCTGCCAGGCCCTGCCTGAAGTTGTCTGGGACGCCGCAAATGCTCTCGAAGATGAACGGGAGCCCTTGCAGATCAATGGGTGAACTGCATCGACGGCCGCCATATCGATCGGCGTCTGCCACGGTAAAGGGGAGTTCAACCTGATGGCCTGCGATCAACGCGAGGATCATCGGAGCAGCAATGACGACGACGTTCTTTCCTATAACGTAGCCGAAGAACGGAGCGGCGAAGACGCCGATAGCCTTCCCCAAAGGGCTGCCCGGAGTGACGTCCCTGCCTTTCCGGACGACCCAAAACAGCAGCACCGCAGAGACCAGGCCGGCCGCAAGTGCTGGAAGGTTTGTCCTGGACGTCCATTCGATCGACGGCAGGAAGTTATACCCGACCATGTTGGCGAAAACAGGCAGCATCCCAAGCAGCAGCCAAACGATCAGCAGGACCCCGGCCGGCCTAACGCGCGGCTGTCCTGTCGTCGTCTCTCTTGTTGAACTCCCCATTAAGCCACACACCGCACATTCGATAGCGATCCTTGTCGAGAACTCTGTGACATACTATGGGTTGTGTTTCAAGGCGCCACTCAGTTATACGGCGAGTTGTAGGTGCGGCGTGGGCCGTCGCGCCGCCCTCGCCCATGACGATCGCAAGGCGCGGTAGCTTTAACGTCGTAAACCGCTTTGGTGGATTCGGAATTGTTTCGCTTTGCAGCGCCGCGCGTCCAATCGGACGCGCTAAGGTCGCTGTAGCACTTTGAATGGCTGCACGATTTTGTCCTTAAATCGATTCCGATTTAAGGAATCATGCAGTAGTTTACGACATCGTGGCTCTCGGAGCATAGCACGGAGACATCATGGCTTCAGATGCGGCATTGTATTTCTTTACGGCGTTATTAATGGCCGCGAGTGGAGCATCTGGTTACTACTTTGGAATCGGGTTCGGGCGGCAAGGCTCAAAGCACGACCTTTTAGTGTATGCGCTGCTTTCCACAGTCTCTCTCGGCACGATCATTTATCTGGTCGAATTCTGATTTTGCCTAAAGTCTACTCTCTGGGTGGAATGCGGAAGTCAGACCCATTACATCATTATCGTGCATTCAGACGCACAAAGGACGAACGACGCGGCAATCTCACTGTACTCTCGTCACCGGCGGCTGTTTCCACGTGCCGTCCAGCGCCTCCTTCTTCGGCCAGTAGAGGCGCATCGACATCCAGAACGGACCCTTGGGTGCAGGCAACCAGTTCGCCTCCTTGTCCTTGCCGGGCGACTCGTTCTGGACATAGAAGGTCAGGCCGCCGTCGGCGTCCTTCACGAAGTCCGGCAGCATCGGTGAATTCAGAAGGTAGCGGTCGAGCGGATTGTCGACGAGCAGGCTCGACGGGAGCTCATACATCGTAAGCGACCAGAACGAGTGCACCGGAGGGAGCTGGTCCGCTGCGAAGTGCACGGTGTACTTGTTAGCGCCGTCGAGTTTCTCATCCTGGGCATCCACGGTATAGACCGGGTACATCGCTTCCTCTTTTGCATTGCCGTAAATGCCCATCACGGCACCCGCCATCCGGTAAAGATAGTTGTTTTTCAGAAACTCCCGCGTGCCGAAGAGGTCGTCGGCGGTCACTTCGCCCTCGTCGATCCGCGTCTTCAGCTTGGCGTATTCCGCCCAGGCATCTGCCATTCCGGCTTCGATGGCGGATTTCAGTTCCGGCGTGCTTGCGTCAAACGTCTTGCCTCCGCCGACCCCGATTTTGGCGAAACGCGCCATCAGTTCGGTCTCGGACGGATGTGTCGGGCAGAACTGCAGGATAAAATTCAAAACGTTGAAAAACTCAGGCGAAGTCCTCTGCTCCGCCGGCGTCAGCGGCTTGATGAAATCGACGGCCGGCGCTGGCGCCGGCGCGGGCTGGCCGAGAAACGCGGAAAGCGGCTCCGCCTTGTAGCCCGCCTGGACCTTCTTCACATTGTCGAGATCGGCGGGACCAAAAAGCTGGGTGCGATAACCGGCGAAGACGAACTCGGTCTCGGAGCGGATCACTTTCTCCACCCCTTGGGGCGTTTCCCCCTTCCAGCCAGGCCCCGCGATGACGAAGCTGCCGCCATCATTGCCCGTCGCCCGGCTGCCGATATAATCGAAGGTGAACGTGTACGCGTCGATGAGCTGGATGCTGAAATAGCGCTCCTTCTCCATCGGCGGCACCGTGAGCACGATCGGTTCGGCGCGCAGGTCCATGCCGACGAAGGAATAGGGTGTATCCGAATTGGGCGTCTGCACCGCGGTGTCGGCCGGCGTATAGACGCGCGCTATGTTGATGAGCTGGTTCCACGCTGCCTTGTATTCGGGATTGTTGGTATCGACGAAATAGGCATGCTGGATGCGATAGTTATCCACCATCGGGAAGCCGTAGATGTAGGCCTCCTTAGCGATGGCGCGGGCCTCGGTGGGCTCAAGCGCCTGGGCCTGACTGGTGGCGAGCGCCGCGGCGAGAAAGCCGGCGGCAAGGGTGAAGAGCTTCATTCGTTTCATCGGAACCTCCCTCTACGAAAGCACGCGTGATCGCAGATGGCCCGGCAAACGGCCGGTTGCGATCCTGCAGCGCCGCGCGTCTCGTAAGACGCGCTAAGGACGCTGTAGCTCTTTGAATTGCTGCATGTTTTTGCCCCTAAGTCGGCGCAGTAGCATTCCACAACTGACGTGCAACCTGTGACTGCTGGTCCTTTCGGGCGCACAAAGGACGCTGTAGCACTTTGAATTGCTGCATGTTTTTAAGAGCATGCAGCAGGGGTTGGTCGTGCAAACTCCGGTATGATTTCCCGGTTGTTATTGGAGTTGAACTGCCAGGCACGCCTGGCGCGAAAACAAGGCTGGCTACACCGGCTTGAGCAGCGCACGTTCAAGTATAGAAAGTAAAAAAATACGCTTGGCGTTAATATACATCGTGGACTGCATATAGCAACATTCGACAGCCAGCGCCTGCCCTTGGATCGGGACTCGTTGACCGAGCCAGCCGCGATGCAGATAGCGCTGAAAGAAGGTGTGGGCGCAGCGGTCGACCGCGAGGACTATCTCGAGCATCGCGTGTCGGAATCTCGTTTAGCCAGTCGTCTTCCAGACAGACAAGCTGCGGAGAACAACAATGACTATTACCATTACCGCCTTTGAACGGTCGCCCGATCGCGGCGAGGGTTTGGCGCGTGACATGCGCGTGCGCTGGGCGCTCGAAGAAGTGGGCCAGCCTTACGACGTTCGTCTTCTTTCGTTCAAGGCAATGAAGGAACCCGCGCATCTTGCGATTCAACCTTTCGGGCAGATTCCGACCTATGAAGAAGGCGATCTCGCCCTGTTCGAGTCGGGCGCGATCGTGCTCCATATCGCCGAGCGCCATGCGGGCCTGCTGCCAGACGATGCGAATGCCCGGGCGCGCGCGATCGCGTGGATGTTTGCCGCGCTCAACACGGTGGAGCCGCCGGTCTTCGACCGCTCCCTCTGCAAGATCCTCGAGCGCGACAAGCCCTGGTACGAGCAGCGCCTGCGGTACCTCGAGGACAGTATCCGCAACCGGTTGGACAAGCTTTCCGATCGCCTTGGCGATGCCGACTGGCTCGACGGCGCGTTCAGCGCCGGTGACCTGCTGATGGTGACGGTGCTGCTCAGGCTGAAAAAAGGATCGGATATACTGGATGAATATCCGAACCTCTCCGCCTACGCCGCCCGCGGCGAAGCGCGACCCGCATACAAGCGCGCGTTCGAAGCTCAACTGGCGGTTTTCACCGCCGCATCGACCGGCTGACGCTCCACGATCAGCTTGGGTGGCGGCTCGTTCTTGATCGGGAAGAACACCGGCGCCGGGCGGCGGCCCTCCCCCGCGCCGTATTCACGATCCACGCCGCCGCTGCGCGATCAGTGGTATATTATGAACTTCCAGGAGCAGTAAGATTAGAAGGAGGAAAGCCATGTTCACGACACGTGTTGGCTGGCTAGTTGCGTTCGCAGCATGCTCCATCTCTATGGCGTCAATGGAGGTTCGGGCCGGTCCCCTTGAAGACGATGTCAAGGCCGCCTACACAGCTTGGGACGAGGCCTTCGGAAAGGCGGACGCCAAGGCGGTTGCCGCCTTCTATACTGAGGACGCGCTCCTTCTTCCCCCCAGTCATGACGTGATCGAAGGACCTTCCGGCGTCGAAAAGTTTTTCAGCGGCATCTTCGGCGTTGGTGCCACTGGTCACAAACTCGAAGTGATCAGGGCGGATGGCGACGAGAAATTGATCTACGGCGCAGCAAAATGGTCGGCCAAGGGCAAGGATGCTCAGGGTAAAGACCAGCCTTGGGGCGGAGTTGCCACGCATGTTTTCGAGCGACAGGCCGATGGCAGTTTGAAAATCAAGCTGCATACGTTCAATTGACGTTTAGCTCCCGCGGTGCGCGGTTAGCAACTACAGCGCAGTGCGTCTTATCAGACGCGCAAAGGACGCTGTAGCACTTTGAATTGCCACCTGAGTTCAGGCGCGGTCACCGTAGGATAGTTGCAGCCGAGGCTTACACCTCGCCAGCGTATTCGCCGCGTGCCGGGTAATCGTTTTTGATCACGAAATCCAAAGCTTGCGCCATCTCGGCGAAATTCGGTCGCGCGAACGGCATGGATTGAACGGAGAGCCAATAGACCGTTTGATCTGGCTTTATCAAAAAGACGCCTGGCTCGGAGAACAATTCGGGCTCCTCGATGCCGATCGAAGTCTTTCCGCGCGAGGCTGAAATGTAGAGGCCCCACAACCGTGCCACGCTCAAAGGCAGTCCGTAACCGACGCGGAGGTGCGCAGCACCAATCTTATCTGCCATTTGCCGAGCGCGTTCTTCACCGTCGGAGCTTATCGCTATGGTGGTGACGCCCCTTTCTGCGAAGGATGGCGTCATGCGTTCAAGGTCCTTCAGATAGCCGGCGCATACCGGGCAGTGAAGGCCGCGGTAGAAGCAGACAAGCGACATGAGCGAGGGCGTTTCGCTGGCGAGATTGAACTCTCCGTGATCGAGTGTTTTGACGGTCAGGCCAGGGGGCGGCATTCTCGGGACTAACATTGATCGACTCCATTTGGTGCTGCCGACGCCGTCGCGTTGACGTCGGAGGCTCACCGTCACATACTTGAGGCAATCAATGGTCCAAAAAACATGATTGAAAATCTAACTTCCTATTCAAAGGTGGATCGCCTCTCGGCCTTCTTCGACACGTTCGAGCTGTCGGCCTCATTGGAACCGGCGCGTGCCGGTGACGTTCAAGCGAGGCTGATTGTCGTCGGTGCACCGGGAGGCCCTGCCGAAAGCGTCATCCTTTGCCTGCGTGGTGACGCGAATCCCGAGCCGCCAGTTCTCGTCACAGCAACGGTCGATTTCGAGAGTCCGCATAATCCGCTCATGAGCGCTTTGCCGGATCAGGTGCGGGTCGAAGTCGACGAGATACCCACCCTTCGCGACACGACAGCCGCTTTCGTGGCTGAGGCATTGGGATCGCGCTGCGGACGGAGCGCGGCACTCAATCGGCTCTGCGAAGTGATGGTTCTGCTTATCTTGCGCTCAGCAATTGACCGCGGGGCCGCCCGGTCTGGATTGCTGGCAGGCCTGTCCCATCCCGCTCTGCACCGAGCGTTGGTTGCGATGCATAACGCGCCGTCTCGTGCTTGGAACAGCGAAGACCTTGCGGCAGTCGCGGGGATGTCGCGAAGCCATTTCATGGCTCGTTTTCGCGACGTCGTCGGCATCACGCCACAGGCCTATCTGACGGAATGGCGCTTGACCATTGCTCAGCGCAAGCTGTCCAAAGGGGCCAGAGTGAAGGCTGTGGCACGACAAGTAGGATTTGGCAGCGCTGCTGCCTTCTCCCGTGCCTACTTCCGAAAATTCGGAGACTGGCCTTCGCTCCAAGGCCGAGGAGCCATTTAGAGCCCTTCAGCCAGCCAAAGCTGCCTCCCGTTCCCGTCTTGACAGAACTAGGACAGTCGTCCTAGTTCTAATGTACGCAAACATGAGCGTCGGACGTGAATGCCAGCACAGTCAACCCATGACCTGATTGTCGAAAAGGCGGATGCCCTCTTCTACGAGAGCGGATTCGATGCCACGTCCTTTGCTGACATCGCCGCAGCTGTGGGCATCTCGCGCGGGAATTTCTATCACCACTTCAAGACCAAGGACGACATACTGGATGCCGTGATTGCCCGCAGAATGGAGCGGACACGCGCGATGCTCGACGGCTGGCAGGTCGAGGGCGAAAGTCCGCGCGAGCGCATCTTGTCCTTCATTCACATGCTGATCGCCAACCGGACCCAGATCATGGATTTCGGCTGCCCAGTCGGAACGCTTTGCTCCGAACTCGCCAAGCTGGACCACGCCGCGCAGGGCCGCGCGACCGAAATCCTCCGCCTGTTCCGCGACTGGCTGACCGAACAGATGCGTGCCCTTGGGGCCGCTGACCAGGCCGAGGCACTGGCGCTGCATCTTCTGTCCTGGTCGCAGGGGGTGGCGGTGATGGCGACCGCCTTCAAGGACGAGGCATTCATCCGCAACGAAGTGGCCGGGATTGAACATTGGCTAGCGTCCCTGCCCGACCTTTCGCAATCCCCATGATCAAGGAGCACAGATGTTCGTCACCTTCCTGAAATTTGCGGAGAACCGCACCGCCGCGCCGGAATTCATGGCGGCGCATAACGCCTGGATCGCGCAGGGCTTCGCCGATGGCGTGTTCCTCTGCATCGGCTCGCTTCAGCCCGCCGCAGGAGGCGCGATCATCGCCCATGGGGAAAGTCGTGATGCGCACGATGCGCGCATCGCCGCCGACCCGTTCGTCGTGCATGGGATCGTGACCGCCGAGACTTACGAAATCGATCCGAAGCGCACCGTTTCCGCCCTGGATTTCGTGAAGGCGGCAGCATGAGCGCGGCAACCGTTCCCGGCCCGGACGGTCGCCCTCGTTGTCGCTGGTGCGCGGCCGCGCCGGAATTCTTCGACTACCACGATCGCGAATGGGGCTTTCCCGTCGTGGATGACGTAAGACTATTCGAAAAGCTCTGCCTCGAAAGCTTCCAGTCGGGCTTAAGCTGGCGCACCATTCTTACCAAGCGCGAGAATTTTCGCGCCGCTTTCGCCGGCTTCGATTTCCGCAAGGTGGCGCTGTTCGATGAGGCCGATGTGACCAGGTTACTGGCAGATGCGGGGATCGTCCGTCATCGCGGCAAGATCGAGGCCGTCATCAACAATGCGGGCCGCGCCTGCGAGCTGGTGGAGACGGAAGGCTCCCTGGCGGCATTCGTGTGGCGGTTCCAGCCAGACGATGATGGTGCGCGGCCGCAAAGCCGTTCGACCTCACCCGCCTCCGAAGCACTGTCAAAGGAACTGCGTAAGCGCGGATGGAAATTCGTTGGCCCCACCACCGTGTATGCCTTTATGCAGGCGATGGGGTTGGTCAATGACCATGCTGAGGATTGCATCATGCGGCCCGAAGTCGAAAAGGCGCGATCGGCTTTGCGTCGATCTATATCATGATGCATGGCACCTTTGAGCTCAACGAAGCTGTTTATCGGCTCAGGTGCCAAGGTCCGCAGCGGGTCGGTCCTTAGCTAATTCGTCTCAAGCAGGCGCCTCCTGCATGTTTCCTTAAATCGTAGCTGCAGCAATTCATAGTGCTGCGGCGTCCTTTGCGCGTCCGATCACGCTACACGACAGTACCGTACTGCGCCTCCTCGGTTGCCATGCGGCAAGGCTCTCCTCGACCCTCATTCCTGTGCTTGTCACAGGAATGAGGGCAAAAAAGCATCCGCCAACCCAATTGCATTGCTGCAGTGTACTGTGGCGTCCGATAAAGGCGCGCAGGCGCCGTAGATCGCTTCACCCGACCTATGGAAGTTCGATCTCGCCGTCCACGACGTGGTTGAGGCCGGTGCCTTCCGCCGTCAGCGTCATGCGGACCTTCAGCTTCTTGCTGCCGACCTGCCCTTCGCGCACTAGCTCCTCCAGCTTGCGCTGCGACGTGACGCCGACTTCCTTCAGGAACTTGCGGATCGACATGTTGAAGGCGTCTTCACTCATGGCGGAACTCCTCTCCTGTCCGGGAGGGATTGTAAGGGAAGGCAAGCGGTCAAGGAAGGAGGAAGGGGGATGGTTGACGCCACAGAAAAAGACCCCGAGCCGGGAGGAGGCGTCGGGGTCTCTGGATCGGCCCCTTGGGAGGAGGAGCGGAACCGATCGGTGGCTTGCGCAGCGGGAGGAACTGCGCGTTGAGGGGAAGATAGATCATGCCCCATCATCGGATAGTTCCCCAGGTAACATCGCAGCCTTTTGCGTTCCTCAAGGTCACGGGTGGGTGGACAGCGGAAGTCGGACGACGGGAGCTGAATGGGCATGATGCGCCATTTCCGGACGTTCAAGACACCCGATGGGCAGGTCGGATTCGGCCACTCAGCAGACATTCCGAAATGAACATGGACGCGCCGCAGTCGCTGCTCAGAGCGCTTTCGCATTTGCTTATCAGGCGGTACTGTATTTTCTTGGCGGAGGGGCAAGTGTGGAACGTCGTCTTACCACAATAATGGCTGCCGATTTGGTCGGCTATTCTCGTCTCATGGCGGCGGACGAGGAAGGTACCATTTCGCGGCTGCGCGACGCGCGAACCTATGTGATTGACCCGGCGATTATGGAAGGCGGTGGCCGCATCGTCAAAACCATGGGCGACGGGCTCCTAGTCGATTTCCCATCGCCAGTGTTGGCGGTAAGAGCGGCTCTTCTGATGCAGCGCAACTTGATCTCGCGCGAGTCTCCTCAAGGGGAAGACCGACGTCTGCGTTTCCGGATCGGTATTCATCTGGGAGACGTGGTGATCGATGGGGACGACATCCTCGGCGACTGCGTCAACATCACTGCGCGTCTGGAAACCATTGCACCCGCCGGAGGCATCTGCATATCTCGTGCAATCTACGATCATGTGCAAGGCAAGATAGAGGCTGGGATGACGTGGCTCGGGCCACAGTCCGTTAAGAACATCCCCGAACCAATTGACGTGTGGCAGGTCGAGTTGGACGGCGCAGCGCCCAGCCCGGTTCGGTTCTCTGGACAGGAACGTGCTTCGATCGCGGTTCTCCCATTTCAGAATTTTTCTGCCACGCCCGATCAGGACTCCTTTGTCGACGGACTGGTCGAAGACATCATCACGGAACTAAGTCGCTTTCGATGGTTGTTCGTGATCGCTCGCAACTCGACTTTCGCCTACAAGGGAACAGCCAAGGACGTACGCAAGATCGCCCGGGAACTTGGTGTGCGCTATGTCGTGGAAGGATCGGTTCGGCGGTCCGGTGATCGGTTGAGGATCACTGTACAGCTAATCGACGCGCTGTCCGGAGCACACATCTGGGCCGAGCGGTGGGATCGTCCGATCGCGGATTTTTTTGATGTGCAGGACGAGATAACGCGCCGGATTATCGCGGGCATCGAACCAGAACTGGGAGCGCACGAACGGGGCCTCGCCCTCGCCAAATCGACGGACAATCTTACTGCTTGGGAACTCTGTCACCGCGGCTTTGCTGAATTACTCTCCTTCGAAGCAGGTTCTCAAGCCACTGCCGAGAAGTTCCTTCGACAAGCGCTCGAACACGATCCGAATTTCGCACTTCCCTACGCCTATTTAGCTCGTCACCGATACGCACTCGTCCTTTGGGGGCGTGCCGCAGACGTGCCTGTCGCTGTCAGGGAAGGACTATCGTTCGCCACGAAGGCCTTAGAAATCGACAGGCGGAGCGATATCGCGTACGCGATGATGTCGCTCCTTCTTACGGTGGGCGGGCGAGCGGCTGAGGCCATGCCTGTCGCTGAACAGGGCCTTGCATTAAATCCCAACTACGCGTTTCTTCACTTCGCACATGGAATGGCAGCCGTGCGGCTCAGGGACGCCGATACGACGATTAGAGCCGCACAAGATGCCATCGATCTCAGTCCTCACGATCCGTCTATGTTTGCGTTCAAGACACTACTCGGTATCGGCTTGATGCTGAGAGGCGAGCCCGATGACCTCTCAACGGCCCGGATGCATCTACGGGAAGGCGCGTCCTTCGAACGCACAACCTATTATCCATTCATTGGGGCAGCGTTGCTCGCCCTCAGGGCGGGCAATACCGATGAAGTGAGGATCTGGATCTCTGATGCTTTGAAGAAGTTTCCAAACCTGAACGCGGAATACGTCCGAGAGGCGGCCCACCCATTCTATGAAAGCAGTCCTTACTGCGACTACCTCGACAGGTTGATTGAGCATGGGCTCCCCCCGGGGAGAAGCGTCTGATCGAAGAATAGTCGCGTCACTTAGAAGACTCCTGTTCCCGGCTTTCTATGCCGTGTTCAGGCAGAAGTTCCACTTATAACCCCTGTCCAAGTTTCCCGATCCAGCTCTGGCCATTGCGTCGACGCCATTGGAAGGCCGGCGGAAGCAAACACCTTCGCACGCGCGGACTGTGTCAGCACAAATGTATGGCGGAGTGTCGCTGATCGCGCACGGATGTGCCCAGGCATAGGTAGATGACATCGCGCGGGCGGGCGGCGGCAGGCAGCGCGACTACGGTTCTAGTTATTGCCCGCAACGAACGACCCCTCTCCACGCCTTTCGCGTCGTTGCCGCCGTGCAGCGGCAATGGCCGGTTCGGGCCGGCACCGGAAATTCCGATGCTCTCCGCGAATGACGGCAAGGGGGTCGATCTTGCCGATTCCCATCCGTCTTGGACAACAATGTCATGCATGTGGGTAATACGGGCGCGCGGACCCGGCGTTCCATCATGTTCTAATTCCTGATCTGTACCTGATGCACCCTGCCCCATCCTGTTCCGCAGAGCCGGGCGAGGTTTATTCAAAATTGCCACCGCCGCCACTATACTCTTGCGTGATAGCCGGGAGAGAGTTCATGCGTCCTCTAGCCCATTGCCAAGCGTTACTGGCCGCGGTTCTGGCGAGCGCTGCCGCCGTGGTTTCGACATCCGCGCCCGCTCAGGATCACGCCGGCGAGCGTGCAGCGATGATCGCAACGATCAAATCGCACGCCCGCTCAGCGCCGTCAGCGGTCGAGGGCCAGGGCATCGATCCGGCAGTGCTGCAGACGATGGCGAAGGTGCCGCGCCACTTGTTTGTGCCCGAGGAGCAGCGCGGTGCGGCCTATCGAGATCGGCCACTGCCGATCGGACACGGTCAGACCATCTCGCAACCCTTCATCGTCGCGCTGATGACCGACCTGATCAACGCCGGGCCTGGCGACACTGTCCTCGAGATCGGCACCGGCTCGGGTTATCAGGCAGCCGTCCTGTCGCCGCACGCAGCGAAGGTCTACTCGATCGAGATCATACCGGAACTGGGCCAAAGGGCGGCCGCCCGCCTCGCGGAGCTCCGCTACGATAATGTCGAAGTGAAGGTAGGCGACGGTTACTATGGTTGGCCTGCGCACGCGCCCTTCGACGGGATCGTGGTGACTGCCGCGGCCAGTCACATCCCGCCGCCGCTGGTCGAGCAGCTCGCCAAAGGCGGCCGGATGGTCGTCCCCGTGGGGGCTCCCTTCGCGACCCAATTTCTCATGCTGGTCGAGAAGCGACAGGATGGAAGCATCACGACCCGGCAGCTGCTGCCGGTGGGCTTTGTGCCGCTGCGGGGAGGCAGGGCCCAATGACAGCGGGGCGACTGCTGCCGGTCGGTCTCATATCGGCGGCAACTCTTGCTCATGAAGTGCTGCTGATGCGGCTCTTTTCGATCATTCAGTGGCATCAATTTGCCTATATGATCATAAGCATCGCGCTGCTCGGCTTCGGCGCGAGCGGTACATTCGTTGCGCTGGCCCGCCGCCCCCTGATGCAAAGGTACCCGGCCGCCTTCGCAGCGTCGGCAGCGCTGTTCGGCGTTACCGCGGTTGCAAGCTTCGCCGGTGCCGAACGCCTGCCGTTCAACGCGCTCGAGATCGTCTGGAATCCGGGGCAGCTCGGTTGGCTCGCGGCCAGCTATGCTCTCCTGATCCTGCCGTTCTTTTTTGGGGCAACCTGTATCGGCCTTGCCTTCAGCCGCCACCCTGATCAGATCGGACGCGTCTATGCCTTCGACCTCATCGGCGCCGGGATCGGTGCGCTGGGCATCGTCGGACTCCTGTTCCTGGTCTTTCCCTCTACCGCACTGCGCTTCGTAGCAGCGCTGGGATTTGCGGCGGCTGCGCTTGCCGCGACCGGCATGGCTCGCCATCGGCGGCTCGTCGCGGGCGGCCTCGGGCTTGCAGCCGCGGTCATTGCGGTGTGGCTGCCGCCGTCCTTTACCGCTACCGGCCCGCACATGTCCGAGTACAAGGGCCTCCGCATGGCTCTCGAAGTCCCGAACGCGCGGGTGGTCGAGGAGCGATCGAACCCGCTCGGACTGCTGACGGTCGTCGAGAGCCCGACCGTCCCTTTCCGCTACGCGCCGGGCCTCAGCCTCGCCAACGTGCAAGAGCCGCCCGCGCAACTCGCCGTCTTCAGCGATGGCGACAGTATTACGGCGATGACCGCCTATGGCGGCGATCCGGCGACGGTCGCTTATCTCGACCGGACGACGGCGGCGCTCCCGTACCGGCTGCTTGCGCGTCCGCGAATGCTGATCCTCGGTGCTGGGGGCGGCGAGCAGGTACTGCTGGCGCTCCGCGCCGGAGCCGATGTCGTGGACGCTGTAGAGGTCAACCCGCAGATGATCGACCTCGCTCGCAATCGCTTCGCGAGTTTCGTCGGCGGCATCTTCAGCCGACCGAACGTCAATCTGCATCTGGCCGAGGCGCGCGCCTTCGCTGCAACGACTGGCGAGCGTTACGACCTGATCCAGATGCCGCTCCTCGACTCCTTCAGCGCGGCCGCGGCCGGCGTGCAGAGCATGCATGAGAACTACACCTATACCGTGGAAGCAATGCGGGATTACCTGACGGCACTGAGACCGGATGGCGTCGTCGCCATCACGCGATGGCTGCGGGTGCCGCCGCGCGACGTCCTCAAGTTGTTCGCCACGGCTATCGCAGCGCTTGAAGCGGAGGGCGTGTCCGAGCCCGGCCGGCACCTGGCGCTGATCCGGAGCTGGAATACCGCAACCCTCATCGTCGCCAAGTCGCCGCTCACTGGCGAGGACGTCGCAGCCATCCGCGGCTTTTCGGGCGAGAATTTCTTTGACATCTCCTGGGTGCCGGGCATCTCGGCGAGCGACGTGAACCGCTACAATCAACTCGACCAGGAATATCTCTACGAGGGAGCCCTCGCCCTCCTCGGCCCCGAGCGAGCCGACTTCACCGAGCGCTACAAGTTCGATATTGCGCCGGCTACTGACAACAGGCCCTATTTCTTCGACTTTTTCCGTTGGCGCGCCCTGCCCGAACTCCTGGCGCTCAGAACCCAAGGTGGGGCGGCGATGCTCGACTGGGGCTACCTGATCCTGGTGGCGACGCTCGTCCAGGCCGCCATCCTCAGTGTCGTCCTGATCCTGCTGCCGCTCTGGCTTCGCCGGCGCGCAATCGGGAGAGCCGTGCCCCGGCTGCGCTTCGGGCTCTATTTCCTGGCCTTGGGCCTGGCCTTCCTCTTCATCGAGATCGCCTTCATCCAGCGCTTCATGCTGTTCCTCGGCCATCCGCTCTACGCTGTCGCTGTCGTGCTTGCGGGTTTCCTTGCCTTCGCGGGTCTCGGTAGCGCGGTCGCGGGACGCTGGATGGCGGCGGTCGGAGGCGGATCGGCGGTGCGCGCCATCACCCTCGCCGTCGTGGTGATCGCATTCCTGGCGGGCACCTACCTCATCGCGCTGCCCTCGATATTCGAACGGCTGCTGGCACTCCCGGATGCCGCGAAGATCGCAATCGCCCTCCTCCTCATAGCGCCGCTCGCCGTCTTCATGGGCATGCCCTTCCCCCTCGGCCTCGGCCACGTCGGCGCACGCTCGGAGGAATTTCTTCCCTGGGCGTGGGGGATCAATGGCTGCGCGTCGGTGCTGAGCGCGATCCTCGCCGCCCTGCTTGCAATGCATATCGGCTTCACCGGGGTGGTGACGATCGCCACGATCCTCTATCTCGCCGCCCCGGCCTTGCTTGCCGGGTGGCGGGACCGATACGACAAGCAGACGTCGCAAGGCTCTGTTCCTGATCGGAACCGTTCGCACGTTAAGCCAACCGCCAGCCACGGCGAGCATGGACGACCCGAAGCCCACACACGCATCGGCTACACGGAGGCGCTGCCGACGCGCCGCTGCTGAATTCCTGTGACAAGCACAGCAATGCGGGGTCGGAAGGGCTCACCCATGTCAACAGGACGGAGATGATATCAGCAGGGGCGCGCGGAGCGTTTACCGCGACTTCTTCACGTTCCCTGCATTTCAGCAATGGCGTGCAACGCCATTCCCCTGCGGTGCGCGGCACCCGTTGCGCGTTCAGCCTCACTCGCCCGTCACGCGCCAGATCACATCGCCGACATCGTCCGCCACCAACAGGGAGCCGTCCGGGCCGATGGTAACTCCGACCGGCCGTCCATAGGACGCCCGTTCGTCAGGCGAAAGGAAACCGGTCAGAATGTCGCGCGGAGGCCCGGCTGGACGTCCATTCACGAACGGCACGAAGACAACCTTGTAGCCGCGCAGCGTGCTGCGGTTCCAGGAGCCATGCTGCCCGATGACCATACCGTCGGGGAAGCCGGGCAGAGTGCCTGCGGGAAGCCAGCAAAGCCCGAGCGATGCAGTGTGCCCGCCCAAGGCATAGTCCGGCGTTATGGCGGTCGCGACCATCGCCGGGTCCTGCGGCACCCGGTCGTCCACGATCTGCCCCCAGTAGCAATAGGGCCATCCGTAGAAGCCGCCGTCGCGCACTGACGTCAGATAGTCGGGAGGCGTCTCGTCCCCCAGGCCGTCGCGCTCATTAACCACCGTCCAGAGTGCATCTGTCGTCGGCTCCCACGCCATGCCCACCGGGTTGCGCAGGCCGGAGGCAAATATGCGGTGCTCACCACTCTCGAGGTCAAGCTCGTGGATGGCGGCCCGTCCTTCCTCTGCCGCCATGCCGTGCTCGCCTATGTTGCTGAGCGAACCGACGCCGATGAAAAGCTTTCGTCCATCGCGGCTCGCAAGCAGGCTCCGCGTCCAATGCCCGCCGGCCTTGAAGTCCGTAAGCTTTCGCCCTGTCGTGGTGATACGCGTTTCACCCGTTTCATACGGGAACGCAACCACCCCGTCCGTGTTGCCGACATACAACCTATCGCCCAGCAACGCCATGCCGAACGGCTGATTGAGTCCCTCGAGAAATGCCGTGCGTATCTCGGCCACGCCGTCGCCATCCGCATCCCGCAACAGCGTGATGCGGTTCGGACTTGCGCCCACTGCGGCGGCGCGCTTCATCGTGCTGAACATGGCGTAGTCGAAGGCGGATTTGATGCCCCCCGGCTCGCTCAGTGCCTCGGCGACCAGTACGTCGCCATTCGGCAACACGTGAATCCAACGGGGATGTTTGAGCCCGGCCGCAAATGCGTTCACCTTGAGCCCGGCCGCCGCCGTCGGCACTTGCTCCGCTGTCCATCCCTTGGCTGTCGGCATCTTCAGGGTCGGAATGCCCTGCGGCTTAGCTCTCGGGATTTTCGGTGCGCTGCCATAGGCCGGTTCCAGGGAATCACCGTCTCGGTGCCGCAAAAGGATTGTTACGGCGCCGATCAGTGCGACCAGTCGACCGAAAATATCTGATAGGCCCATGTGTCCTCCTAACCCTGATGCGCACGCTACCCGAAGCGTCTGCGGGTGGGTATCCTCAAACTGCAATGTTTCTGTGGACACGTCGCCAGGTTGAGAGCGCGCTGCCTCCGCCCGGCACGCAACCTTGTGGCACTTTGAATTTCCGCATGGTTTTGTCCTTAAATCGATTCCGATTCAAGGAACCATGCAGCAGGAGGTCGGGCAATGACGGATGGGTCTCACGCCGAAGTGGCCGCGCGCTGGAACGCGAATGCCGATCAGTGGACGCGCGATGTCCGGGATGGCTACGACGTTTACCGCGACCGCTTCACCTTCCCCGCATTTCAAGAATTCCTGCCGCCGCTCGGTGGCCTTGAAATCATCGATTTCGGCTGTGGTGAGGGCACGAACACGCGGCGGCTCGCACGGATGGGCGCCCGGCTGACAGGCATCGACATTTCCGAACGGCTGATCGATCACGCCCGCCGGGCGGAAGAGGCCGACCCGCTGGGGATCAGCTACAAGGTGTCGTCCTACAGTGCAGATACAGGGTTTCCCGATGCCTCTTTCGATGCCGTCCTTTCCACCATGGCTTTGATGGACGGGCCCGATTTCGAAGGCGCGATGAAGGAGGCCTATCGGCTGCTGCGCCCCGGCGGCTTCATCGCCTTCAGCGTTCTTCATCCCTGCTTCATCACGCCGGGGCTGCATTGGGAGAAGGATCGCGAAGGAGCCACGGTGGCGCTCTGCGTGTCGAACTACTTCGACCGGACCAGCTTCACCGAGCACTGGCGCTTTGGGGATCGCCCGAAAGACGAGGAGGTCGTGCCGTTCGCCGTGCCGCGCTTTCCTCGAACGATCAGCGATTACCTCAACGCGATCGCCGCGGCCGGGTTTCGGATCAGGCGAATTGAAGAGCCGCAGCCATCGCCCGAGGCCTGCGACGCCGTTCCCCGGTTCGCCCGCTGGCGAGACCTCGCCGCCTTCCTGCTGCTGGTGATGGCGGAGCGTCCGGCCTAGGCAAATCCAGCTTCCGTCTGGAATTGCGGAGGGCCCCGTTCCCCTACCCGCCGACAGCGCTCCGCATCCAAAGGGGATGAAGATGCCGATTGCGGTACACAGAGTAACCATTGCTTTTCAATTGAGACCGTATTCTGCGGATAAGTCCGATGCTGCTTTGACGGGCGATTTCCTTGCGAAAAAGAGGGGCGTAGAAGAAGCGCATGCAAAATACATCGCACGCCGTTATGGCGCAGCGCTTCGAGCCTGCGGACAGCCCCGACGATTTCCCGACACCGCCATGGGCAACTCGGGCGCTGGTAGAGCACGTTATTGGAGCGGAAAATGTTCGCTCAATGACATGTCTGGAACCCGCGTGCGGGCGAGGATATATGTCCCGGCCCCTAGCCGAATATTTCCTATCCGTCGATTCCGCTGATGCGTATCCGTATGGTTTTGGTGCAATACGCGATTTCCTGACACACCCTTACGAAGGGCATTCGCACGACTGGGTGATAACAAACCCCCCGTTCCGCCTCGCGGAAGAGTTTGTTGCAAGAGCAATGACAGTCGCTCGTCGTGGAGTGGCAATCTTGGCGAGAACTGTCTTCCTAGAAAGCGTCGGCCGGTACGAAACGATCTTCAAGGAAAAACCCCCAACGGTTTTCGCTCAGTTCTCTGAACGGGTGCCAATGGTTAAAGGGCGCGTCGATCAGAAGGCCTCCACTGCCACCGGCTATGCCTGGTTTGTCTGGCAGAAAGGAGAGGCGCTTCTGCCGCCTCGCCTATCGTGGGTTCCGCCATGTCGGAAATCGCTCGAACGTTCCCGAGATTACCTCTAGGGTGGTTCGGTCCCCAAAAGTGGCACTCCGAAAGCGGCCATTCATGCTTGCCTTCGCAAATGCTCAAACATCATGTGAGCTCTACGAGGGCTGCTCAAAACCAGATCAGAAGATCGTCTTAAGCACCTTTTCTGCCCCGGCCACCAGATCGTCGATTTCCTCTTTCGTAGGTTCGCGCCCCTTTGCATGGTCACAGATATTCCGAATGTCAGCGAGGTGCTGAATGAACCGCCACTGTGGCACCGTGGTTACGTCTGCATCCCTAAGCAATTGGCTCAGGTCCGAAATGCCCGGATTCCTCTTGCGCACGGTCACGTTGTGAACGTCGCAAACGTGCAGAAGGTGTTTTTCGATAACCACCCCGCAAATAGCGCCAGCTGCCCGCAAATACCCAGCCTTCGCCAAGACCCCTGCAGTCTCAATCTCGGTGTCAAACAGATCGGCTTGCAGTACGGCCTTGAGGTCCATCAAAGTGGAATCAAGCGTAGCCTTGGCAGCCTTCACCATGTTAAGCTGTTGAGTGAACTCGGGAATCGCAGCACTACCGTCCGCAACGACGTCCTTCTGCCATCCACGCGTTACATTTAGCCCCTGCAGGTAGTCGCGGATCATGTAATTCTGGAACGTGATGGCCTTCCGCCCCTTGGGGACATCAAAATACGATATGAAGTCAGAAAGTCTGTCGGGCATCACCTGCTTTATCACGGCATGCGCTTTCGAGTACCAAGCTTGATACTCGCTTCTAAAGTTTGGCAGTTTCTTTAGGAGCGACTTCAGTTTCGTTTCATCTCCATTGAATAACTTTAGGTAAACCTCCCTAAACTGGTCCGGCTTGCAATCGTATTCCATCGCCCAGGACAGCATTTGGCCGTCCTCAATGAGCTTATCCAGCTCATCTGAAAACTTCCTGGTTCTTTCAGACATGCGCCCCTCACCGCTCAACTTATGCAAACCCCTGAAAAATCCGCGCCTGCGGTCAACGGCTTTGTGCGGATGCCGCGTGCACAATGCCACACCGCCAAAGGGCGGCTTTTCCGCCCGTCGCGCCGATCAGTGCGGCAACCACGCGGGTCGCCTGCTCAGTCGCATCGAATGACCGGCTTTGTCCGCATTCTGCCCGTAGTAATCGAGAGTGCGAACGACGGCAGTCCACCTCCCAAGCCGAAGTCTGTGGTGGTAGCAAGCTTCTAAGCCTCGTTCTTTGCAAAGTCTGCTAAGCCGTCTTTCAAGAGTTGCAACGCTGTCGCGGTGTCATTGCCTTCCAGTGCCTCCACGGCCTTCATGACCTTGCTTCTAAGACGACGACCCTTCGGCCCCGGAGCACCCTTCGGCGGCAACACGTTGGCCGGTGCAGCGGTCAAGTTACCGTAAGCACCCTGTTCGACTTCAGCGATACGCGCCTGATTTTCACCGTACCATGCAGCGATGTCATGGCGTTTGTCGCCCCTCGCGACCATGCCGAGAATTACTGATGCGTCCTTGGTCGTTAATGCCAAAATTCCAGCCCTCCCTCTTAGGTTGAGCCAGCTTATGCGAGTCGCGTTAAGTTTCAAGCCATGCTGTCTTAACATGCTATCCAAGAACAATTGGGGTTGCGCGTCGGTAGAAGAGAGGGTCGAGATCGCAAAGGTGGCGCGAGTCGTCAATGCATGGAAACTGACTGCGCCGCCCCGGCCTCGAAAGAGGCGGGACGAGGTTACCGCTTACGCGGATTTTCGGCTAAGCGGCCGTTTTTCCACAGCTTTTTTTGATTTACCCTCAGTGTTACCCCGAAGCCGCTTTCGAGCGCCGTCGCCATTGATTTCATCGCTTTTTTCGCGTGTGACCGGCTGGAATCTCCTGTGACGAGCACGGGAATGAGGAGTCAGTGTGCCCCGCCCTCGCCTCTATCATGCACAGGGAACCGATCGAGTATATGCGCGCTCCGTGGGCTCAGGACACGATTCCCTTCACGGCCCAGGCGACCGCCATGTAGGATCGTGGACCATCGACGTCACCGTCGAGGTAAGCAGAACGCACCGCATCGCGCAGACTTGTGCGTGCCTGCTCATCGAGTGTCGCGACATATTCGGCGCCCGGCCCATCCTTGCCGAGGTATGGCGCCCAGTAGTCGTCGAAGGAAGCGAACTCCATGCGTATCGCAAGCTCTGCCGTCTCGACCTCGGCAAGGCCGGCTTGGCGCCAGGCCGATTCCAGTTCGCCCGGCCGGGTCATCGGACGCGTGCAGGCGCGCGCCCGAAGCAATCCAGCGGTGGGATCGAGCGCAGCCGCGGTATCCAGGAATAGGCGACCGGCAACAAAGCCGCCGCGCGCGTCCCATACGGTGGCCGCGACCGTCACTCCCGGCCGCGCGACGCGGCGCATCTCCGCCACGGCCCGATGCGGCTCGGAGACGAAGTGGAGCATCAGGAGCGACAGAACCCGGTCGAACGCCGCGTCGGGGAAAGGCAGAGCGCATGCGTCGCCGACGCGGAAGGAGACGCGCGGATCCGAGTTGCTGCGGGTCGCGTGTTCGATGTAGGGCGGGGCGTAGTCTATCCCGCAGATCGCTTCGAGGTCGGGTCGCTCGGACAATAGAAACGTCAGGCTACCGGTGCCGCAGCCGACGTCCAGCACGCGTTCACCGCTCGAAGCCCCGGCGAATGCCAGAAATGGAACAGCAAGCCGGCGGCTCCAACGCCCCATCTGCAGCTCATAACCGTCACCAGTGCTGGCGTTGAACGTCGATGCACCCGTCATGGCTCTCTCCAGATGGCACTCTCCAGTCGGACCGAAGGCGGACCTTACCACACCGCGAGGCACGCAGGCCATTGGCGCCCTCCACCGGACGCTTGCGACGCTACGGCACCGCCGCAATCGGAGAAGGTGAAGCCGGACCTCCCACCGGCCTGGTGCGCTACTTTTGCGAAGAAAATCATGAAATTGACAATTGCCAGCCGCGCGCCTTATCAGGCGCGCAAGGACGCTGTAGCACTTTGAATTGCTGCATGTCCTTGTCCTTAAATCGAGGTCGATTGAAGGAAACGTGCAGTAGTCTCTAGTGTGCGACCACCTTGCTTCCCGTTTCGCGCCGAAATGCGATGATGGCAAGGATCAATACGCCGCTGGCGCCGAACTCGAGGACCTCTTCCAGGATTCCTGCCTTGTATGACGTTACGAGATCGAGCGTTACGGCACTCGCGAGCATAGCGACCGCCAGCGCCAAGCGGCATTCAAACGCCCTCGCGAGAATTTGACGCAGCATCGCGTGGACCTTTTGTCGATACGTTTGAAGAAGCACAGTCGCGAGGGTCAGGAGAAGCAGCGCCCCAGCTGCCGCCGCAAGGTAGCCGATGGGGCCTGAGTCTCTCAATAGCCGGGAGGCCACGATGACGATGTCGTGGCCGCCGTCGAACTCGCCCCCGCCACGCATTGTCGGCATCTGCAGACGAAGCATGCGGGCGCCGAAACTGATCTCGCTGAGGAACAGTATCGAACACAATCCGCTGGTGCCGACAAGGATGCTCTTCTCAGTTGAGGACAAGGATGCGCGCCTTCGAATGGCCGTTCCCAATGCGAGCAGAGATGCCGTGGCAAAACCCAAGGCGCCTAGACTTTCCACGAGGTTGTCCTCGACCAGCAAGTCAGGCCGGGAAAGACCGATCATGAAGAGCAAGGCGACGCCGGCGGCTACCGAACAGACAAACGCGACATTCTCGCGGCTCATTGCTTCTGCTCCCTGTCATGAAACTGTCACACAACCAGACGGGGAGGAATTTGACGAACGTGCGGCGGGAGAAGACAAGGTGCTTCTTCGGCATCGAGGAAGGCTGAAGGTGTGACCGTTCGGCATCACTCCACGACAAGGAGCGGTTGAGCCTCTTCTCAGAAGGCGTTCACCTTTCGGGGGAGTTAGGCGACCCTAGATCGCGAAAATCAGGACACGGGAATACCCCCCTCTGCCCTGCCGGGCATCTCCCCCACAAGGGGGGAGATCGAGGAGGCATTGCCGTGCACCACCGCCGCGTCCCGCAGCGAGGCTGGCATTATCGAGGCGAGGAAATGGAGAGCCCGCAGCTTGCCAATCTCCCTCCTTGTGGGGGAGATGCCCGGCAGGGCAGAGGGGGGTGCATCTCCCCCGGATGGCTCGGAGAGGCTGCGACGCGCGAACCTCAGCGGTTTCCAAAACGATCCAATCAGATCGGGTATCACTCTAAATGCGTGACGCCAGCCGTCCATAATTTCGTCTTTAGCACGCGCCTAAAGCGCCCAAGAGCCGAGGCTCCGGCGGTCCTTTGCAGCGTTTCGCCCACCGCTCAAGATTTCAGAATACGCCGATGCACGCCATCCAGGCTCTGCGCGAAATGATCGAATACCCTGTGGTCCGTCAGTTCGCGCAAGATCTGCTCGTTGAGGCCGCCGCGCGTTGCGTATTCTTCCGCCAGATGCATGAAGCCCGCATCCGGCGCCGTTTCCGGTGCATGCGCGAGTGCCTTGAACAGGGTGGCGATGTAGTCGCGCGCCCTCGCCTCTCCAACGCCGTGGTCTTTCAGCCATCCATGGATCGTATCGAGGTACTTGAAATAGGTGGCATAGGTCGCGGTCGCGACGCTCAGTGCGTCGAATTCGGCTGAATCCTCGACCTCGATCGCCTTTCCCAGCTTGCCGAACAAGGCGGCCATGCCCGGATCGGGCGGCAAGATGATTGTCGCGCCCTGCCCGTAGGCGATCATGGGCATGGGAAGGGCTTTCGTCACCTTTTCCGCAGGCGCGGTCAAAGCCGCAATTTCCTCACGGGACAGCGTGGCGATCAGGCTGACGACGTGATGGTCCGGCCGGAACCGCAGTTTAGAAAGCACGTCATGCGCAACCTGCGGCCGAACCGCGAGCATGATCGTGTCGCAATTGTCGAGAACCGCCTGATTATCGGCTGCAACATGCACGTCCGGATAGCGGGAAGCCAGCCCAGTGGCGATCTCCGCATTCCGAGGCGACAGGAGAACGGTTACGGAATTATCCGCGAGCGATTTTAGCCCGGTAACAATCGCGGATGCGAGCGCGCCGGTGCCGATGAAGCCGAGTTTCATTGGGTGTCCTTTACCATCGGTTTCTACAGCGCCGCGCGTCCAATCGGACGCGCAAAGGTCGCTGTAGCACTTTCAATTACTGCATGATTTTGTGCTTAAATCGAATCCGATTTAAGGGATCATGCAGTAGTCGTCGGTCGACAAAAGCAGCAGTCGCATCGTCGGCAAGACCACTGCATCCTCCTTAGATCCTACAGCGCCGCACGTCCAATCGGACGCCACAGTACACGACGATAGCCAGCTTCTGCCTCGTTGGCTGCGGTGCGGTAACGCATCTCCTTCTACCCTCATTCCTGTGCTCGTCACAGGAATCCAGCGCGCCCAAGTCCTTGGGTGCAAGAGACTCTGGCCCGCTTGCTTGCAAGCCTCAGCTTCAACTGAACAGCAAGTCATTCACGGCGCCGACGCGCCGTGGCTGGATCCCTGTGACAGGCACAGGGATGAGGTGCATGGGGGCTGCTGTGCGCGATAGGTCGACTGACTTGACGAGGATGGCCGTACACAACCAGGCATATTCGGCCGACGCAATCCGAGCCGGCATTTCCGCAACCGGTGCTGTTACGCCGCGAACCCTTTCGCTTGCGAGAGGAGCGGCATGCTGACAACAGCTCTTGGCGCGAGATCCGCAAGGTCTATATAACGTGGGCCGCAGAGGCGGCCGACCTACAGCGCCGCGCGTCTGATAAGACGCGCAAAGGACGCTGTAGCACTTTGAATTGCGGCAACAGGCTATGGAATGAACGACGAATTGCAAGGTCGAGCTGCGCAACCCGCAGCGATCCGCGAACGCGCGGAAGCGGAAATGAAAGCACTCGGGATCGATGACGCGTTCATCGGTCGGCTGGTCGACACGTTTTATGGCCGGGTGCGCGCGCATCCGGAGCTCGGGCCCGTGTTCGACGCAAGGCTTTCGGGGCGCTGGCCGGAGCACATGGAGAAGATGAAGAGCTTCTGGTCCGTAGTTGCCTTCCGCAGCGGCGCCTATGGCGGAAAGCCAGTCCAGGCGCATCTGGGCATCGCCAACATGTCACCGGAGCTTTTCCCGAAATGGCTGGCTCTCTTTGCCGCGACGCTTGACGACATTGCGCCTGATAATGACGCGAAGGCCTGGTTCATGGCCACGGCAGAGCGCATCGCGCGAAGCCTGACGCTCTCGCTCTTCTACAATCCGGCGCTCGACGACCCCGCACTCAAGCGTTCCTGAAAATGGTACTCTTGCCGACGACGAATGCCTTCCTTCCGGCACTCAGCTGACGTCTGATTCTCGCTGGTTGCGGTCGTTGCGTGACTCCCTGCAGTGCGACATCGCAATGTCGGATTCGGAAACATCGCTCCATTTGGAAGTTGCGACAAAGTCGTTGCAGCAGAGCAAGTGTTCAGGTGCTCAATTTACTACCTCCGCAGCTCTCAAGGACCGCTTGGGCGTCCTGAAGATCGAGCGTCCCGTGGCCCTTCGAGAAACAGCCGAGGAGCGGCGCGAGCAGCTCGCAAACCTGCGCTCTAAGACCCTGAGCCCGCCAAAACCGTGCCAAACTCACCGCCGAGCGCAGTTCCAACATTTTGGCATCCTGCATGCGGGCGACGTCAAGGGCACGGCGGAAGCACGCCTCGACTTCGGCTGGATCGCGCTCCGAGAGCGATGAAATGAGCTCGCCCTTGAGCCGATGCAGCTCCGCCTCGCACCAGCGGTTGCTGGTGCGCGCGACAATGGTAAGCGCCTCGTCAATCAAGGTATTGCCGTCAGCAAAACGATCGGCCTTACCATACGCGTTCGCGAGTAAGCCCATCGCCCAAGGCGCGGTCATTCCTGACCCGATCGCCTGCATGCCAGCTATCCCCTCTCGCAACTGCTCGATGCCTGTCGTGACTTGGCCCCGTTCGGCCAACGCCCACCCCTGCAGGAAGACCCCTTGGGTGTGCCAGAACGGAAATTCGTGTTCGACCGCGAACGCTGACGCCAAATCCGCCGCCTCTTGCGCCTTCGCGACGTCCCGTCGATGAACGTGCAGAATCGCCGCCCAAGTCAGTACGTAGGCGCGGCTGAACAAATGTCCGAGCTTCGCAGTTATGGCGAGCGCCTCGTCCATCAGCTCCAGCGCCCGGTCGTCGTAGCCGAGATACCACAGCGCCATGCCGCCGCGGCACAGGCAGATCGGTCCTCCATCCTGTCCGTAAAGCGCCAGATGCGCCCGGTGCTGCGCGATGTCGTACTGGTTGATCCCGCGTTCGAAGTGCTGCCATGCAGAGGCGAATTCGCCAAGCCAGGAGCAGGTGATGCCGAGCGCGTAGGACGCTTCCACCATGAGCACGGGATCCGAGGTTTGCTGCGCCAACACCAAGAGCCGTTCGCCGAGAGCCCGCGCCGCGGAAAGCTCAGACCGCACTGCGTGGTGGATGGTGAGGCCGAGAATCACTGGGAACAGCTTTGGCGTATCTTGGACCCGCTCCGCCAGGTTGCGAGCACGGTTGTAGACGCGCTGGACCTCCAGGTGGCCATAGCCCTTCGCAGCGGTAAGCACTCGCCCCAGGGTGGTCAACAATGTCAGCTCATGCTCGATGCGCTCCGGGTTCTCGGGCATCTGAGCGAGCAGATCGAGGGCCTTGGCCAAATGGCCGGCGGCCTCGGCATTCGCCGCCCGCTCATTGGCGTGCTCGCCGGCACGGTGCCAGAACTCGACTGCTTGCGGCAGCTGTCCGGCCTCCGTCAGATGATGCGCCAAGAGTTCCGGCTGGGCGGCCACGACATGTGGGGCTCGCTCTTCGAAGACCTGGGCAATACGACGATGGAGTTCACGGCGACAGCTCTTGAGGAGGGACTGATATGCCATATCGCGGACGAGCGCGTGCTTGAAGCTGTAGATCGCCTTAGGGGGACTTCCGCGGCGAAAAACGAGCTCGGTACCGACCAGTTGATCGAGCCCCCGCTGCAGCTCTGGCTCATCGAGCACTGCCAACGCCGCAATCAACTCATAGGAGAACTCGCGCCCGATGCAGGCACCGATCTGGGCCACAGTCTTAGCCCTGCCGAGGCGGTCGAGACGGGCCATCAAGGAGTCGTATAGCGTTGCCGGGATCGCCAGCGGCGGTATATGTGCAGCCAATCCAAACTGATCGCCGGCCACTTCCAGGAGACCAGATTCGAGCATGGTTTTGGTCAACTCCTCAAGGTACAGCGGTACGCCATCGGTATTGGCCAGGACGTAATCGAGCACCCCGACAGGCAGTGGCTTTCCACCGGTCAGCTGCCCGACCAGCGATTGAGCTTGCGTCCGGTCGAGACGATTCAGGACCACCTTTGTCACGTGCGGATAACTGCGCCAAGGCGGCACGAACTCGGGCCTGTAGGTAATGACCAGCAACACCGAGAGCTGTCGGATGCGGTCCACGAATAAGCCGAACAGCTCAAGGCTGCTTGCGTCCAGCCAGTGCGCGTCCTCAAGTACGATGAGCACCGGCTGCTTTGCAGACAGTCTGGCAAGCTGAGCGATGAATACTTCGAAGGTCCGATTCTTGCGCTGCTGGGGCGCAAGATTCAGAATTGGGCAGCGGCCGGTGTTTGGGATTCCGAGAAGCTCTGCCAGCAATGGGATCGCTTCGCTCACGTCACCCATCTGTTCGGCGAGTAGTGCTTGGAGCTTGGCGAGCTTGACGGCCGATGAATCATCGCGTTCAAATCCCGCTTCCTGTTCGAGCTGGGCAATTACCGGACGAAGCGCGCTGTTGACGTGGTAGGGTGAGGCGAAGTAGCGACGCAACAGATGTGGTTCTCGAAAGACGCGCTCGCGAAGTGCTAAGGCAAGACGCGACTTGCCGATTCCGGCCTCGCCCTCGAGCAGGACGACCTGACCTTCGGTGGCCTTGGCCAGAGTCCAACGATCGACCAACAGTGCGAGTTCCTGATCACGGCCGACCAGCGGTAGTACGTCGGTCGCGTGACCGGCCTCGAAGCGATCCTCGCTCTGCACTTCGCCGAGTACCCGAAAGGTCTCAGCCGCCTCAGCAAACCCCTTGATCGGTCGCACCCCGAGGCTCTCGAGCTTGAACTGGCCCCGCAGCAGCACGCGCGTCGCTTCGGCAATAACGACTGTGCCGGGCTCGGCGAGCGCCTGCAGGCGGGCCGCTAGGTTCGGCGTCTCACCTACTACGCTACGTTCCTCGGCCTCACCGGTGCCAATGATGTCGCCCACCACGACCAGGCCAGTGGCGATTCCGATCCGAACAGCCAAGCGTTCGCCTGCCGCATCCAGCCGGTCGACCGCCTCGACGACCGCGAGGGCGGCCCTCACGGCCCGCTCGGCATCCTCCTCGTGAGCCTGCGGATAGCCGAAGTATACGAGGACGCCGTCGCCCATATACTTGGCAACGAAGCCGTCGTACCGGCCGACGATCTCGGTGGTGCAAGCACGGTACGCGACGATCGACTGCCGCAGGTCTTCTGGATCGAGGCGTGTGGAGAGTGCTGTCGATCCAACGAGATCGCAGAACATTACCGTAAGCTGTCTCCGTTCCGCCTCGCTGTGGATTGGGGAAACAGGGGGATGCGGTGTCGCCGCCGGAGACGGCGACTGCTGAGCCACGGTCGCGGCTGCCCTGAGAAACCGCCTGCGGTCACCAAGGGACAGTCCGAGCTCCTTCAGATCGGCATCGGTGAGATCGTCGATAACATCGAGATCGATGCCGTTCTTCAAGAAGGTTTCGCGATACCGCTCAAGCCTAATGCTGGCGAGCCAGTCTCCGATGTCGGGCATGACCTAACATCCATTTGACATGGTCGAATACGGCTTGTTGTGATGCGCTCTCCACAGGTCCAGGATATACAGCTTACCCCTGTTACCCGCTCAGTCCTCGTCAATTCAGTCGCACGAGCAGCACGCGGCCCGACCACCACCGCGGTTCATCAGGGCTCGTTCGGCTTCACGATTTTCCCCGTGAAACTAAATTCCCGGAGCCGGATTGAAAGCATCGGCAATGCTCACCATACCCGCCGACTAATGCCCCAGTCGCCTAATCTGATTGCGCTTACACTTTAGTGTAAGAACGTGGCCGTTTCAGTTACCTTGGGCACTTTATTACGAGAATTTAGTTGCCATTGTTCGCTCAACTCGCCCTCGATGCCCCAACAGAGGTGACGCTAAAGTCCACATCCCGCAGCTTAAGGCTGTCTATCAGCTAGACATCCTCCATGGACCGACTTGCACCGTTGCGAGCTTCGGCCCAAACGACCGGAATGGGTCGAAACGGGCCGTGCGCCGCCGGCCTGCCAATGACGGCTCCTGGCGGATTCCGGACGACTGTATGTTTCCTTAAATCGTAGCCGATTAGGGAAAAAACATGCCGCGCTTCGCTGCGCGCTCAGTTAAACGGCGAATTGCAGGCGCGGCGCGGGCCCTCGTGGGGCTGGAAGGTATTGTCGGTCGACCGGTAGGAGATGTAGCGCTCGCGGCACCAGCGCGCATGGGCATTGGCGTCGTAGCGGATCAGCTGCTGCTGGCGGCGCACGCGTCCGGGGTCGAGCGCTGGCGGCTTCGGCCCGCCGACGATCGCGCCCGGGCCGATGCCGATGTCGTAACGCTGGCCGCGATAGCGCGCGGCGGCGCCGGAGTTCGGATAGCGGTTGACCTGGAAATCCCGGTATTCCCGCTCGATGAAGAGATCGTGGCGGGACATGCCCCGATAGCCGCTGCCGTAGTTGGTGCCATAGTTTCCCCTGAGCGGCACGCCCGTGCAGACGCCGATGCACGGCGTCTGGGCCATAACCGGCGGCACGGCCGAAACGGCGGTCAGGAGCGCAAGTGCGATGGTCGCTGCAATCTTCACGGGCTTCATTCACCTTTCCCTTCTTTGATGAAGGAACGATTTCACGGCAGGATTGATCCCTCCGCCATAATACACCATGGGGCGATAAAAGATCGCGCGTTTCCGCAAGCCTCTCCTCCACCCTCATTCCTATGCTTGTCACAGGAATCCAGCCAGCCCTACAGCGCCGCGCGTCTTATCAGACGCGCTAAGGACGCTGTAGCACTTTGGATTGCTGCATGTTTTTATCCTTAATCCGCCAGGATTTAAGGAAACATGCAGCGGTCCTTGGGCTGAAAGACACTTCCGCACCGCAGAATTCAAGGAAGACCGCCCCCGCGCGCTCGTATTGAACGCGCGGCACCCTCAGCACGTGGGGCGCGCCCTATCCGCCGTCAATAGTAGGGCGAGATGCACAGCTGGCGCGGACCGTAATAGGGCTGGAACGTGTTGTCGTAAGCCCGATAGGACCGGTAGCGCGCATAGCACCAGTTTGTGTGCGCGTTGCCGCCATAATAGGTCTGGCGGGAATAACGCGGCGCGTAGTAGCGCGGGCGGTAAGGCGGCGGGGCATAGTAGTTGTCGTAGTAGGTCGGGCCGTAGTATCTCGGCTGTGCCAGCAGGCCGCCGAGGATTGCGCCGGCCGCCAATCCGCCGAGTGCCCAGCCGAGCTCATCGTCGTCATCGTCGCGGTGTCTATGGCCGCGGTAGTGGCGATAGCCGCCCCTGTACCCACGGTTGTAGCCGCCGCGGTAACGCCTGTACTGCACCGGTTGCGCCTCCGGCACCTCGATCTTTGGCGCGACAACGGTGGGAAACGCCATGGCCGGCGGAACGCTCGTCAGCGCCGTCGCCAGCGACAAGGCAATGATAGCTAGCCTCTTCATTGGCTTCACCTTTTCCTCCACAGCGCCGCGCGTCAAACGTGGCGCGCAAACGACGCTGCAGAACTCTGCTGCATATCTTTGTCCTTAATCGGTTTCGATTCAAGGAATTACGCAAGCAGCAGCAAAGCATGCCTTTCAAATGATGGCCGAATCGCGGTGCCGCGAGACCCGCCGCGAAATAATCGCGATTTCCTGCTCGCGAGACGGCGGTTCACACGGGTGTAGCCACACGCAGTGATAGAAGCGGCCACGCTGTTTTCGAAGAACGTAGAATGCGGCAAACAAGTTGCGCCGGCACTACTGCGCCGCGCGTCTTTTCAGACCACAGCACACGACAATGGTGTACTGCCGCCTCGTCGGTTGTGGTAGGGCAAGACATCTCTCCGCCCCTCATTCCTGTGCTTGTCACAGGAATCTAGCCAGCCCAAGTCCTACAGCGTCGCGCGTCTTATCAGACGCGCAAAGGACGCTGTAGCACTTTGAATTGCTGCATGTTTTTATCCTTAAATCCGCTACGATTTAAGGAAACATGCAGTAGTCCTTGGGCTGAAAGACCTTCTGCGCCGCAGAAATTCAAAGGAGAAGCATCCCCGCGCGTTCGCTTGAACGCGCGGCACCTTCAACACGCGGGTTGCCCGCAGCCACCCTCAATAGTAAGGCGAGACGCACACCCGGCGCGGGCCGTAATAGGGCTGGAACGTGTTGTCGTAAGCCCGATAGGACCGGTAGCGCGCATAGCACCAGTTCGTGTGCGCATTGCCGCCATAATAGGTCTGGCGGTAGTAACGCGGCGCGTAGTAACGCGGTGCGTAGTAGCGCGGGGCGTAGTAGCGCGGGGCGTAAGCGTAGTAGCGCGGGCGGTAAGGCGGGGCGTAGTAGCCGCCATCGTAATAGCCGCTATCGTAATAGCCGCTATCGTAGTAGCCTGGGCCGTAATATCTCGGCTGCGCCAGCGCGCCGCCGAGGAGCGCTCCGGCAGCAAGCCCGCCGAGCGCCCAGGCCCATTCGTCGTCGTCATTGACCGGCTGTACCTCCGGCACCTCGACCTTCGGGATCGTAGGAGCGGCAATGGTGGGAAACGCCATGGCCGGCGGAACGCCCGTCAGAGCCGTCGCCAGCGACAAGGCAATAATAGCTAGCCTCTTCATTGGCTTCACCTTTTCCTCCGCAGCGCCGCGCGCCAAACGTGACGCGCAAACGACGCTGCAGAACTCTAAGTCTGCCTCACATTTTTGTCCTTAATCGGTTTCGATTCAAGCAATTACGCAAACAGCCGGAAAGCATTTCTTTCGAATGATGGCCGCATCGCGGTGCCCCCACACCCGCCGCGAAAAAATCACGATTTCCTGCTCGCGAGACGGCCGCTCCGGCCTTGTGGCTACACGCGCTGATAGAAGCGGCCACCCTGTACTCGGGGCTCCGTCGGAATAGACAAGCAGTAAGCAGTGTTCGGCGGTTGATGCTGTTTTGGCGCACCCGCCCCTCATCCGGCCTGCCGGCCACCTTCTCCCCGCACGCGGGGCGAAGGAGACTCGCGGCGACCACCTAAGTCCCCTCTCCCCGCCTGCGGGGAGAGGGTTAGGGTGAGGGGCAAAGCGCCGATGCCAGGTGAGGGGCAAAGCGTCGGCTCCGTATAACCGTCGAACGACGTTCTCCGAGACGGTGAGTTCCCTCATTCCCGTGACGAGCACAGGAATGACGATGGGGAAAGCCCTTGCCGTACTGCGGACCGGCGAGGCAGAAGCTGGCTACTGTCGTGTACTGTGATCAGACGGCAAAGCACTCTGTAGCACTTTGAATTGCTGCAGTTTACTCTTGAATCGACTAGAGAAACATGCGGTAGGAAATCTGCGATGACCGGCTGGGGCGCTCTATGACGACGTTTGGGATCCTGAAGAAAACACTCCTGGCGGCGGCGCTCGTCATCGCCGGCGCCGGCGCCTATACGTTTGCGGCAAAGGACGGTGGCTCCGGCACACCGCCCGAAATGGCGGCGCCCGACAAGCTGGCCAAGGAAGTGGTGGTCGACAAGTCCGAGCGCTTGCTGAAGCTCCTGCGCGACGGCACGGTGCTTGGCGAATATAGCGTCTCGCTCGGCGGCAACCCGCTCGGCCACAAGGAGCGCGAGGGCGACCGGCGCACGCCGGAAGGCGACTATCTGATCGACTGGCGCAACCCGAACTCCTCTTTCCACCTCAGCCTCCACATCTCCTACCCCGACGCCGCCGACCAGGCGCGCGCCGCGGCCGCCGGCGAAAGCCCCGGCGGCGACATCATGATCCACGGCCTGCCGAACGGCTGGGGCTTCCTCGGCTCGCTCCACCGCCTCCTCGACTGGACCAACGGCTGCATCGCCGTCACCGACGAGGAAATGCGCGAAATCTGGTCGCTGGTCCCCGACGGCACGCCGATCCGCATCGAGGCGTGAGCGGACGGCGCGCCCTCTCCGCCTGACGCCGCGGCCACGCTTTCGCCCTCGCCCGGCAGCGCCCGCACCAGCCATCGGGAACGCTCTTGCCGCTGCAGCGTTATTGTCTCAACCGCAGCGTTCGTGCCCGCATGTTTCCTTAAGCCGGGACCGGTTTAGGCAATATGTGGGCGGTGGTCTTTGCGCGTCTGAAACGACGCTCGGACACCGGAGAGAGGGCGCATGCTGCACGGCGTCCGTGCTGTGGCCGGATGCTGAACGGACACAGGAGCAATGCCATGAGAGTTTCCGTGAAAACACTCGTCCTCACATCCGCCCTTGTCGGCGCAGCCGCACCGGCCTTTGCCGATATGTACTATGTCGATCGCACGCCGACCGGCAGTATCTACTACGCCGATCCGACGCCTGATGTCGTCTACGTCGATCCGACACCGGACGTCGTCGTAGTCGATCCGGCACCGACCGGCAGCATCGTTTACCAGCGGCGGATACCGCCGGCGAACCTGGGTGCGGCCCGCGATCGCTACACCAACGAATACCAGGGCAGCCACCAGGGCGACTACTACCTCGGTGTCACACCCCCGCCAACAGCTCCCTGAGGCTGTAGCGGTCCAGTGAGGCGAGCGTGACGCTCCTGCTGGGACGGTTTGTCACCGGCCCGCAATCGCCCGCCTCCCCGATGCGATTTCATAGCGGGAGGCCGAACCTGTGGCCTTGCTGATTTCGATCTGAAGCTTTTTCCGCAAGGCCACCGCGTAGTCGTCTACGGTTGAGGGTTCAAGCGCGAACGAGCCGCTGCCTCCGATGACATTGTCGGTGAAATAGCCGAGCAGATGGTAGGCAACGCCACCTCTCACCTGTGGTATGGCGATCGCGTTGATGATGTAGCCGCTTCTCAGCGCATCGAGCCGGCTCGCTGCAATAGGCGGCCCATCGTTGTTGGTTCCGCTGGCGGAGATGTCGATGACCTTGGCGAGCGCGTGGCCCTTGTAGGCATCGAGAAGCGCGCTGCCGGCGGCGATCGCCGAAGATATCGATGTCGCGCAATAGCCCTTTGCGCAGCCGTCGCCATCGGCTCCATCCCTCCGGATCGCCTCGGCCGCGGTCAACCCATCGGCGCGATTGCATATCACCGTCCACGGCAACACCGACCGTGCGTCTCCCGGGCTCGACCATTCCATGTAGGCAATGGCGATGCAGCCGTTCAATCCGGTGGAAATGGCCGCGATCACCCTCGGCTCGGAAAGCGCGAGCGCATGCCCCTCGCGCTGCAGCCTGGCGGTGGACCGATCGATAGAGGCCGAGACGTCGACGGCAAACACGATTGCCGCATCCACGTCGGCGGCAAGCACAGGGCCGCGAGACGTCGCAAGCAGCAGCAACAGCAAAACAACCGCCCGCATGGGTGTCTCCCCCGGGCCTGAGGTGGAATATCTTACGCCTGCCGGCCACAGCCGCCAAGCGCGCCGCCGGTGGATGCACGCCGCGGCGGCGAGAAGTGGCGCCACCCAAGCGAAGGCTGGGCGAAGGCGACGTCTACCGCAAACAGCGCAAACCTAAAGGCGCGCCTCTCACGATTTCCTTGCAATGCATTCGCATCGGCACCGCAAGTAGACCGCATCCGGGTCGCTGCCCCACATCTCCCAAGCGGTGACCGCCGTCTCTATCTCCTGTCGATCGGCGAGACCGCGTTGAACAAGACCTTCGCAGAGGCCTTCGAGACTTCTTTTGGCGTCGTGGACGGTTTCCTGTCGCGTCAGTGCATCCGCGCTGTGGTTGACGTAGCTCGCACCGCTCCAGATGGGCTCGAAGCCATGAGATCGCAGGACAGCCCCCTGGCGTCGCCCAAAATAGACTGCGTCGGCCGATGAATGCTCGTACCAGCGCTGCCACAAGTCTAGGGAAAGCTGGATGCCGGAGGTCTCCGGGTAAATCACATTGCCGCCGACATCAGCGTCGCGCGTCGCAAGCAGGCCACCCGGCTTCAGGACCCGCGATGCTTCCGCCAGCGTTCTCTCAAGTTTTGGGCCATCCAGGTGATAGAGGACCGCATGGAAGAAGACCGCGTCAAAGCGCCCGTCCTCGAACGGCAATGCAGTCATATCGCCTTCCAGAAAGCTCAGATTGGCATGGCCGGCCGTCGCGATCATCCGTTTGGCGGCGGCAATGGCTTTCGGCTCCAGGTCAAGGCCGGTAACAGTTCGCACGACATTGGCGAAACCGGCCGTGATCGCGCCAGGCCCGCAGCCTATGTCGAGCAGGTCCATATCGCGCGTGAGAAACGGCACGAAGAACGCGATGGAATCGCCTCCGCGTTTTCTTTGAAAGTCGACAATAGCGGAGTTGTATCGCATTTCCGGTCCGGCCATGGTTGCGCCCCTGAGATGTCGTTTGCAAAAGGCGTGCAAGGAATCAAAGCGGCAGCGCCGAAATCGGCATATCGACATTTCGTGACAGGCGATCGACGGTCGATCGCAGGGAAATCACTCGCCGTGCAACGCTTGCCCGACGCATCGGGCGGCAGGGTGCCATTTCAGCGCCACGCGTGTCATCCTCAGCCCCTCTCCCCCGTCATCCTCGGGCTTGACCCGAGGATCCAGACACAGCAATGCCTCGCGAGCCAGACATGGCCGCTCGATTGTGGATCCTCGGGTCAAGCCCGAGGAGGACGGAACGAGTCAGCCGCGGATGACGGAGCCTCCCGGCAAAGAACGATTCGATCGACGCGGGGCCGTAGTGAAATGAGGGAAGGGCCGGACCCTTCGCGCTTCTAGGATAATATTCCTATCCGCGCTCAAACGAACGATCCCCCTCCCCACATTCGCGCAAGCCCTTGTCGAAAAGGAGCGCATTCAGCCCGCGTTTCAGCCATGCGAGTTGCGGTTCCGGCATCAGCCGCAGGCCCTCGTAGTCCATGACGCAGACGTTGAAGACCGTGGTTTTCACCTGCCGCCCTTCCGCGCATCCGGAAAGCACGCCGTCGAGCCGCATCATGCGGTCGGCGGCTTTGCGCGCGATGCGGGCGCGCTCCTCGGTCGTCTCGCCGGGGTGCCCGGCGACGCGGTCGAGCGCCTGGGCGCGTGCGCTCGGATAGGGAATGCCGTTCAGGTGATAGTAGCGCGCCATCGCCACGGCATAGTCGTCGCCGGCCTCGCGCTGCTCGGCGGTGATGCGGCCGTCGAGGAACAGGCGGCCGAGCGTGTAGCCGGCAAAGGCGCTCGTCGTGTCCAGCCCGTGCATGCGCTTGCGCGCCGCGAGCGCCACCGCCGTCGCTTGCCTCTCGCTCTCCTGTCTCGACCATTCCGGCCGGATCTTGCCGCAGGCGAAGCGCGCGGCATTCACCTTGCGCGGGCGTCCAAGCTGGGCCTTGCGCTTTGCACGCAGTTTCTGGGCTTTGCTCGTCATTTTCGGGGTCCTTTCAAAGCGGGGTAGGAAAAATGTGAAGCGGTTTTCCGTTCCACCCCGCGTCAGCAAGGAAGCGGGGTGAGGAAAAGTGTGTGCGGTTTCCGTCCCACCCCGCGCCGGCAAAGAAAGCGGGGTGAGGAAAGTGTGCGGCTCTGGGCCCCGGCGGAGGCGGGAGAACATGAATCGATTTCTCTGAAACCAAGCGCAAACCCTTGAAACGCTTGCGGCAATCGCCAGGGCCACAGCCGACTCACGCATCCGCCGATCGCCGCTGCACGACGCCGAGCACGGTCGTGTGCTTGCGGCGGAAGATGCGGCCGATCGAGAGCAGCGAGAGGTCCTTGCGGGCGTCGTAAACCGCGCGCATGCAGGCGTGCCGGGGCTCGACCAGCCGGCGCTCGCGGCGCACGCTGATGATGTCCTCCCAGGTGATCCCCGGGAAACGTTCGAGCACGGCCGCGACGATCGCCTCGACCGCCGGCACGTGCTCGGCCTCCTCGCCCGCCCGTTGCCCAAGAAGCGCCTGCGCCTGCGCGATCAGCCGCGCCCCGGCATCGGCGAGCTCCGTCTCGAGCGCCGCGATCCGCCGCGCCTTCGCGGCGTTGTCCCCGGCAAGTGCTTGAAGCCGCCTTTCGAGTTCCGCCGCCGCGGCGGCCGAAACGACCGCGTTTGCCGGCCGCACCAGCCGCTCGCGCACAGCGCTGTAGTGCCGGGTGAGGCGCATGAGTTGCGACTGCGTGCCTTCCGAATGGTTCGTCATTGCTTACTCCCGTTTCCCTGCCGACGCTGCCGCCGGCCTCGTTTCGTGTTTTCGCGCGCCCATTGAGGGCTCAATTATTTCGCCGGCTAAAGAAATTCGCTTAGCCTCCCTCCGTCCTGCGACCGAGAACACCGTCATCCCTGCACCCTTCTCGTGCAGCCAACCCCAGATCTCCCTCATTCCTGTGCTCGTCACAGGAATCCAGCCACGGCGCGTCCGCGCCGTGAATGACTCCGTCTGAATGACGCTGCGAATGCGGCGCCACCATTCCGCTCCGCGCAAGATTCTCCCGCGCCCAAGGACTTGGGCGCACTGGATTCCTGTGACGAGCACAGGAATGAGGGAAGGGTGGCGCTGCGGCTGTGCAAGACCGACCCAGCCGAGGCATGCTCGGCCGTTGATGCTCTGTGCGCCCAAGCATTTCGCCATCCCCTGCACCCGTCTTGTGGCCAACCCGGGACCGCGTCATGCCTCTGCCCGTCTTGTGCGCCCAACCCAGCACTCCCTTATCCCTGCTCCCGTCTTGGGTGACCACACCCGGGACTCCCTCATCCCTGCTCCCGTCTTGCGCGCCCAACCCAGCACTCCGTCATTCCTGTGCTTGTCTTGTGCGGCCAACCTCGGGGACCCCGTCATCCCCTGCACCTGTCTCGTGCGGCCAACATTCTAGAACTCCCTCATTCCTGTGCTCGTCACAGGAATCCAGCCACGGCGCGTCCGCGCCGTGAATGACCCCGTCTGGCCAAACACCGACGCTGCGAAAGTGGCGCCACCATCCCGCTCCGCGCAAGATTCTCCCGCGTCCAAGGACTTGGGCGCACAGGATTCCTGTGACACAGGAATGAGATGCGCGGTGTGAGGCCCAACCGAGCGTCCCTCCGTCATTGACCCTGCTCCGGCAAGGGCGATGCCGGCAGCACGGCCTTTTGGCCGCCGGCGCCCCGCTCGGCCGAAGGCGGCGTGGCCTCGGCCCGATCCGCAGTCACCTGCGCGCGAAACCGGGCGTGAAGCGCCCGCACCCGCGCCTTGCTTTCCGGCGATGGCTCGGGTCGCGATAGCGCGTGCAAGGTCTCCACCATCGCCCGCGCCCGGGCCATGTCCTCCCGGACGCCGAGCGACTCCTTTCGGGCGAGCGCGGCGAGCTCCGCCGGCAAGGGCATGAAGGCGGGCTTCACGGTGGCATATTCGCCGCGCTTCAGCTTCACGATCGCCGCCATCAGCCCGCATGCCGGCACGTTCGAAAGCGCAAGCGTGTATTCGCGCAGGAAATCGCCGGGCGCGATTGCCGCCGGCGCCGCCATGCCGCCGCGCTTCAGCGCGTCGAGGCACTCGGCCACGCGCTCCGGCCCCGCCGGCTTCAGCCTATCGGCGAGCCTGCCAATCTCTTCGTTCAAGTTCGAAAGTCGTGCCGGTAAAGTCGTCATCGCCTGCCCGTCCCAATACCCTGTCGAGTTCGCGTTGCACCTCGTCCTGATGCGCCCTGAAATTGTGCGCCCTGAAATTGCCCTTCCCGTCGACCCGACCAGGCGGCGCCCGCCCGCCGAAGGCCCGTGGCCGCCCGGCATTGCGGATCCAGTTGCGCCAGGTCGCCTGCCAGTCGAGCTTGGTCGCCTCGCGCCCGGCCTTGGCGCGCCAGTAGTCGCGGAATTTCTCAAACTCGGCCTCCGCCGCCGCCCGGCCGAAACCTTTGCCCGCCGCGAATTCCCAGTCGGGCACGAAAGCGTCGGGCAGCCGCGTCCCCCGCCGCCTGCCCTCACCCCGATTGGCCCCGCCCCTGTTGGCCCCGCCCCTGTTGGCTTGCCGATTCGTGGGCTGCCGATGCTCAGCTTGTACGCGCGCACATGCCAGGCTTTCGCCGTCCCGATGCGCAGCCTCTCCGATCTCGCGACGCCCGTCCCGATACGCCGCCTCCCGGTAGGCGGCCTCGCCATGCCCCATCTCCCGGTGCCCGCCCTCCGTTGCGGCGCCACGATGCTCAGGCTGCGAGGGCTCGCCTTCTCGGAGTGCCGCCGGGAAAACCCGAGCGGTGTCGCCCCGCGCGACAGGGAGTCGGAGGTCCGGGGCAGCTGGGCTCTGGCCAGCGGGACTTTCGCCAGCCCGGCGTGCAGCGCCGAGTGTCGCGCCAGTGACGCACCGATACTCCGCCTCCCGGCAGGCGGCCTCGCCATGTCCCACCTCCGGATGGCCTTCCCGACGCTCGGCCCGCTGAGACGCGCCTTCTCGTCGGCCGGCCGGAAGCATCCCGGCGGCGTCGCCCCGCGCATCGGGGTGCCGAAGGCCTGGGGCAGTCGGGTTCGGGCCAGCGGGAATTTCGCCAGCCCCGTGTCCAGCCCCGTGTGTTGCGCCGAGGGTCGTGCCAGACACGATCCGGCCAGCAACGACCGGCCCCGCGGCTGTTGGGTTTGGGGTTGGGTTAATTTCTTTAGGGGGTGCGGGGGACCTTTCTTTATCGGGAAGGGGGGCGTCACGCTCCGTCACGTGGCTGTCACCGGCCGTCCCGTGACGCCCATCCAGCCCTTCGCCTTCCGTTCCCTCCTCGCGCGCCAGCCTTTGCCGGCGACGCTGCTGGCGGGCGCGGTCGGACGCGCGGCGGCGCTCCAAAGCGTCGAGCGCACCAACCTCGGCGACCGAGACCGCCGAAAGGATCATCTCCGGCGTCGCCCCCGCCTCCACCAGCGCCTCGACGATCGCCGAGATCCGCAATGCCGCTCCCCTCATCCTGCCATCCGCCTTTCACGCGCAGCGCCGCGCCTTGGCGCCGCCACCGTTGGAATTTCCACATCACTCCCGGACCGGCGCGCCGCTCCAAGAAATCACAAGAGATCACGCAAGGACGCGCCACATCCTGCCCCGCGCGGACTTCCCCGCCGCGGCGCCGACTTCGCTGCGCAATCCATCGATGTTCTCGAATTCCCGCTCGGGCCGAGCCGGCCGGCGGGACCTCCTTCCTCATCCGCCCGGCCGCGGCCGGGCGACATCTGGTTCGGGTGCGAAGCCCTGTCGGTTGAGGTCCAGCCGACAGGGCTTCGCGCTGATCGCCGGGGAGGAGAGCGGCGATCAGTTCCTGCGGGTGCAGGAAAAGTGCGAAGCGGTTTTCCGTCCGCACCCCGCATCCCCAAGCAACCCGGGGTGCAGGAAAAGTGCGAAGCGGTTTTCCATCCGCGCCCCGCACACCCAAGAGACCCCGGGGTGCAGGAAAAGTGCGAGACCTGCACCCCCATCCTCGGGGAACGTGCGAAGGCGCTTTCCGTTCGCACCCGCACTCCGAGAAACTTGGGCGCGCAGATTTACGAAGCGGACTTCCGCCTCCGCCCACACCTCAAATATCGGGAAGATCGCCCTTCCCCCTTTGGGCATCGCAGCGGACGCCCTCAAGCTGATCTAGGGCATCGCCGAAGGCTTGAAAGGCGCAAGCCGGACGAAGGTCAGTAAAATCTTACGCTGCCGCCTCTTCATCACCGCCCTCCGTTGTTCCGCATTTCCATGCCGTCATGAATGACATCGTTCGTGTTGCCATGTCAACATGATTTGTGTTATTCATGTCGCTATGTTCCGAACCACGAGCGAGAAACATGTTCCGAGCCATGAGCGACAAAGCTGAAAGATTGCGCGAAGCGCGCCAGAAGGCCGGCTATCAGTTTGCCTCCGATGCCGCCAACGCGCTTGGCATCGTCGCTTCGACCTATCGCGCCCACGAAAACGGGCAGAACGACTTTGAGCTCGCCGAGGCCGAGATCTACGGCCGCCGCTTCAACGTCGATCCGCTGTGGCTCTTGGCCGGCGACCGCCGGACCGGCAACGGTACTGCGCCCGCGGGGCCTGTGGGGATCGCCGAGCCGAACGGTACGCTTCTCACCCCGCTCGTCGGCCAGGGCAAAAAGATCCCCGTCTTCGGCCAGGCCGTCGGCGGAGTGGATGGTGAATTCCTAATGAATGGCAATGTGTTGTACGAAGTCATGGCGCCGCCGACCCTCTCGGACATTTCCGGCGCCTACGCCGTCTCGGTTTCCGGCGATTCCATGTCTCCGCGCTACGAGGACGGCGAGATCTGCTTCGTCGACCCCAAGCGCCCGGTGAGGCGCGGCGACTATGTGATCGCCCAAATCCGGCTCGAAGAAAACGGCGCGCTGCTCGCCTATGTCAAGAAATTCGTCCGCCACAACACCGCCGAACTGGTGCTCGAGCAGTTCAACCCGCCGAAGGAACTCCGCTTCGACGCCAACACGGTCCACAGCGTCCATTACATCGCGCTCGCCGGGAACGCGTGAGGGGGCGCGGGCGCGGCTGGCGCGCCTTCGCTCCAATCACGAGGGCCGTCGGCATCCATGTCTCCCGCACTCCGTCGTCATCCTCGGGCTTGACCCGAGGATCCAAACACCGGCAGCCGATGGCGCGCTGCAAACTAAAATCGGCCGACCGATTCTGGATCCTCGGGTCAAGCCCGAGGATGACGGACAAGGAAAGCCACGTCGCCCCTATCAAGTCAGTTGAGTCTCTGATGCACGAGAACAAAGCGCGCCCTCGTTCCTGCACCTTCGCTCCATTCACGGGGCCGTGTGCGTGCATGTCCCACACTCCCTCCGTCATCCTCAGGCTTGACCCGAGGATCCAAAGACGGCCAGCCGATGGCCCGTTGCGGAGATACAGCCTCGCCGCTTTGACAGCGCATGAATGACTGCTGAGGCCCCCAATTCCTCATCAAACACAAACCGTGTCGGCAACACGAAAACAACACGCTCCGTGTTGACACTATTCGTGTCGCATGGAATGTTCTGTTCAACACGAACAACATGACCGATGCGCCCGCCCGGCCCATCGGAGACCGGGAGAGCGCTGCGGCCGCATGTCAATCCTCACGATAAAATCCGGCCTGCACGGCCATGTCGATGAACTCTTTGCCGCCGATCTTCGCCGGTCGAGCGATGCCGAGAACCAGCAGGCGCTGAAGACCTTTCTGTTAAGCGTCTATTCCAGCCTCGCCTCGCTCGCCTGGCATCTCGGCGCCGATGGCAATGTGTTCCAGCGCGAGGCCCTGCCCGCCTCCGAGCTTACCGACGACGCCTTCTTCGACCTCAACCGCGAGCGCGAATTTTCCGTCGGCGGCACCGGCCGCGACCAGCGCCTCGTCGGCACCCACAATCATCGCCAGCAGTTCTAGGTGTTGGTCATGCGCGCCGAAACCTACGCCGTCGTCAATCTCGCCGCCTTGAACCTGATCGAGGCGATGAGCGCCGCCTATTACGCGACCGAGGCCGAGGCCGCCGCCCGGCATGCCTTCCGCGTCCGGGAGATGCTGAAGAAGATCGCCGCGGCGCTCGAACAGGAACTCGGCCATGACGCCGTCGAGGCAAAACCCGCACCGCCCGGCACGATACCTCCATCAGCGACAGCCCCTGCCCTGAAACTCGTGTCCTCTCCGCGCCGCTCAGCCGTGCCGGATTGCGACAGAAAATACGACAACTCGAAGTATTGACGTGCTGTCCGGGCGCGCTCGTTCGCAAAGCTCTTCATCTGAGGTTCAGGATCGATCCCCGAAACTACAGGAGCTTCGCGCGTCTGATCAGACGCGCGAAGGACGCTGTAGCATTTTGAGCTACCGCATGTTTCAGCCTTAAATCGGCTACGATTCAAGGAAACATGCAGCAAGCCAATGCGTTGATCTGGATAATGAAGAAGGAGCCCGAGCCATGAAGTTTTTGACCATTGCAGCCGCAGTTGGCGTGGCACTCACGGCATGCGCCGGGAGCGCATTGGCCGATCCCTGGAAGGACGAAAGCGGCCATGGGCGCTGGCGTTGGGGCGGGTATTACGATGAACCCCGATATGAGCGCCGGGCCTACAAGGAAGAATATCGTCGCGGCCGGTGCAAGATCGAGCGGAAGTGGGACGACGACGAGTACAAGGAAGAGATCAAGTGCAAGCGCGCTCGCCCGGTCTACGGATATTACCGCTACTGAGCAGCCGCTCGCGCCGCCACGTGGCGGGCCCTTCTATGAGTCCGATTGAACGCGACGCGCTTTAGATCGACCGACTTGATGAGGAAAGGCGGGGTCGCCATCGTCAAGGCTCAACTGTCTTTACGAGGGAAAAAAGGGTCCGCAAAACCAGCTACGCTACTGTCGTGTAATGTGATCAGACGCGCGGCGCTGCCGAGATCGCGATGACCTCGAGCTCGTGATCGCCCACGCTCACGACATCGCCGACGGCCTTGCCCATGAGGATCCTTGCGACCGGCGAGACGTAGGAAATCGATCCGGCCTTGGGATCGGCTTCGTCTTCGCCCACGATCCGATAGGTCTGCACCCGTCCGTCGTCGCGGCTGAAAGTGACCGTGCTGCCGAAGGCAACCGTGTCGTTCGACGTCGGGTCCGGGACAAGCTGGGCCGTACGAACGCGTTCGGCAAAGTAGCGCAGGTCACGCAAGGGGTTTGCCGCCTGCCGCCGCCGTTCATTCACGTCCTCAATCGCGCTTGTCGCATCATAGGCCTCGCGCGCTTGCCTAAGCTGCATTTCGAGCGCCTTCAACCCCGCTTCCGTGACAAGGTTCGGATGGGGCGAAATCGCACGGTCGGGCAGCAGGGTTTCCGCAGCCGTTTCGGCACTTTCTTCCTTGACGAAGGCAACGCTCACGATCGAACTCCGTTTCAAGCAATTCCAGGAAAAGTGTATAGCGGTTTTCCGTCCGGAATTGCGCAATCTAGAGGAGCAATTCCGGGAAAAGTGTATAACGGTTTTCCGACCGGAATTGCGTCGTTTCAAAGAGTTAGAGATGCGTTCTGACAACGCCGGCGAAACAACCGCGTTATCAGAACCAGGGTTGCGACGACCACGGACCCAACCGGTGGCCGACACCGACGAACACTATACGATGTTTCCGACGGTCGGCGCGACTGGAATTCCGCCCGATGCCCATGTCCGCTTCCGACGCCCTGCCGACCACCACCGTCCACAACCGTGTTCGCAATTTGGGGGAGGCTTCGACATTTCCGCCATGACTTTGCCCTCTGGTAGAGATTGAGATATCGCCACCAGATTCGTCGCCGACAGAAAGGTTTCAAATGACAAGCCTAAGACTGGCAGCCTTCAGCCTCATCGTCTCAACGCTCCCTTTCTCGTCCGCTGCGGCAAACGAAGACGCCTTCCAGTCGAAAGCGCGGGCAGCCTTTGCAAGCGCCATTGAAGAATACAAAATTCCCGGGCTCGTCGTGGGCGTGACCAAGAACGGCGAGCACAGCTTCTATGCGACGGGCCTGGCATCGCGCGCCGACAACCGTCCGGTAACCCCCGACACGCTTTTCGAACTGGGGTCGATCAGCAAGGTCTTCAACGTGACGTTGGCGGCGCTCGCCGAGCAGCGCGGCCAGCTATCCCTCGATGACAAGGTCTCCCGCCATCTGTGCGCCGACGCCTGCTCTATCGGTGACGGCATGACACTCATGGATCTCGCGACCCATCATTCCGGCGGGCTGCCGCTGCAGGTTCCCGATGACATCGCCGACACCAAGGAGCTTGTGAACTGGCTCAAGGACTGGCAACCGCCGCAGCCTGGAACGCGTAGCTATTCCAACATCAGCATCGGCCTTCTTGGCCACATCGCCGCAAGTGCGATGGAAGCGGACTATACACAGGCCGTCCAGACGGTGCTGATCCCCGCATTCGGTCTTGAGAATACCTTTATCGACGTGCCCGCCAAGGCGATGGACAACTACGCCTTCGGCTACGAGCGCAAGACCGACAAGCCGATCCGTGCGGCCCCGGGCGTGCTCGACGCGGAAGCCTACGGCATCAAGTCGAGCGCGCGCGACATGCTGAAGCTGCTCGATGTGGAACTCGGAACCGGCACCGTCTCCCCGGAGCTGAAGGCGGCTGTCCGGCGTACGCAGGAAGGCCAGTTCAGGACCGCCAAATTCACGCAGGACATGATCTGGGAGCAGTACCCGTGGCCCGTCGATCTCGAGACGATGGTGGCGGGGAACGGCTACGACTTCATCCTTCACCCGCAGAAAGCCGACAAAATCGAACCGCCCCTCGCGCCGCAGAAGGACGTCATTATCAACAAAACCGGATCGACAAATGGCTTCGGCGGCTATGTCGTGCTGCTTCCGGCCGAAAACCTCGGCATCGTGGTCCTCGCGAACCGGAATTATCCCAACGAAGCGCGGGTCCGGGCAACCTATGCCCTGATTGAAGCGCTGCTTTCGAAATAGGTGCGCGGTCCGCTTCGAGGCCACCGCGGATAGTTTGGACGGAGAGAGGTCGTGGCACGCTCCCCAAAGCGGACCCTTGTAACAGTTAGGAGGAAAGTCACGATCGAGCTCAAAAGCGGTCGGTCGTGCATTGACCATCTCTCGTGTGACACTTTTTCGATGTCATGGGAATCGGTTGGCTGATAGCATCCGCCTAGAAATAACGACCTATCGGAACAGTTATGGATCGCAACGAAAAGCCTTCCGCACGATATCTTCATCCGTATGCGTGCTTCCAGTGCCGGAAAAGTTTTAGGCGAGCTTCACGGGGGGAAGCTGTTTTGGTCTGTCCTCACTGCGGAGGACCTAGCATCGGGCTAGATCGCAAATTCAAAGCCCCCAAAAATACAGACGTCAAGCAGTGGGACAAAGTTGAAAGACTGGTGCGATACGGTTTCTTATTTGAAAGCGTCGGTGAACCCTACCCAGCAGAGATCGGCGATGTCGACGCATTCGCCCGAAAGCACGCCGCACATCTGATGCGTCAACGCGAACGGCATGCCGGGACATATGCAGCAATCGAGACGGCGCTGAATGAACGTGCAAAATCGGTGAACTTTGTCAACAGAACCTAAGCAAGCTTTTCGACAGTGGTGAATGTGAGAAGCGACCCAGCGGCCGCTGGTATCGGGTGCCGTAGATGGCGATTGAGCCTTCTGCGGCTACAGTTGCGGTCCAAGTGCGTTCCCTTTATGTTCCGTTTGTGATATGCGTGGCTGCGGTGCCGCAGGTGGGAGGACGCGATGTCGGATCAGCAGGCCAAGTTCAATCGCCTGAAGGGCCTCCACGAAGGAGACCGGGCGTTCGTCATACCCAATCCGTGGGATGCGGGTTCGGCTCGTCTTTTAACCAGTCTTGGCTTCGAGGCACTTGCGACCACAAGCGCGGGCTATGCCTTCTCGAAAGGCAAGCGGGATTCCTTTGCAGGTCTTTCCAGAGCCGAGATTCTTGAGAATGCCGCCGAGATTGTCGGCGCGACAGACCTTCCCGTCTCTGCCGATCTCGAAGACGGCTTCGGGGCGGCACCGGAAACCTGCGCGGAAACCGTTCGTATGGCTTGCGGTGTCGGCCTTGTCGGCGGATCAATCGAGGATGCAACCGGCGATCCCAACGCTCCAATCTATGATCTTTCCCACGCGGTTGAGCGCATTCGGGCGGCGGCGGAAGCAATACGCGATCTGCCCTTCCTGCTGACCGCCCGGGCAGAAAATTACCTTTGGGAAAGGCCCGATCTGGATGACACGATCAGGCGGCTGCAAGCCTTCTCCGAAGCAGGGGCAGATGTCCTTTATGCTCCAGGCCTTCCCGACATCGACGCGATCAGAGCGGTGTGCCGCGCCGTCGACAAGCCCGTAAACGTCGTCATGGGACTCCAAGGGCGAAGCTATTCCGTTGCCGAGCTGTCCGAAGCCGGGGTGCGCCGCATCAGTGTTGGCGGCTCGTTCGCGCGGGCCGCCCTCGGCGCATTGATGCGCGCCGCGCAGGAGGTGAAATCATCAGGCACTTTCACCTACGCGGTGGATGCGATCCCTGGCGCGGTCATCGGCCAACTCATGTCACAGGACAAAAACGCCGACCGCACATGACCGCTTCGTCCTGAAACACGGGGGCTAACTCATGAAGTTCGTGAACCCACTGCCCTTCGTGAGCGACATGGATCGCTCAAAGCAATTCTACTCCGAAGTCATGGATCTTCGGATTTTGGAGGATCACGGTAATTTCGTTCGGTTCGAGTCTGGCTTCGCCCTGCACGAGGGAAAGTCACTCCATCAGACGGTGTTTGGCCATGCACCGGACGTAGACCGCCCCTACGGACGGCTCAACCTTGTTCTTTATTTTGAGGTCGAAGACATCGACTCGACATTCGAGCGCATCGCCGAAAAGGTCGAACTGATCCATGAAGTAAGACGGGAGAGTTGGGGACAGCGCGTCTTCAGATTCTTCGACCCCGACCGGCACATCGTGGAGATAGGCGAGCCGCAGTGACAGGTGATTTCTGCGCGCAGCGCAAAGCCGCTCTTCCGGCGACTTGCGTTCGCCCCGCAGAAGGACGTCATCATCAACAAAACCGGATCGACGAACGGCTTCGGCGGCTATGTCGTGCTGCTTCCGGGCGAGAACCTCGGCATCGTGGTCCTCGCGAACAGGAACTATCCCAACGAAGCGCGGGTTCGGGCAACCTATGCCCTGATCGAAGCGCTGCTTTCGAAATAGGTGCGCGATCGGTCCGCTGGTCTGTCGTAGCGGAGACACGGAGTCATTCACGGCGCGGACGCGCCGTGGCTGGATTCCTGTGACAAGCACAGGAATGAGGAGCGGAGGGGAAGCCTCCGTACTGCAAAAGAGGAGGCGCGGTCCGCTCCCGCTGTGCGTGATCAAAGGACACGACAGCAACGTGGTTGCCTTTGGCGGATGTCCCCTCACCAAGTCCGTTGTGTCGTGACGCGCGGCCGCCCCACCCTCCTCATTCCTGTGCTTGTCACAGGAATCCAGCAGCGCCCAAGTCCTTGGGCGCGGGAGGATCGTGCGAATGACTGAAGCGCCACCATAGGTCGCGCGGCAGGCTCTTCGATGGTGGGGCGCGATGTCATAGCTCCCCGCACAATAATGGTCGCTTCCGATAGGTCCGCAGGAACCATTGCCGGCGTGTGCAGTTAGGCGCGCATTGAACGTAGAGTTGAGACAATGAACACCACCTGGGGAGAAGCCGTCATCGTCCAATTGGGCGAACGCGTGGAGATCGTCTGGACGCCAGGTCATGCAGCGCGCCTGCTCAGTGAACATTGGCCCACCGGACACGGTGCCGCTTACCAGACCGCGCTCAATGAGTGTACCGATGCAATGTTTGGCATTTACCCGTGGAAGCAGGCCCGCGACGCCTTCGTCGCGGCTGTCGAGGAGGCCAGCATCAAGAAATTGCGATGACGTCGTTCGGCCGCATCTGAGTCAACCTGGGCGATGGTCCCCCAACTTGCCTCCGGGGTCAGCGGGCTCTTGCTGAGTTGGAACCTCACCGCGCACAGCCCAGAACGAGGCGGCAGCTTCCGCTGAAGAGTGCGGTGCTTGACAGCGCCGGCTGAAGAGCGGAGAACATCCCACATGGGGTTGCGATCACCCCATGAGGCGACAGCCGAAGAATCGCGTCCGATCAACCGCTAGACGGAGGACGCGCCATGTCGTCACTTCTCGAAATTTCACCCGAAAAGCTTGCCCGCCTTATCGGCACCCCGAAATGCCCCGCTCTTATCGACGTGCGCATCGACGAGGACTTCGAAGCCGATCCGCGGCTGGTCCCTGGCTCGGTCCGGCGCGATTACCGCGGATTGCAACTCTGGATCGATGACCTCTGCGGTCAGTCGGTGATTGTCATCTGCCATCGCGGCAAGAAGCTCAGTCACGGCGTTGCCGCCTGGCTCCGCCAGGCCGGCATTAAAGCCGATGTGCTAGAGGGCGGCTTCGAAGCCTGGGCCAAGGCCGGACACCCTGCGGTTCCCGCGTCTGTCCTGCCCAAGCGGGATGAACAGGGGCGCACAGTCTGGGTGACTCGTTCGCGGCCAAAGATCGACCGGATCGCCTGCCCTTGGCTCATCCGCCGCTTCGTCGATCCCAACGCTGTATTCCTGTTCGTCGCCCCGTCGGAGGTCGAGGCGGTCGCGGATCGCTTCCAGGCGACGCCGTTCGACATCGATGCCCCGATCCGCTGGAGCCACCGCGGCGAACTCTGCACGTTCGATGTGATGGTCGAGGAGTTCGGGCTTGCGACGGACCCCCTGCTCCACCTTGCAACGATCGTGCGCGGCGCCGACACGGCGCGGCTCGATCTCGCTCCCCAGGCGCCCGGCCTGCTCGCTGCATCGCTCGGGCTGTCGCGCATCTATGCGGACGACAACGAACAGCTCGAGGCAGGCTTGCTCCTGTACGACGCGTTTTATCGCTGGTGCCGCGACGCCACCGACGAAACGCACAACTGGCCGAAAAAGGGAGCATGAATGGTGGCCGACATTCCACGGAACACCAGCACCACGTCGGAGCCCCAGTTGAGCCACGGCATTTCCTTCGCCGAGGCGCTGCGCGTCTGGGCGCGCGTGGCTGCCTTGAGCTTCGGCGGTCCCGCCGGGCAGATCGCGATCATGCATCGCATCATCGTCGAGGAGAAGCGCTGGATCGGTGAAACGCGGTTCCTGCACGCACTCAATTACTGCACGCTGCTGCCGGGGCCGGAGGCGCAGCAGCTAGCGATCTATATCGGCTGGCTGCTGCACAAGACCAAGGGCGGGCTGGTCGCCGGAATGCTTTTCGTGCTTCCCGGCGCCGTCGCCATCATGGCGCTGAGCTGGATCTACGCCATATTCGGAAATGTCGGAGCCGTTCAAGCGCTGTTCTTTGGGTTGAAGGCTGCGGTTCTGGCGATCGTGCTCGAGGCGGTAATTCGGATCGGCCGGCGGGCGCTCAAAAACAATGTCATGCTGGCGCTCGCCGCCGGGGCGTTCATCGCGCTTTTCCTGTTCCGTGCGCCCTTCCCCATGGTCGTGCTCGCCGCGGGCGTCATCGGCTATGTTGGCGGCCGTGCCGGCTGGGCGGCGTTTCATGCGAGCAATGGCCACGGGAAGGTCGGCAGCAGACAGGTCGCAGACGTCGACAGCGCGCTCGGCGGAGAGATTCCGGCCCACGCCCGCCCACCGGTGAGTTGGTCGCTCAAGGTCGCCGCAGTCGGTCTGCTGCTTTGGGGCGGGCCGGTTTTCGCCCTGCTGATATTTCTGGGACAGGGCAACGTCTTCACGGAAATCTCGATCTTTTTTTCCAAGATGGCCATGGTCACCTTCGGCGGTGCCTACGCAGTTCTTTCCTATGTCGCCCAGCAGGCGGTCGAGAATTATCATTGGCTGAAGCCCGGCGAGATGCTTGACGGTCTCGGCATGGCGGAGACAACCCCCGGTCCGCTGATCATGGTGACGCAGTTCGTTGGGTTCATGGGCGCTTACCGAGACCCGGGCTCCCTCAATCCCTTGCTTGCCGGCACGCTGGGCGGACTGCTGACGACCTGGGTGACCTTCGTTCCCTGCTTTCTCTGGATTTTCCTTGGCGCACCCTTCATGGAAACGATGCGCAGCAACAAGGCTCTGTCGGCCGCACTTGCGGCGATCACGGCTGCGGTCGTCGGCGTCATCCTCAATCTGGCGGTGTGGTTCTCGCTGCACGTGCTGTTTCGCGAACTCTATGAGGCGCGTGGGCTCGGCATGACGATCGATGTTCCCGTCTTGAGTTCGGTCAACGTCGCATCGCTGATCCTGACACTCGCGGCCATGGTTGCAGTGTTTCGCTTCAAGATTGGCATGCTGACGGCTTTGGCCGGCTCTTCCCTCGTCGGCCTCGTCTATGGCGTGCTGATGGGGTGGGTCTAGGGCGAAGCTACTGCTTCTTTTTTTAAATCGCAGCTTAAGGCTAACAACATGCAGCAATTCAAAGTGCTACAGCGGCCTTGCGCGTCTGAGCACAGTGGACGACAGCAGCTCAATTGGTTTGGCGGATGCTTTTTTCGCCCTCATTCCTGTGCTCGTCACAGGAATCCAGCAGCGCCGCGTCGGCGGCGCGGAAGAGTCTTTTCAGCCCAAGGACTTGGGCTGACTGGATTCCTGTGACAAGCACAGGAATGAGGACAGGAGGAGATGCGTTACCGTACCGCAACCAACGAGGCAGAAGCTAACTACTGTCGTGTACTGTAGCGTCTGATTAGACGCGCGGCGCTGTGGGACGCACAAAAGGAACACTCCGGTGCGAAGCATTCATCCGGCCACATATCTTTTCGCGGCGCGCGCTTTGCGCGACTTTGGCGACGGCTTCGTCGCCATCCTGCTGCCGGTCTATCTGCTCGCCCTCGGCTTTTCGCCACTGCAAGTTGGCATCATCGCGACGGCGTCGCTCTTTGGCTCTGCCCTCCTGACGATCGTCATCGGGTTTATCAGCGCCCGCCATGATTTGCGCGGCCTGCTCCTGGCAACTGCCGGCCTGATGGTCGCCAGTGGTGCGGCCATGTCCATGCTCAACGATTATGCGCTTCTGCTGCTGGTCGCATTTGCCGGCACGATCAATCCCTCCGCCGGTAGCGTGAGCGTCTTCGTGCCACTGGAGCATGCGGTGCTCACCCGCGAAGTGGCGAGTGCCGAGCGCACGAGGATGTTCGCTCGCTACAGCCTCGTCGGCGCGCTTGCCAGCGCAGTCGGCGCACTCGCCGCGGCACTGCCCGACCTGATGACGCGCCTGGCGCTGGAGCAACTGACCGCCATCAAGCTTATGTTCGTTCTCTATGCGGTCGTGGGCCTCCTTGGCGGCCTTCTTTATGCTCAGATACCGCCTCGCCCCGCGAGCCGCGAATCCGACAAAGCTACGGCACTTGGCCCCTCGCGTGCCATCGTCCTGAAGCTTGCAGCCCTGTTCAGCCTCGATGCATTCGCCGGCGGATTCGTGGTCCAGTCGCTGCTCGCCCTGTGGCTGTTCGAGCGGTTCAATCTCTCGCTCTCTGAAGCCGGTGTGTTTTTCTTCTGGACGGGTGTGCTGTCGGCGTTTTCGTTCCCCGTCGCCGCGTGGTTGTCGAAGCGGGTCGGGCTCGTCAACACCATGGTGTTTACGCACATTCCCTCAAGCATTGCCTTGGCGCTCGCGGCATTCGCGCCAAGCTTGCCGATCGTGCTCGTCTTGCTGCTCATTCGAGCGGCACTCTCGCAGATGGACGTGCCAACACGCTCGTCCTATGTGATGGCAGTCGTGACGGAGGCGGAACGCGCCGCGGCCGCAAGTTTCACGTCGGTGCCGCGCAGTCTTGCGGCCGCCGCCAGCCCTGCGCTCGCGGGCGCTCTCTTTGCTGCATCCTATCGCGCTTGGCCGCTCCTCATCTGCGCCGCACTGAAGATCACCTACGACCTCCTGTTGCTGCGGCAATTTCGGCACGTCAAGCCGCCTGAGGAATGCTGAGCCAAAGGCTTCCTTGTCACATGGAAACGAGCCCCAGCCCCGATCCAGCTTGCATCCCTCCGCTCCTTAGGCGCAAGCTGGCCACATGATCGTGCTGTTTACGGATTTCGGCCTCAGCGGGCCCTATACGGGGCAGATGAAGGCCGTGCTGCACCGGGAGGCGCCAGGCATTCCCGTCATCGACCTCTTCGCCGATGCACCGGCCACCAACCCGGCAGCATCGGCCTATCTGCTGGCGGCCTATGCCGTGTGGTTTCCGGCCGACACGGTCTTTCTCTGCGTCGTCGATCCCGGCGTGGGCGGCACGCGGCCGGCCGTGGTCGTGCAGGCCGATCGGCGGTGGTATGTCGGCCCCGGCAACGGCCTGTTTGAACTGGTCCAGCGGCGCGCCGGAAAGACGCGGTCGTGGGAGATCGACTGGAGGCCCGAACAGCTGTCGGCCAGCTTCCACGGACGCGACCTGTTTGCGCCGGTGGCGGCGATGCTGGCGCGCAGCGAGCCGCCGCCCGGCCAGCCGCGCGACGATTCCGGCCGGCGGCCCGACTGGCCGGACGACCTGGCCGAGATCGTCTATCTTGATCATTACGGCAATGCCATGACCGGGCTCAGGGCGGCCATGCTGCCGGCCGATGCGAAACTTGTGGCAGCCGGCCGAGTGCTGGAACGAACCAGAACGTTCAGCGACCGGTTGCCGGGCAGCGCGTTCTGGTACGAGAATTCGAACGGGCTCGCCGAGATCGCGGTCAACCAGGGGCGCGCGGACCGGGAGCTTGGCCTCGCAGTGGGCAGCCCCGTCGAGATCACCTCTTGAGAGTCGAGATCATCTCTCCAGAAAGGAGGAACTTATGACCGAGAATATCGCTAAGAAGTCCTGCACGCCCTGCCGCGGCGGCATACCGCCGCTGACCAGGGAAGAGGCGGCCGGATATCTTTCGCAGACGCCAGGCTGGGACCTCCTGGACGACGGGCATCTGATCCGCCGGAAGTTCCAGTTCGACGATTTCAAACAGGCGCTGGCCTTCGTCGACGAGGTCGGCCGGCTGGCGGAGGACGAAGGGCATCACCCCGACGTCTGCTTCGGCTGGGGCCATGCGGAGGTCTCGCTGTGGACCCACAAGATCAAGGGCCTGCACGAGAATGATTTCATCATGGCGGCCAAGATCAACCAGTTGCCGGGGGCATCGTGAATTTTCCGGTGAGGCCGGCCTGCAGAGGTCGGCCTTGTCCGCGGCTGCGCCGTTTCGGAAATTTGAGCGGGATGAGGAAAAGTGTGCGCGGTTTTCCGCCCGCATCCCGCTTTAAGTCATCGTTGCCCCAATCCGTGCGAAGACGCGGATCCGCAGGCTGGACGTTACTCCGGCGGCTATCACCCTGGCCAGCCGGCGCGCGTCGCCGGGCGATCGTTGGCGTGGCTCCAGAGTGCTTCACCAGGAGCGGTGACGCTCCTCTGCGGACCAGTGACGGATGTAGCACTCACATACTCGGCGGCAAGTAGTGACCTGGGCACGGGACCTTACGCGAAGGTTCATCACAGTCTACAGCGCCGCGCGTCTTATCAGACGCGCAAAGGACGCTGTAGCACTTTGAACTGCTGCATGTTTTTATCCTTAAAATCGGCTACGATTTAAGGAAACATGCAGTAGGTTTGGGCGTCAGAATTTGATTGGCAACCCCCATTCAAGGAGGAACTGATGGCCAAGCTTCTCGTCCTTTACAGAATGCCCAAGGACACCGCGGCTTTCGACCGATACTACCGCTCCACCCACATTCCCTTGGCCCAGAAGCTGCCTGGTCTCAGAAAGTACGAAATCAGCAATGGCGCGGTCTCGAGCCCCGCCGGCGCGGCCGATCTCCACCTTGTGGCGACACTTCATTTCGATTCGATAGCCGACATCCAGAGCGCGTTCTCATCACCGGAGGGTCAGGCCACGGCCGGAGATTTGGCGAATTTCGCAGACGGCGGCGTCGATCTTTATTTCTTTGAGACCGAAGAGGTTTGATTCATTTGCACGAAAGTCGGGCGCCGAGGTGGCGGGTCAGCTTTCGGTTGGTCGCCGACGAGGAAGGCGTGGGCGGCGACCAGTTCCAGGTAGAGAGGAGTCAAGGTGCGCTCGACTGTGTTATACTGCATGTTTCCTTAAATCGTAGTCGATTTAAGGAAACATGCAGCAATTCAAAGTGCTACAGCGTGCTTTGCGCGTCTGATAAGACGCGCGATGCTGTAGTTGCGCATCCACTTCGATGGGAGGAGTCCATGGGCGTGAACTTCCCAAATGAAAGTCCGGAATATCGCCGCGCTCGCGAAAGGCTGCTGCAGCGTGAGGTGGCCCTCCGGCGTGAGATGGAGGCAGTGGCCGCGGAGATCCGTGCGCTCCCGCCGGGTGGGGTCGTTCCCGAGGATTACGAGTTCGACCACATCGGCGCCGACGGCGTTCCTGCCAAGATACGTTTGTCGGAGCTGTTCCGGCCCGGTACGGATACCCTGATCCTCTACCACTATATGTTCCCGCGGCATCGCAGCGACGACCGGCGCGGTCCGAGCAATGGCCCGATGGCAGATCTTCCCCTTGAAGACGGACCGTGCCCGTCGTGCACTGCATTGCTCGACAATTGGGAAGGGGCGGTCCCGCACGTCGAGGGACTCGGAGCCAATATCGCGGCCGTGGCGAAAGCGCCGATCGAACAAGTTGCGGCCTTCGCCGCGCATCGTGGTTGGCGCAATTTGAAACTGCTTTCAGCCGCCAACAACAGCTTCAAACGCGATTACCATGGCGAGGACGAGGATGGACAGCAGGTGCCGATCCTGACGGTGTTCCACAAAGGCTCGGACGGGGTGGTGAGGCTGAGCTGGGCCTCCGAGTTGTTGTTCTCACCGGCGGAGCCGGGACAGGATCCGCGCCATGTCGGCACGGTCGAGCCGATGTGGACGCTCCTGGACCTCACTCCCGGTGGGCGGCCGAACGCGTACGAGCAAATTGAGCGGCAGTACTATTGAGCGCTGCATCGACGGGTTCTTGTCCGACCAACCAGTTCGAGATCGGCCCGCGTCAGGCTGAAATGATCGCCCACAACTGCGTCACCCCCATTGCGAGGACGAGAATGATGCTTGCCCCGGTAAACAGCGCCATAGGTACCTGCTTCAGGTGAGCGCCGAAGCTGCTGCCCGAGAAGTCGTCGACTGCATCGTCCAGCATTGCCTTCAAGTCATCCAAGGCGGACTTGGTTGCCAAGACCCCGTAAACCGTGATTGCGACCACAATCGTCGCCAGCGCGGACCTGGCGGCCAGTCCCGATGATGATGCGTAAGCGAGGATCGCGAACATGGTCGCGATGCTGGCGAAAAAAATGATCGCGTATGTCTGCGTCAGATGGGCAAGCCGCGCAGCCACGGCCATTACGTATTGATCAATGTTGAGTTTCGCCATGTGCCCCTCCAGCAAGTGCCCCCCGCTTGGGTACTGAGTTGCAAATGAACTAAAAAGCGAAGAGCTCTTTCTTACCTCGTTGAAGGCCGCCAGGACGGCATTGAAATTCCCCGTTCTGGTCGCACCTCTCCATCCCAACAACTGTAGCACAAGTTGAAGGGAATATCAGTATCTCCTAATAATAGTAGGTCTGGAGCTCCGTCCTCTGAATGTCCGAAAACGGCGCGGCTACAGCGCCCGCGCGTCTTATCGGACGCGGACGCTGTAGCACTTAAGGAAACATGCAGTAGGCACGCGCCCGGATAAGCCGCTCCAGCACTTTCAAGGCTATAGCCCGGATTCTTCCGTTCAAGCTGCGTTCATGCAAAACGCGCTATAAACCATTGAAAGACATCACGATGTTGGCCGCCTAACAGAGGCGGCAGGCGACCCAACCATGCCCGGGAACCGGAAAAAGCCGGAGTAAGGTCAAATACCGGATGTCGCATGACGGCTGCCTCCCCAGGGAGTTGAAAACGTGAAACGCACCCTCTTGAAAATTGCCGCGACCGGTATGCTCTTGCTTGCTCCGGCGATCGCTCAGGCGGCAGAAGGCTTCGCGACGGCGAACGTCAATTTGCGCGCCGGCCCAAGCACAGCATATCCGGCGGTCACCGTTATTCCGGCCGGCGAATCCATCGAAATCTACGGCTGTCTTGCCGATGTGCCATGGTGCGACGTGGAGTTCTACGGCGACCGTGGCTGGGTGCACGGCCGATATATCCAGGCACTTTATCAACAGCGCCGCGTTTATGTCGGCCCTCGATATTATCGCCCGCTCGGTATTCCCGTCGTTGTCTTCAGCTTCGGCAACTATTGGGATCGTCACTATCGCGACTATGACTTTTATCGCGATCGCGATCGCTGGCGCCGCGGACCGGACTTCTATCGCGGCCCGGACCGCCGTGCGGAACCTTACCGGCCGCCCAGCCGCAGACCTGAGTTCGAGCCGAGGCCAGTTCCGCCCCCGGAATTCGACCGGAGACTGGAGCGGAGACCCGATTTTAGGCGTACCCCTGAAAGACGCCGGGACTTTGACGATCGTCCGGATCGCCTTCCGGATTTCGATCGCGCCCCCAGCCGCAGGCCTAATGTCGACAGGCAGCCGGACTTTGACCGTGATCTGCGCGGCGGCGGCGATCGCAACCGCCGGAGCTTCGAACGTGGGGGCGATGACGACGATCGGGTCATCCGCCGCGGCGGCGGCGATCGCAACCGCCGGAGCTTCGAACGCGGGGGCGATGACGGCGATCGGGTCATCCGCCGCGGTGACGACAATCGTAACCGCCGCGGTGGTGACAATGACCGCCGCAGGCCGCAGCGACCTGTCTGCCAACCCGGCGAACCGGGATGCCCGGACTAGCGCGGGATGAGGAAAAGTGTGCGCGGTTTTCCGCCCGCATCCCGCGCTAACTTCTTAGAAGCGATCACGTTTATGATTTCAGGTCGATCCGACCTGAAATCATCGTGATCTCATGCGGTCCAGGGGCGGCAGAGATGCCGCCGCCCGAAGGCGCCGCACCCGGTTCATGAGAGGCATCGCCGCCCGGCGGCCCCGAGGCCGCAGTGTTGCGGTCCGTCGCCGACTGAATGCCGGGCCTCGACCCGAAAACGACTTTCCAGCCACGGTTCACAAATGACCGCTGTGCGCCCCCAGACGGTCGTTAAGGCACCCGGTTTGTCGTTCTGAAAGCTGCCGGTCGGCTACGAAAGCGCCAATGCCACAATCACAATACTTTCAGGGCTTCAGGGGAGTTGAGCGAGGATATCGTCGACGATACTCGGGACGGTACTGGCCGTGTCGATATTGATGCCAGCGGGAAGATATTCCCGAGTACGATGGTAGTGGAGTACCAGTGCCCGCTCGGCCGGTTCGAAGCCAGGCTCATTCGGCCGTCCATCTAATCTTCGGTTCAACGTCTCAACGTCGATGTCGAGCACGAATACCTTGTCGAATAGGTGCAGAAATTTTTGGGAATTGCGCGAGCCGCCACAGAAGAATGTGGCAGGGTGGGTGGTGTCGGCAGCAATGGTCCGGACCTTGTCAACGGGCCAGATCCAGTGCGCGTATCCCCAAGCGATGCGGTCTGCGCCTTTGGGTGGTCCTGCGAGTGCCTGGCCTGTCTCGGGGTCACCGACATAAGCTAAGACCCGATCACCATGGATGACATGGTAGCCCCGCCGCTGCAGTTCTGTAGCGACAGACGTCTTTCCAGTGCCGGAACCGCCTTCGATCAGATAGTTCTTGATGCCCATAGGCATTGTTTATCATGGCTTCCAATCGGGTGAGAAGACACCCTACCTGGGAGTGCTCAGGCAATCGCTGACCGATCAGGTCAGCTGTCCGTCCGCAACGCTAGTGCAGCCACGTCCGGAACGCGCCCTCGCTCCGGCCGGAAAGGCCGGTGGAGTCACTTCCCAAGGGCAGACGTTCCCCCGAGGCGAGTTTCCCGACCCGCGCTACTCGCCTATGCTGGAAAGCAATTCGTCGAGCTGCTCCAACTGCTCCGGCAATGCGGCCGCCCCGCCCTGTATTGCTTCCTCAAGCGCCTCCTTGGACGGATAGACTTCGTGGAAGTTCAGCAGCGTCTTCCCGCCCTGCTCCTCGAAGGTCACGGTCGTGACCGCGCCCTCTTCGCCCTCGTCGTTGGTCCAGACGATGCGCTCGTTCGGCACCACCTCGAGATACTTGCCGTAGAAGGCCATGGTGTCCGAACCGCCGGCGCCGAATTCCAGCCGATATTTGCCGCCGGTACGGACGTCCATATCGCACGATACGAGCGAAACGCCGGATGCCGATTTTGGCACCCACCAGCGCTGGAACAGCTCGGGCTGGCTCCACGCCCTGTAAACCGTGCTCGGCGGCGCATTGAATGTCCGCGTTATGACGAGTTCGCGATCCCCTTTGCGCTCGACTGACGTGCGGTTCTGCGCACCACCTGCACTGTCAACTTGCTGATTCATCGCTTCCCTCCTGTTTCATTTCGCTGATGATTTCGTCCAATGCTTCGAAGCGGGCCTCGAAGAGCTTGCGATGCGCCTCAATCCACTCGGCCTCCGCCCTGAGGCCGCGTTTCCCAAGCTTGCAGGTTCTCACCCGTCCGACCTTCTGCGTGACGACGAGCCCCGCCCGCTCGAGAACCTGGACGTGCTTCTTCATGCCGGTCAGCGTCATCTGGAACTTATCCGCGAGACTGGTGATCGACGCGTCCCCTCGCCCAAGCTGATCGATGATCCCGCGGCGGGTCGCATCGGACAGCGCCGCGAACGAGAGATCGAGGGGAGGACTTACATACTGAACCATATAGTTCAGTTTCTAACCTGCTCGCGTAGTAAGCGCAAGCGTCCCGAACTTTCCCTGCCGTAGACCGGTCATTCGAGGTCATGCACCGCGGCGGCGGTATGCAGCGGTTTTGGGGACAACGAAATGCATAAAAACAAGGACCTAAACCGCGTCGCATGAGTCCGGTTGAACGCGACATGCATTAGGCTGGAGATGCCTCAAGGATGGAAATGGGTCCCTTGGTCTCAATCACGCGTTCAAGCTGTAGCCCCGCGGCGTCGAAAAGGCTTGCATACTGCGCTTCGGTCCTCTCCAGGCCGCCAGTGATGGCGAGCATGACCACGTCGATTCCTTTAATCAGGTTCGGTTCGTCACCCGGCGGCACGAGCGTCTCGGCCACAAGTACCTTGCCGTTCGGTTGCATAGCCTTGCGACATTTTTGCAGGATCACCGCGGCACGCTCATCGTCCCAATCGTGAACGACCTTCTTGAGGACGTAGACATCAGCACTGGGGACGCTCTCAAAGAAGTCACCCGCGACAAATTCCGTGCGCGGCAGGCTGCCGCCGGCACCCTGCTGGGCTGCGGCGAGGCCCGAAGGCAGGTCGAAAAGCACGCCGCTCAGATGCGGGTTGCGCGCCAGGATCGCCGATAGAAGCTGACCATGTCCGCCGCCAACGTCGACGACCCGCGTGAACGGCCCAAAGTCATAAGCTTCGGCAACGGCCTCGTTGCTGCCTTGGCTCATGGCGACCATGGCACGCTGAAACAACGCAGCCTGCTCCGGGTGTTGCGACAGCCAGTCAAACCTTGGGCTTCCGAACACCTTGTCGAAGGCTGGCTTTCCTGTGCGAACGGAATACAGCAGTTGCTCGAAGGCGAGATAGGCCTCGCTGTTGATCATACGAACGAAATCACGGGGACCCGGCTGATCGGAGCGCAGCACGGCGCCAAGCTCTGTCAGCTCGAAATGACGCGGTACCACTTCCCTAAAGACCCCTTCGGGCGCGAGAAGTCGCATGACACGATAAAGCGCATCAGCCTCGGACTGAGTGGCGGCTGCTAACTCATCCACCGACCGCTCGCCGGCGGCCAGGAGATCGGGGACGCCGAGCTCGACAATGACGCGCAGTGCCTGTGACACGGCGAACCCGAATCCTAGCCTCATGATCTGTTGTGACGCGCTGGTCATGGCTTTTTCCTCCGCTGACGCCGGAAGCTTAGCAGAATGGAGCGAGCGAGACGCGTCCGCAAATTGGAGGAGCACCGGGGGTGACAGTTGAAAAGCTTCGGTTCACTCAGGCGCTATCGCGATAGTCCGCAAGGCAGTGCAAATCCGGTCGTCGCCTCGTCATCAATCACGAGCACAGCGAATATCGCTAGGTTTCATTCGAGGGAGCCTTGACCATGGTTCCATTTGCGGGGCAGCGCCATGTGCTCAGGCACGTGAGGGCGGAGTTCGTCGAGCGGGAACCGATCCGCCACCTACTCGTAAAGGCGGCCCAATGACGTGTTCGAGTTCACCATTCGCAACGAACGTGAAAGCTCGATCCTTTCCGGTCGTCGCGAAATACCTCACAGTGCGGTGCCCGTGTCTGTGACGAAGGAGAGCAGCAGTTGGAGATTCCCGACCAGTTCCTGATTTGCGAGACCAATTTTTGGTTCGTAAACCACCGAATGGACTCTGCGCTGCCAGGGTATCTGATGATTGCTTCCAAGCTGCCGGTCCATGACCTTTCGGACCTCCCACACGGTGCGCTGACGGAATTCGGGCCGCTGCTCGCAGAAGCGCAGAAGGCTTTGCGAACGGCCCTGAAGCCCGTTCGGGTCTATATCGGCCGCTACGGTCACTCTCCGGGCTATCCGATCCATTTTCATTTGGTCCCGGTCTATGACTGGGTTGAAGGGCTATTTTGGCGCGACGATCGATACAGAGTCCTCGAACACTTTGTTGAAGCGCGGGACGAGCCGGACACGGACGGCGCAGAACTCACGCTGTTCATTTGGAGGGAATTTTGTGAGCGGCCGAACCCTCCACCTATCGAAGGTCTTTCCGTCCCGGAGACGATTGCGCTGCTCCGGGATAGGATGAGCAAGGAGGTTGGTAGGTGAGCCTTCTAACCTTCTGCGACCCGCGCGAGCGAGCGGGAAGGATCGACCCTTTGTGGACTTTGGGGGATCGGCAATACTGCAACGAGTGCCTCCATTTCAGGAAACACGATCATGACTCCACAGCGCCCTTCTCAGTGTCTTTTTTGCGAGATGGCTCAGGGTCGGATTAGACCAAGCACCATTTTTGAAAGCGATCGACTGCTGGCCTTCCTCGATATCTATCCAATTCGTCGCGGCCACGTTCAAATTATTCCTCGCGACCATTTCACCCATTTCGATGATTTGCCAGGTGATCTCGCGGGCGAGATCACCACCTTGGGGCAGAAGATTGCCCGCGCTCAGAAGCGGATCTACAGAGTAGAGCGTGTCGCGTTCCTCTTTACAGGAGGCGACATTCCACACGTGCATGCTCACGTGGTTCCTATGGTGGAAAAGACCGACATAACATCGCGGCGCTACATCAAAGAAGAAACACTTACGTTTGCAGCGACGCCTCGAGCTACTATGGACGAACTCAACGTTGTGGCCAATGAGCTAACCAGCGCGCTTGACACCGCATAGTTCCGCTTTCCGCACCCTATTGAGAAGTTCATCGTCATCGCGATTTGATCCCCTACTGTTGTTTTAGCCGGAACCCAACGCTGCGTCCTCGAAATGCGCGAGGCGTTTTCCAGCCGCGCCGGCACGGGGCCGGGAAGCGGCCGCAGTGTCCCTGGCACATTGTCATCGTCCCTGCGTGACGGACTGGCTTCAATTCGCTTTGCATCGGTCTCCAATTTCCATATCCTAGGTTACACCATTCGAGACCCGTTTCATGCAAAAGTTGTCTGATCGCGAGGTCGCGGAATGCATGCGAAAGCGCGTGAGTTCTTGGAAGAGATTGATTGCGGGTCGGGGCGTTCGAGGCTGATGATCGAAATGTGCCTGAAATCGATAAGGGGGGCAGAAACTCTGCTCACGGAAGACGTCGCGACCGACAGACAAAGAGCCAACTGAACCAATGGACGAGTGGAGAATTCACTGGCTCGAGGCGGAAGGCGATCTGAAGCGCTGGCGGGACCCGATCGTCGCCGGAGTTGACGAGGCACGCGGGGCAGTATCGCGCCTGCTCCCTCCGCCCGCCCTCGACATTCTCGTGCAGCGGCAACCCGGGAAGGTTATCCCGGAAATCGGCATGGTTGGCTTCGCCTACCGAAGCTCCCTGTTCTCGCTGACCATCGACCCCGACAATCCCAACCTTACACGCTGTCTCGACGACGGTACTCTCGTCCGCCAGGTCGTCCACGAAGCGCATCACTGCCTCCGGATGGCGGGTCCCGGCTACGGACGCAGCCTCGGAGAAGCTCTGGTCAGCGAAGGGCTGGCAGGGCAGTTCGTGCGGGAGCTGTTCGGCAACCCGCCGGAGCCTTGGGAATGCGCGGTCGATGATGAAGCACTGCGCAGCAATCTTCCCGTCGAGTCGTTGCTATCCTCCGCCGATTACGATCACGCGTCCTGGTTCTTCGGAACGGGCGGGACGCGGCCGCGATGGCTCGGTTACACCCTTGGCTACAAGCTCGTCGGCCACTGGTTAACCAAGGTTTCCCCGATCACTCCGGCCACATGGATCGATGTTCCGGCGAGTATCGTTCTTGCCGCGGGGCTCAAGGAAATTTAGGTCTCGGCGAGCAGCACTCGCCCAAGCTGCCGGGCGCCCTCGCCCGGCCAACCCATCACAACCGGAGCACCCCCGGCTCATCGCTTGTCCGTGTCCTGCTTGCGCATCGCCGCCTCGCCGGCGTCCGACACCTCGACCCATTTCTTGTCGGGCGCGGCGTCCTCGACGTAGCTGTCGTGCCAGTTCCACCACTTGTAGGTCGGGGTCTGGGGATAGCCCTCGGGCGAGTCCTCCCAGACCTCCTGCCGGCCGAGCGGCGTGATGTCGAGATAGTTCCAGGTGCCCCCCATCTGCTCGTCGCCGCGGTTGTTGACGAAGTAGGTGCGGAAAATGCGGTCGCCGTCGCGATAGAACACGTTGGTGCCGTGCCACTCGTCCACGCCGAAGTTGGCGTCGAAGCTGTCGGTGATGGTGAACCACGGCATGTCCCAGCCCATACGCTCCTTCAGCCGGGCGATGTCCGCCTGGGGTGCGCGCGAGACGAAGACCAGTGTCGTGTCGCGGGCATTGAGGTGGGCGAGATGGGCCACCTGGTCGGCCACCATGGAGCAGCCCCGGCAGGCATGGTCCGGCCAGCCGAACACGCCCGGCTCGTAAAAGGCGCGGTAGACAATCAGCTGGTGCCGGCCGTCGAAGAGGTCGGCGAGGCTGACCTTGCCCTCGGGCCCTTCGAAAACGTAGTCCTTCGTCACGGCCATCCATGGCATTCGCCGGCGCTCGGCGGCGAGCGCATCGCGCGCCCGGGTCTGGGCCTTTTCCTTGACAAGTAGCTTCTGGCGGGCCGCCTCCCATTCCTCCGGCGATACGACCGGCGGGGTGTGCATGGCAGGTTGTCCGTCCTTGCGTGCATTCTCGGCTGGCGTAGTCATCGCTCTCGAACCTCCTGTTCGGGGCGATGTGCCGCATGTCGCGGCCGCTCATCGCCCGTTGTTCATAAGCACAGTCTGGCTCGGGATCTCGAGAGATGCGAGTAACAAGTGTGTCGCCATTCCGATGGCGCCGAATTGCAGCCGCGGCGGGCGGCCGGTCGACGAAGGCGCTACCGCAAGTTTCCTTAAATCCTGGCCGATTTAAGGAAAAACATGCAGCAATTCAAAGCGCTACAATGTCCCTTGCGCGTCTGAAAAGAAGCGCGGCGCTGCAGGCAAGGATCGGCGCGGGTTCTGCATCGGCGAGACGGCTTAGGCGGGGGCGCTCGCGCGCACCAACCGGAGGTTGATTCTGACACATTAATTAATATATGTTTAATAGCCAGTGCCTCGCACGAGAACGCATCATACGGTCACTTGCGGGAATATTAGGGGACCGGCCGGCGTCACAGCACTGTCGCGCCAACAGAGGAAGATGCGCTATGCCGATCGGACCTCACATTCCCCTTCACGATGTCGACATGCTCAGCGAAGTGTTCGAGGAGTTGCTGGAGGATCATCAAATGCTCCGCGCCAGCGCTGTGGCAGAGGGCGCCCTCACACGCCTGATCTTCAATTACAACCTCGGCATCCGCGATCCGGCGATGCTGAAAATGCTTACCGTGCCTTTCCTGCGGCAGCGTCTGTCGGGAACACACTGACCGGAAGAGAGATCGCCTTGAACTGCGGGCCCGCATCCGAAACACGATGCAGGATCGAAGACCGCCCGCGTGCCAAACCCGCGCAGCTCGGCTCCCACACAAGCGGGGTCCCACGCTTTTCTTGGCGAAGGGCCCCGCTCTAAATCGCTTCTGAAATCACTATAGGTTCGTGTCGGTGCAGTGTCGCCGGCACCCCCAAAGGTTGAAGTATCGTCCTCTTTGGTCCGATGATCATCGGACCAAAGTCCGGCGCGATATGGGCCAAAAGTCTGATATTCGATTTTTGCATGAACATGTGAAGAGGAGCCCCGCCACGAGGGGGCGACGGGCTCCTGTTGATGAAAGATGTTGGTCTGATCATCGGCGCCGAAACCTGTCGGCATGCCTTCCATGAACCAACTCGAAGACCCACAGCGTCCTTTGCGCGTCTGATAAGACGCGCAGGCGCTGTGGATCAGGCCGTCAGCGGACGATCTGGACCACCCTGCGAGACCTCGGTTCGACGATCACCCGCTGGTCGTTGACGACGGCCACCGAGTATTCCGGAGCCTGCGGAACCGGAGTCAGCACGACCGTCTCTGGAAGAGGCTGGCCAACGACGATCCGTTTCCGGACGACGACCGACGGCGGTGCGGGCATCTGTTGGACTGTGGTAACCACCCTCGGAGGCGGCGGTGCCAGTGCGCCGCCAAGTGCGCCTCCGACAACTGCGCCAACGCCAGCACCGACCGGACCGCCGATAATGGCGCCTGTCGCGGCACCGCCGGCGATACCTGCGGCAGTGCCGCGGTTGCCGTCGTTGTTATTCTGAGCGATCGCGGGGCCGCCAAGGAGGGCGGCTGCCGCAGCGATGAAAACAAGTTTTTTCATTGTCGCCTCCTTTGTTGGATAAGGGGGCAACGAGTGGGGCTGGAAAACAGTTCCAGCCGCTGGACTTAAGTCCGACAGGCAAAGCCAAAGGTCCTAGGACCGTTGCGGGCCGTCCGCCTCGAACATATGGTGACGGTAGAGCGCCGACGACACGACAAGTCCCCGACACCGCCGTAGGCGCGCAAAGGTCCCAGAGCCACCGCGATTGTCCCTTCAAACCGCTCTGGGACCCTCCTCTTGCCTTGAACGACAGCGCGCGTCTTGTCAGACGCCACAGTATGCGACCGTGACGTAATTGGGTTTGGCGGATGCCTCATCAAGTCAGTTGGGTCGTGACGCACGGCCGCCCCACCCTCTCCTCATCCTGTGCTTGTCACAGGAATCCTGTGTGTCGAAACTGTGCTTATATGATTTGCGGGCGGAAGGCCGCCGGATTCCTGTGACAAGCACAGGCCCGCTGTCATGTATTGTGATCAGACGTGCAAAGGACGCTGTAACACTTTGAATTCCTGCATGTTTTTTCCTTAAGTCGGCCACGATTCAAGGAAACAGGCAGCAGGCTCTCGAAAAGTGCAGTGCTTGGGCCTGTCACAACCGGCTCAAAATTGATAGCTTTGCGGCCCTCTACAGGAACGCCCTCCAGCCTACAGGAGCAGAGAGATGCGCGCAGTCGCCAAGCTCGACGACACTGCAACGGGGCCTTTCTGGACACCGCCGTTGCCCGTCGACCGGGACGAACTAAGCCCATCGATCCTGAGCGAACTCGATCAGCGAGGCGAGCGCCAGAGCTTCAAGGGTTACGTGCTGCAAATCTATGACGCGCCGGACAGCAAACCGTCCGGTGTGTTCGAAATCGCCTTCTGCGCGAAAAGCCGGACGGCGTGCGCCATTTACGAGGCGGAAACGCAGGATGGGCGCGACGCGAAGCGACGCGTCGTGACGACGGATCCTCACTGGCTTGCTGCCGTCAGCCCCCGCGACGCCGCGGGCACTTTCTTCCAGTTGCTTGTGGACACGCCCCCGGAAGCCTGAGCGCAGCGCCGGCATCGGCATTCATTCGCGCCGCTTGCGGACGGCCAATCCTATCTCCGCGAGCGTTCCGAGCGCGACGCCGAACACGATCCAGTAAAGCCCTTCATCGATCGCCTGGCCCAACGACGAAGCCGTTGTGAACGGCGATAAGGCATCCGGATCCAGATAACCCGTCGAGACGACCAGCCCCAGCGCGATCTCCCAGACACCGGCCACAAGCGCCACGATTGCCACAAGGCGAGCAGCGTATGAAAACACCGTTCCACCTCCTCCCTGTTGTCGCAGAACGCTAACCGAAAAGTCCAGGAAAGACGACGCCGAGTGCACCGCGCGGTACGGTGCGAGCCGCAAGCGTCGTGATGCTTTCGACCTCCGCACCTGCTAGGCTGAGCAAGTCGAAGAATCAGCTACTGTGAGTCGTGGGCTACATATCCGAAAAATACGAAGCATATCTGGCCACGGCAGCCGAACTTCTTACCGCAGAGGGGATGATTGAGGCCGCCGACGCATTGCGGAAATCCACGCCAAAGGTCGAAGAAACCGGATATGATAATTGGAATGGCGGAACAACAATCTGGACCATCTACTTGCGGATGGAACCAGCAACTTATGCTGGGCTCGGCGCCAATCGTGAGGCGTTGGAAGAGCAGATTAGCAATCGGCTCAAGTTAATACTGGAACAGTACACGGACGACTGGTTCGGTATAAAGATTGTCCCCGAGGTTAAGCCACGCCCCGAATGGAGACAGACTGAAGGCGATATATCCCGCGTTACGCGCCAGAATGTCTTTGACGGATTGAGGATTGATAATGTCGTTTGGAGCGGCAGACTTGAGGAAGTCGAATTCCTGGAGCGGCTGTACGATCTGAAGTCCCTACCTTCCTATGACAGCCGTTTCCGCGACGCAGCCGGAGACATCTGGCAGCACCGGGTAAACAATCCGCAGGATTGGAGCGATGACTGGATATACGGCGACGCGCGCTTCAATCTGTTGCAGGGTCCCTCGGATTTGTTCCTTCGTTTTCTATGCGAAATAGTTCATCCCGTAGTTCGTCCTGACCGAAACGAAGCGCTGAAATTGGTGCAGCAATTCAACGACCAACTGCGGCTGGAAGGCTGGCACCTTGTCGAGGAAGAGAGAATTGCCGGTCGGCCACGGTTTGTCGGTCAGCGCATCCGCAATTCCGACGGCCGCTCAGTATCACGCGCCAGGACGGTGGCTGATGCACTTGATGCTGGGTGGATGCAGAAGGAAATTGCAAGACTCGAGAACGCAGTCGACCGCGATCCAGCATTGGCAATTGGAACTGCAAAGGAGCTTGTGGAGAGTTGCTGTAAGAGCATCCTATCCAAGCGGAGCGTCAGTATCTCTCGTAATGACGATCTGCCGAAACTGACGAAGGCTCTGGCGAAGGAATTGAAACTTGTGCCCGAGGGCATCTCTGACGAAGCGAAAGGAGCCAACACAATACGGCTCATTCTGCAGAATCTCTCAGCGATGACTCAACACTTGGCCGAACTGCGCGGACTATATGGATCCGGGCACGGCCGAGACGGCAAACATCGCGGATTGGAACCTCGACATGCACGCCTGGCTGTAGGCGCCGCAGTTGCGTTCATTGATTTCGTCACCGAGACCTATCATCAGCGATACGCTTCCAATCATGATGAGAACTAACGTCGCTCGATTTTCGCGCAATACGAACGACCGCTGGGCGTCATAAGTGGCCTTCATCCTGCGCCAAGAGCAATGCCGCGAAAAGTGTGCAACCGGTCGGAATTTCCTAACTTCAAAGAGTTAGATCATTGTCCGGCTGCCCGAAATGAATCGGGCTCAGTTTTGCTTCGCCGTCCATGCAGGTTGCAGGTCGCGCTGCAGAGTTTGAGATCGCCCTCGTCGGTTCGAACGGCGGTCAATACTTTCGAAGATCCGTGGTGGCAGTGCGGTCAACCGAGTTTGGCTTGGACGACAGGTGCAGTATTCTCACATCGGCCGTAATGCAGCGGCGACAGTCGATGGGCGGCAGGTTCTTTAAGCAGGACCTCTTGCCGGCTACAGCGCCGCGCGTCTAATCAGACGCGCAAAGGACGCTGTAGCACTTTGAATTGCTGCATGTTTTTGTCCTTTAATCGGCTACGATTAAAGGCAACGTGCAGTAGGCATCCATGGGAGCCGGAATTGAGCGCCAAGCCACGTCGGAAGAGCGTTGGGATAGAGCCGGATCGTGCAGCCGCCGCGGGAGAGCAGCCGAAGCGTCGGCGATTGCCGTCCGACGAACGTCGGGTTGCCATCCTTGCAGCGGCGGCGGAACTGTTCGCGGAAGAAGGTTTCGCAGCTTCGACCCGCAGGTTGGCCTCGCGCCTCGGTGTTACGCAGGCTGCACTCTACAAGCATTTTCGCAGCAAGGACGAGATTGTCGCCGCTCTGTTCGAGGAGCGTGCCAGGCAGTGGGGCAAGGAAGACTGGCATGCCGCGCTTGCCTTGGACGATGCGCCGCTCGCCGAACGGCTCGGTCGCCTTTATGCCCGTTATCTCGACGCCATTACCGGCCAGTCGATGCGCCTGTTCGTTCGAGCCGGTCTTGACGGCTATGGCCAGCCCGGTCGGCGCGGCGCCGCGCTGACCGCGTCTATCCTGGAGCCGGTCATTGCCGCGCTAAGACGCGAGGCCGGGCTGGCCGACCTTCCGACCCGCGCGATGCAGCACGAAGAGCGCGAAATCGCCATGACGCTGCACGGCTCCCTCATGTTTCTTGCGATCCGCAAGCACGTTTATCGGATGCAGTTGCCGGAGGATCTCACGGAACATGCCATGCGCCAGGTGCGCCTTTGGCTGCCTGGTGCGATTGCCGAGATGCGGCAGCTTCACGCCAGTCCTCCGGAAGAGATCGTGCCGCAGCTTGCCCCGCGGCGGTGAACCGGCGTAGGGGCTCGCTCGATCGAAGCCGTTCGCCGGGTAGCTACTTGCCCTCGCGATCCATCAGATACTTCGTGTAAGTGAAGTTGAAATCGCGGCCGGTCCGGTTCCGATGGCAGGAGAAACATCCGTCGAATTTCGCGTCCGCCTTGGGCGCGCCATCGGGCAGGTAGTGCGCATAGTCCCAGTCGCCGTTGCGCACCTCTGGCGGATAGGCATCGCCCCAGCCCGCGCGCTTCTCCATGACAAAGATGTTGGTTATCTGGTCGGTTGGCACGAGCCGACCGTCCGGCCCTAGTTCGGCGCTGCCCGAGGCGTCGAGCTTCGCCCGATGATCCTCCATGATGAGAATGGTTCCGTCAGGAGCCGGCTCACCGGCCTTCGCCTTGGTATGGGTCTCAGGGCTTACATACATGAAGCGGATGGTCTTGCGATCCGGACGGTCAACGGTGTTGTAAAGCACGAAGCGTTCGGCATAGCCACTCGGGAAGGCGACCCTGTCCGGCCCCGCAAGGGTATAACCCGCCACGCCCGCCGCGAAGACGGAGGCGAGGCTGATGACGACGATCTTGTTCATGCTTCCTCCCCCTACGGCCTTACGACAACGCGGGCGTGCATTTCCTCGTGGATGACGCATTCGAGATCGAACGCCCCTGATTTGCGGAGTGTCAGGCTTGTCTCGCTTCCCGGATCCTGCTTGCCGAGGTCGGTCGAAAAGCCGACGGTTGCTGTCAGCACATTGTGCGCTTCGGTATCGTCATTCACGAAGACGAGCGTGTCGCCCACCTTCGCCTCGATCATCGCGGGCGCGTAAGCCATGCCCGCCATGCCGATACGGTGTTCGCCGGCGTGACTCGCGGACGCCAAAACAGTGCCAGCCATGCCCAGAAGAATTGCTGCGCGCATGTTTCCCTCCCACAGGTTCATGCGTGTTGCAGGTCAGATAGCCTTGTCCAGATAAGCCAAGTTGTCAACTGACAACTTGGCTTTGAGGATAAGGTTTTTCGGGTTTGCCCGGATTACGATGTAAACTCATAAATTGTGTATCGAGGGGAGGTCTGAGCTTGCAGCAAAACTGCCGGCCCTCCATCTTTGGCGAATGCGACAGAACTACTCAGACTTCCTTGCGGATGAGATAACCGCCATGCAACTTGACGCGTGGGCGGACCTTCTGCCCGTCCCGTGCCGTGTCTTGGGGGCTAACCTTTTCCGAGACGTGTTCTTGGCGGATGCCGCTGGAGCAATCCATATGCTGGAAGTCTCCGCTGCTTCGATCGCGGAGATCGCGGGTTCTGAGAAAGAGTTCCACCAACGTTGCGTTGACGATGCGGAGGGTTGGCTGTTGCGCCCATTGGTGGATCGATGCCGCTCCGCAGGAATAGTCCTTGGTCCCACTCAGTGCTACGCCTTTACGACGCTTCCTTTATTTGGGGGCGAGTACAAGGTCGACAACATCTGGATATGCGCCTGGAAGGAATGGCTCAGCTTTACCGCCACAATATACTCGCAAACCAAGGACTTGCCGGACGGGTCCCCGGTCGCAATTAAATTTGTCGACTGAGGCTTGGCTGATCTGCAACAAGCTGGTTCCAGCTCCGGCATGAGCCGATATGTTCTTACCGGGCGAATTATTCGGGTAGCTGGAGCACGTCCGGGTGCATCAGAGGCGCGTCCTTCAGCCAGATCCGTGCACCTTCCGGGCCGATGATCGCGATCAGGTCGGTGCCGGCGGGCAAACGGCCCCAACTCTGTGGCTCCAGTGTTTCGCCACCGATGATCAGCCCGCCCGAGAGGACGAGGAACTCCAACCCGCGCGTGTTTGCGACCGAGACGGTTTCGTCGGCCTGCCAGTCTTCGAGCCGGACTTCCTCGCGGCCATCGTCGAACAGGATGGTCGCGGCGCTGGCGCCCGGGCGGGGCGTTGCACGCTGGCCCTCGCCCGGCCGGCAAACGATCTGGGTCTGATCCCCCTCACGGTATTGCCAGAGCCGCACGAAGATGGTGCAGCCTTCTTTCGCGGCGGGGATATGCGAGGAGCCGGGCGGATTGCGGAAGTAGCTGCCTGCCGGATAGTCTCCATGCTCATCCTGGAAAACACCTTCCAGCACGAGGATCTCTTCGCCGCCGCTGTGTATATGGCGAGGAAAAGCGCTGCCGGGGGCATAGCGCACGATCGAGGTGGCGCGGGCGACCTCGTCGCCGACGCGGAAAAGCATGCGCCTGTCCACGCCGGCCGCGGGACTTGGCACCCAGTCCAGCTTCGCGCCATGGACGATGACCGGTTTCGACAGATCGTCGTTAATGCGCATGGCGGGTCTCCTTCATGGTTAGGACCATCCGGAACTTGACGTCACCGGACTTCATCTTCTGGTAGGCTTCAGGTGCCCTCTGCAGCTGCATCGTCTCGATTTGGGGCGCGGACGCCGGTCAGGGCGCTGAGGTCCGAGGGTCCTCTCGTTCTCGTAAGGCGCGTCCGTGATCGATCCGAGCACGCTGCGCTCGCCGACGACGAGATGACCGGCCGACATGGGCAATGATCCCTGCCCGCACCAAGCAGCACCAGCCGGCCGCGCGGCACAAATCCCGCCATCAGCAACGATACCGCTTCCGCATTGCCGATGGTAGTGATGATGCCTTTGCCCCACCCATCGCGTTGAGCGTCTTGGTCGCATCCTCCTGGCTGCGGTGGCGGCGCTCTCTTCCTAAAGGCGCGCTTGGCGGCCGGGCGTCTGCTTGCCCCGCGCTCGCAGCCCCCCACCCCTCGCGTTGCCAACAGGGCAATTCCCTCCCTATACTTCGCCATGCACAAGACCTTCGTCTCAGCGCGGGAGGATCGGCCCGGGGAAGACTGGCTTTCCCGTTTCACGGCCGGCCGGGCCGGCGTGGAGAGCTGGTATTTCGGCCAGGCCGTGACGTCGCGCCCCGCCGCCCCCACCGTGAGCGAATGTCGCGCGGCACTTCAGCAGCACATGCCCGAGCTTATCCCGCATTATGACCATGTCTGCGCCCTCGTCGGCGATGACGAGCTCGCCCACCGGATGCTCAGCCACTACCGCCCCGCGCCGGAGGGCTATGGCTGCAGCCAGGCGGTCTGGCTCGGAAAAGAGGGCCCGGCGCTCGTCCGCAACTTCGACTATCCGCCCGATATCGTCTCGGATCGCTTCGAGCTCACCGCCTGGTCGGGCCTCAAGGTGATCGCGAAGGCGCAGCGCCCGTGGGGAGGCTGCGTCGACGGGATGAACGAGGAAGGGCTGGTCGCGAGCGTCACCCTCGGCGGCGGCCGCATTCAGGGCCGCGGTTTCTCGATCATTCTGATGATCCGCTACGTGCTCGAAACCTGCCGTCGCGTCAGTGAGGCGGTGGAGGCGCTTTGCCGTATCCCGGTGGCGCTGTCGCAGAACGTGACGCTGCTCGACCGATCGGGCACCTACGCTACCCTCCTCCTCGGTCCCGGCCAGCGGCCGGTCATAACCCGCCTGAAAGCATGCGCGAACCATCAGCGCAGCGAACGGGCCCCGCCAAATTCGCTCGCGCGGCAGCGCGCACTCCTGGAGGCGCTGGACGAACCTTCGATGTCGCTCGAAGGCCTGACCGACCACTTCCTCCAGCCGCCGGTCCATGCGCGAAATCCGCGTTTTCCCACCCTCTACACCGCCGTCTACCGGCCCGAGGAAGGCCGGGTGGACTATGTCTGGCCGGGAAAACGCTGGTCCCAGGGCTTCGCGGATTTTCAGGCCGAGGAGTACACGCATCACTATGGGTGATGGCCCGGTCGGTTCGCCGGGCCATGCGGTTGCGGCGACCAGGCTTCAGGCCCAGTAGTTGTATTCGAGTTGGACGGCGACCGTGGAGCCGTTCGCGACCTGCTGGCTGAACGAACCGTTGAACGCGATCGTTCCGTCGGTGAAATCGGCGTCGCTGAGGACCACTGTCTTCGAATAGGGGTTCAGCGTTTCCGTCGAGGTGCTGTTCGAGTCGGTGCCGACAATGCTGAACGAACCACTGTCGATCGCTCCCCCGAGGCTCTCGTTTTTGGCATTCAGATCGGCATCTCCGCTCACCGTGACGATGCCGTCGAAACCGTCCACATCGACCGTGAAAGAGCCCGAAAACGACCGTTCCGTTGTATCGCCACCGATTTTCTGGAAGCTGAACGACTCGGTACCGGTGTAGATGTCCGCGGAGCCGGCTATTTCGAGGGTCAGCGCATTGGTGGTCGAGCCGCCCTGACCATCCTCGATGGTGTAATTGACGACGACGGTGAGCGTCTCGCCGAGCTTCAGATCGATTGCGCCTCCGGGCTGCAGATCCGGGTGCGAGGTGTCGACCGTTACGATGTTGTCGACGACAGTGATGTAGCCGGGAGGTGTTGAGGACCCGGCGTCGCCGTCAACGGAAAAGCTCAGGCTGCCGGCGACGACGGAAAGCGGGTCGCCATCCGGATCCGAAGCGGTTGCGAGGAGGTCGATCGGAGACGCCGCAACGTCCTCGGTCAGTTCCTTCAGGATCGGCTCGGCACTCGGAGGCTGGTTGTCACTGGACCAACCGGCATCGTAGTCGGCCGGTTCCTGCGTATCCGTGTAGAACTCCCGGGTATGATAGATCGTCTCGAGCTTCCTGCCGCTCGCCTGCAGCGTCGACCAGGTTTCGGTGTCGATCCCGGTGAGGATGGCGGTCAGGTCGATTTCAACGCCGTTGACCAGCATCGTCGGTGTCGGGTCCGTGATGCTGGCGCCGTCGACAGGGCCGATCTTGCTCTGGGCGGCTGCGAAAAGGTCCGAAAGGGTGAAATCTCCGGCGATGACCGCAGCCTTTACGGCGAGCGCGTCATCGACCGAAAGGCCGGCCTGGTTGGCCAGGAAGCCGATGTAATCAGCGACGGTTACATCTTGCAGCGCTTCTGCGAGCGCGTCGGTGTAGCTCGACGAGAGCTGCCCCTGCGCGGATTGGCTGAGGCCGGAATCATACGATCCGTCCGTCATGAAGCTTGTTGTGAAGAAACTCATTCTACTTGCCCCCTACCCCATTGCTGGCGCATCGATCGATGCACGCTTTTTCAGTGTTCCGAAAAATTCAGTTAGCTTTCCCGTCCTCTCGAGGCCCCCTGCGTTCTCCAAGATTAGGGAAATTCGTCGCGACGAAATCGCGTTGTCGAAGAGGTGGGAAACCGGCCAGCCTCGGCTGCCGCCGCTAGCCAAAGCCGGCGCTCCCTCATCGGGCGAAAATACTCTACACACGCCCTCACCCTCCCCGACCAGCGCGCGTCAAATGGCTGGTCCGGCAACATTCTCAAAATTTGTTTGATTCCCCTCAGCCGCGTCCCGCGCTGGCACTCGGCCATTGAAGTAGAATCCCCTATCGCCTTCTGGTTCTTACCATATTCCATAGTTCAGGGAACGAATATTTCTGAGTAGTACTTTAATCCGAAAGGAGTAGGTTCAAGCGGTCTCCCATTCAGCATTCGCAAGGCAATCCATGTCGAGGCGCTTTCCACTTATCGTCGGCCCCGCGTCCGGGAAATTGTCGCCGCGTACTCTAGCGCGTGTCGCGACGCCCGACATTGCTTGATCCTGTTGAAGGCCGAAGCAGATCGGGTCTTTGCGATTTCGTGCAAGCCTTGCTGACAAAGTCAAAACAGATCAATATTGATCCTTGTACCTGTCCATCGGGGGATGTCAGATAGTCAATGCTGGAAAGCTGGCGAGTTTCTACTTCGCCGGAGAACACAAATTGCCCGCTCCGTTACCGGGAAACATTGATGGTGAATGAACTGCGATAATTCTCAGGAGCTCACAAAATGGCAAGCACCAAACGGTCCCATGATGAGTCACTGTTGCGGCAGGCCTTCGATGTGGCGCGGCGTTCGCGCGAAGGCGGGGATCACCCATTTGGTTCAATTCTCGCCGACCGTGATGGCAATGTCTTACTGGAACAGTGCAATGGCTACAGTTCAGAAGGTAGCGACCGCACGGCCCACGCGGAGCGGCTTCTCGCCACCCGCGCCGGCAAAGCCTATGATTTGGATTTTCTTGCCGAATGCACGATGTACACATCCGCGGAGCCATGCGCCATGTGCTCGGGCGCGATCTATTGGGCAGGCATAGGGCGCGTCGTGTTCGGCCTGTCCGAGAGAGATGAAACAACAGATAGGCGATAGCCAGGAAAATCCGACGCTCGATCTCCCCTGCCACATCGTGTTCGCCGCCGGTCAGCGCCCAACGGAAGTCATCGGCCCCCTGCTTGCGGACGAGGCGGCGAAACTCCACGAAGAATATTGGACAGGCCGTTAATCGAGACATAGGCGTCGATACCCCTTCTGCCCGGGTGCGGCCGGGGCGGCAAATCGGGAGGAATCACACAGCAGAGGCGTGGTCGCGGCCACCAGGGGCTACCAATTGCCGGGATCTGCCGTGTGGTCGACACTGGCGAACTCGTCCGCCTTTTCCCGGTCCAGCGTCAGACCGGTTGCGATCCTTGCCTCGTCCGTCACCGAATAATCGAGCGGCGCCGGCCCCTTGGTCAGTTCCTGATACATGAGCAAGGCGGCCTCCTCGGCGGTGTCGGCGTCGAACTCTTTCGTGACGGTGACTGTGAACTTGTGCATGGCCCTGACCTCGTCTGTGCTGGAATGGAAATCTCACCGGTCATGGTTCAGTCGGTGAACTCGACGATGACCCCCGGCTTGACCATCGCCGCCAGTTCCTCGGCGTCCCAGTTTGCCAGGCGAACGCATCCGTGTGACCCCACCTTGTCGACGAGCGAGGGTTCCGGCGTGCCGTGGATCCCGTAGGTTGGCTTGGTCAGGTCGATCCAGACGCTTCCCACTGGATTGTTGGGGCCGCTCGGCAGCTCCAGACGCTCGTCGTTGTCGCCTTGCTTGAAGTTGATCCTGGGGTTGTAGACGTAGACGGGCTTTCGAGCGACCCCTTTCACCTTGTGCGTGCCGGAGGGCGAAGGCGTCTCTTCGCTGCCGATCGTGGCGGGATAAACGGCAATCAGCGAGCCGTCTTCCGCAAACGCCGCGACCTGGCCCGCCCGCCTGCGCGCCTCGATCCGTTTGACCTTGCCCTTGCCCTCCTTCGCGGCGCCGGGCATTGCAACCGACACCCTGTCCCCGACGGCCAATGCCGAGCCTGGATTGAGCGCCTTCAAAAGGTCGATGTCCATGTGGAACCGCTCCGACAGCCTCTCCGCGACGCTCGTATATCCGAGGTGCTTCATCTCGGCCTGTTCGGCGTAGTCCGCCGGAATGCGCTCGACGAGATCCTTTGTATCCTCTTCGGTGACGACATAGGGTTCAATGACGGGGGGTGCGATGACGGGGGGTACGATGACGGGCTTGTCGCCGGCAAGCCGCCTGATGACCTCGGGATCCGGCTTTCCATCTACGGGAAGACTTTGCATCGCCTCGAACCCGGCGATCGCCTTGGTGACGTTCTCGCCATAGTAGCCGTCGATCACCCCGGGAGACGAACCCGCGCGGTCCAGAAGAACCTGGAGGTGGACGATGGCGGGATCCGGCCGGGGCGCGTCCTCGGACGGCCGCTCCGGCGGGATAGAGGTGAGCGACGCATTGTTGATCGCTTCCGGCCGAAGCGCCTCGGCGCTGGCGGTGCCGCAGAGGCCCAACGTCAGCGATGCTGCAAGAAAAGCCACGCTCTTCATCAACATCAGAAATCCGCAGCGGCCGAACTTGTTCCGCCCGCTGGTTCTGCGGTCCTGGAAGCGGGAACGTCGGGCGGCTGACCGCGCCCCCAAGCGGCCGAACCCCATGCCAGTTCTCCCGCTTGCCACAGGATCTTGCCGTCAGACCGCATGCAAGACGCAATATCCGAGCGCCGGAGGGGGTCGCGCCTCGTCGCATCTCCGCCCGCGCCGGCTGCACCCCCCTCTGCCCTGCCGGGCATCTCCCCCACAAGGGGGGAGATTGGCCAGGAGCGCGGCCCCTGCCCGACAGCACACGCAAATGCCGAAGTCGTCTAATCAAAGCAGCGCGCAGGGTTATTAGTTGACCGGGACATCGCCACTTTCCGATCTCCCCCCCTGTGGGGGAGATGCCCGGCAGGGCAGAGGGGGGTATCGACACGCGTGTCCCCGATTTTCGCCATTGCGACCTGATCGGATCACGCTCTAAATGGACGTGCCGGGCAGCGTTCCCGTATCTGAGGCGATCGCGTCGGCCCTGAGGAAAACCTGCTCGGCAAAATGTTCCCTTGGCTATGAAAGGCTCTGGACTCGTGCAATCCAAAGTGGCACGCCTGCTGCCCGAAACACGCGCCCCTCGCCTGGCGCCTGCCGCATGTTTCCTCAAAAGACACGTGGCGCTGTAGGCGGACCCGAAGCAAGGACGAACGGTCATGTCCGAAACCCGCCGCAAGCTGACGACGATCTTCTCCGCCGACGTCCAGGACTATTCGCGCCTGATGGGGGCGGATGAGGAAGGCACGTTGGCGACCTTGAAGCGCTACCGCGATGCCATGGCGCGACTGATCGAGGTGCATCACGGCCGGGTCGTCAACACCTGGGGCGACGGGCTGCTCGCCGAATTCCCGAGCGTGGTCGAGGCGGTGCGTGCCGCAGTCGACGTCCAGAACGAGCTCGCGGTGCTGAATGCCAAGCGGCCGAGCGAGACGCAGATGCGCTTTCGCATCGGCATCAATCTCGGCGACGTGATCGCCGAGGGCGACGACCTCTATGGCGACGGCGTCAACATCGCCGCCCGCCTGCAGGCGACAGCACCCGCCGGCGGCATCGTCATCTCCAATACCGTCTACGACCAGGTGCGCAACAAGGTCGCCGTCAGCTTCGATTTCCTCGGCCAGCTCGAGGTGAAGAACATCGAGGGCGGTGTCGCGAGCTATGCGGTCAGGATCGGCGCCGGCGCGCATGAACAGGCCCTCCGGCAGGGCGGCGCAACCCAAGGCAGCGCGCGCGGAAACGGCGCGTCGGCGCCCGCCGGCACCCGGACCGGGCAACCCGCGTCCGATGCAGCACCGCCGCAGGCACCCGCCGAGGCAATTGGCACACCGCAAGGCTCGGCGACAGCGGAGTCCGCCGGCGTCTGGGGCCGACAATCCGCTCCCGGGACTGCGCGACCAGAGGCGACCACCGGTACAAGCACCGCCCCCAACGGCACGGCACCGGCAGACTCCGCCGGCACCTGGGGCCGACAATCCGGTGCCGAAGCCACGCGGCCGCAAGCACCTTCCGCGACCGCCTCTCCCACAGCGCCCGGCAAACGCAAGTTCGCCGTCATCGCCGTTCTCGCCGCCGCCCTCGTCGCCATAAACCTCCTCAACTGGGAGGGCGAGCTCTGGTCCGTCTGGCCGCTGCTCGGCCTTTCGATCGTCTCCGCCCTCCTCTGGCTGCGCCGGAGAAAGGACATCGACCGCATCTTCGGCCTGCTCGTCATCGCCGCCCTCACCGTCGTCACCGTCAACCTCCTTACCTTTGAGGGAACCTTTTGGGCCGTCTGGCCGCTCCTCGGCCTCTCGATTGCCGCCGCGCTCCGACGGGTCCTGCGACGGGGCTAAGCGAACGCAGGCCCCTCGCCGTTCGCGCGATCTGTCCGGCGGAGTCTCCTGCGCCGCCGACGCGGCGCTGCTGGATTCCTGTGACGAGCACAGGAATGACGGGGACTTGTCGGCCGATCGACGCCTGGTCACCGCACATTCGTCGAAGATTTCTCGCTCCGCCACGGCCCAAAACTCCCTCATTCCTGTGCTCGTCACAGGGATCCAGCCACGGCGCGTCGGCGCCGTGAATGACGTGGGTTTCAGCGCCGCGCGTCCTATCCAGACGCGCAAATGGCGCTGTAGCGTTTCGAATTCGCCGCATGCTTTTATCCTTAAGACGGGCAGGATTTAGGGAAACACGAAGTAGAGCGCGAGCCGATGAGGTTGCAGGGCGAAAATCGGGCACACCGGCGTCGATACCCCCCTCTGCCCTGCCGGGCATCTCCCCCACAAGGGGGGAGATCAGCAAGCCTCGCTGTCCCGCTCAACCAGTATACGTTTGCCGTTGAGTTCCACCCCTGCCCCCGCGCGTCTGCGGTCGGGGCAACGCTTTGCCTCCGGCCGATCTCCCCCTTGTGGGGGAGATGCCCGGCAGGGCAGAGGGGGTGCAGCCGGGTCGACGCTCTGGTCGCGGCGAGCGCCCCCTTTTTTCCTTCGACGCAGGCGCCGCGGCTGGTGTATTGTAGCGACGCGCATTTACGACCTGTGGTTTGCCTGAGAAAGCGACAGGAAACGCGCGACGGTTTCCGTCAGGAATTAAAGCGCCCCTAAGCGTCAGAGCATTTCAGAATTTCGATGAAACGGTGGAATGCCTTGAGCGAGGCGGGCCGTTGTGGAGCGCTTCAGGCGTTCCGGACACCATAACGCAATTCGACATTTGACGGCCGATCCTTGACCTCCGGGGAGAGGCAAGGCGGAAAGATTTTCCGAGCGGGAGGACAAAATGGCATCACCGGACGAAACAGTCATGGGCACGGACATGGACGAGGTCTCGCCCGATCTCGCGATCGATACGATGTTTGCGTGCCGCAAGACGGCTGCGCTGAGAGCGGCGATCGAGCTCGATCTCTTCACGCTGATCGGCGAAGGCAGCACGGCGGCGACGCTCGCGGCGGCGGCGAAGGCTTCCGAGCGCGGCGTGCGCATCCTCGCCGACTATCTCGTCGTCAACGGCTTCCTCATCAAGGAGGGCGACACCTACCGGGCGACGCCGTCGAGCCGCACGTTCCTCGTCCGCCACTCGCCGGCCTATATCGGCGGGGCCATCGAATTCATCGCGGCACCCGAGATGCTTTCGCAGTTCCTCGACGATCCGGCCGCCTGCGTGCGCAACGGCGGATCGTTGGGCCTCGCCAATCTCTCGTCCGACAATCCGGTCTGGGTGAAGTTCGCCCGCGCCATGGGTCCGCTCGTCGCCCGCAGCGCCATGGCGCTCGCCGAAGAGGTGGCCGCATGGCCGAAGAAGCCGCAGAAGGTGCTCGACATCGCCGCCGGACACGGGCGCTTCGGCATCGAGATCGCCAAAACCCTTCCCGAGGCCGAGATCGTCGCGGTCGACTGGAGCGCCGTACTGGAGCTTGCCCGGCACAACGCTGGCGAATTCGGCGTCGCAGAGCGCTACCGGACCATTCCCGGCAGCGCCTTCGATGTCGACTGGGGCAGCGGCTACGACCTCATCCTGCTGCCGAATTTCCTACATCACTTCGACATCGACACCTGCGCCGGGCTTCTGAAAAAATGCAGAGAGACGCTCGCCCCCGGAGGCCGGGTGGTGGCGGTGGATTTCGTGCCGAACGAGGACCGCGTCTCGCCACCCTTCCCGGCCGCGTTCTCCTTTGAAATGCTCGCCACCACGCCAAGAGGCGAAGCCTATACCGAGCAGGAGTTCGCCGAAATGGCCCGCCGCGCCGGCTTCAGCACCGCTACCGCAAAACCCCTGCCGCCCTCGCCCGCGAGCCTGATCTTCTTCGAGTGAAAGGCAAGCAGTGGGTGTGTACTAACGAAAAGGCCCCGGTAGGGGAACCCGGGGCCGAGAGGTGTTTCGCCCATTGGGAGGGGGGCCAGACGGGGCGAAATGCGGGAGGAAATTTCCCGTCTAATTTGAGTTTGCCACTGAAGCAGCGCATCTCAAAGTAGCGAAAATTAGCCATGGTTAGAACCTCGCCCTGGCGCCAAGAGCATGCCTTAGCCGCGTCGCCAGACTTGGCAGCCTGACTCAATGATTTGCTGTTTCGGATTAGATCAGCTCTATACGAGAGAAATTTGCGTTGAGCCGCGTTAGAACGAGCAATCCATGATCATTGTCTTGAACGGCTATCCGGGAGTGGGGAAGCTCACGATCGGTCAAGAACTCATATCAAAGATTTCGGGTCGCCTGCTGGACATTCACAGTGTCTACAACGTCGCTTTCGCGTTGACGGAGTTCAAATCGCCGGAGTTCATCGAAACAGTCGAGAAGATCGAAGCAATCGCGCATGACCTGATTCTGAAACTCCCGGTCGAAATTCCGGTCGTACTGACGACGGTTCTTGCCGGAAGCAGCGATTGGGGCAACGCGGAGTGGCAACGCATTGTGCGCCTTGGTCGCGAGCGGGGTCCGTTGTTCGTTGTGCATATGCACTGCGATCTTGAAGAGAATATCCGCCGCATCGAGGCAGCCGAGCGATCCGCGAAGAGGAAGCCACGCGATGCCGATATGGCAAGGAGAAACCACGCACTCGGCAAAGTCCTCGCAGGTATCGACGAGATGAACTTACTGAAGCTTGACGTGACGACCTTGTCCCCGACAGATGCTGCGACCAAAATTGCAGAGTGGATTCAAAAAGTTTGAGGCTTCGATTGCCGCTGGAAAGTTGGAGTTTGCTGCCAACCGGGCGGCCGTCCGGCGAACGCCCCGAAGCTAATCACGCCCACCCTCCGGCGGAGTCTTCCGCGCCGCGGACGCGGCGCTGCTGGATTCCTGTGACAAGCACAGGAATGAGGGTCGAGAGGGGCTCACCGCGTCAGGCGTTGGGGTCGTGGCGGCTGCTGTATCGCTTGCGGTCGTGCTCAACACCCAAAGCGCATGCCCCCGGGGCGGCCTGGTCCTTCTTAGAAACGTTGCGACCGCCCCCGCTCTCACGACAGCGCGACCTCCTCCAGCCGCGCTCGCACAGGCGCGGGCCGCGAAGTCGAGGAAGCTGCGCATCTTGAAGCATCCGGGACTTCTTGGCTGACCACTGAGTGAATCACTTGGTGCGATCCGGCACTGACAGGCACGGAGTAACAGCCGCCCCTCATTCCTGTGCTCGTCACAGGAATCCAGCGCGCCCAAGTCTTTGGGCGCAAGAGACTCCGGCGCGCCCCGCGTCTGCGTCTTCCTGAAGGTCGTGTCATCCACGGCGCCGACGCGCCGTGGCCTGGATCCCTGTGACAAGCACAGGGATGACGGGAGTTCTTGAGCGGCGAAAGTCGCCGCAGGGAACTCAACTGGCAGCAGACGCCCGCTCGAGAACGCTCCAGTCGAACTCATGCGCCCAGTCGGCAAAACTGTGCCAGCGGACCTCCGGAAAATCCCGGCGCAGAGCGGCGATGTCGGCGTCGTAGCCCACGCGATCGAACCATTCGAACATGAGCGCCACATCCTCGCTTTGCTGGCGAGCGGCTGCGATCGGGATTTCCTGGTAGGTGATCGGGCGACCGATGGCTTGCGAGAGGATTTTCGCCTGCTCTTCGCCGGACAGCTCGTCCCCGGCGATATCGAAACGCCTGCCGAACACCTTCTCGCGCCGCTCTGCCAGGGCGGCAACGAAAGCCCCGATGTCGGCCAGGGCAATCAGCTGCAGGACACGTCCGGCAGGCATCGCAAAGGCGTGCGTTCCCTGGCGTAGCGCACCGACCGACCATGGCGCGACGATATTCTCCATGAAGGCGACCGGCGCGCTGATCGTGTAAGGGATGCCGAGCCCGGCGACGTGCTTCTCGACGAGGTACTTGCTTTCGAAGTGGGGAATGCCCGTCTTCTTGTCGGCATCGGCTACGGATGAATAGATCAGGTGCCCGACGCCGGCGGCTTTCGCCGCATCGGCGGCAATGATCCCCTGGCGGGTCTCCTCCTCCGTCCCGGTCTCATAGCTGTTGCCCATCAGGAACATGGTGTCGACGCCGCCTGCGGCCTTCACGATGGACGCCGCATCGCCAAGATCGCCGGCCACGACATCCGCACCCGCCGACGCCAGTTGCCGCGCGGCATCGCTGTCCGGCTTGCGGGTCAACGCCTTGACGCCATGTCCTCTGGCGAGCAGTGCGCGGGCGACCGCGCCTCCCTGCTGGCCGGTGGCGCCGGTAACCAGAACGTTTCGCTTGGTGGTCATGTGTCTGCTCCTTTGTTTGCAACAGAGCAAAGTTAGGGGCTGCCACATTGGTTCATAATGGCCTATAATCGGGAAACTTTGTCCCACTGGCGGATACAATGGTCGATCTCAACGATATCGCGGTGTTTGCTCGCGTCGTCGAAGCCGGCAGTTTCACCGCTGCGGCGCGCCTGCTGGATATGCCCAAGACGACCGTCAGCCGCCGCATTGCCGCGCTCGAGCGTGAGGTCGGGGTCCGTTTGCTCCAGCGCACGACGCGCAGCCTGAACATGACCGATGCCGGGCGTCTCTACTACGAGCAGAGCAGCCAGGCGCTGCGAACGATAGAGGAAGCAAATCTGCGCCTCGCGGAAGCGAGGGCGGAGCCGTCAGGTACAATTCGCATTTCCGCTCCCGTCGGCTTCGGCCAATTCCTCACCCGCGCTGTGGTCGACTTTCTGGCAATGTATCCGAAAACCAAGGTCGAACTGCGCCTGACCGACGACAATCTCAACCTTGTCGAGAACGGAATCGATCTCGCTTTCCGCACCGGCATCCTCGCGGACTCCACGCTGATCGCTCGCAAGCTGGGGCCTACGCACAGACTCCTGTGCGCCAGCCCGGACTATGTCGCGCACTCAGGGGTTCCGGACGGACCGGCGGACCTCACCCGCCACCAGTGCGTCATCGCGGGCCCGTCGGCTGCCAGCGCTCAATGGGTGCTGGACGGGCCGCACGGCCAGGAAACGGTCACCGTGGCCGGACGCTTCGCCGCCAATGAAATGCAGGCGGTGGTTGCCGCCGCGATCGCAGGCTACGGCATCGCCCAGGTGCCCCAAAGGATGGCCGAGGCGCTCATCGTCGACGGGCGGCTGCGTCGCGTCCTGCCCGATTATGCGACGCCCGCTGGCGGCCTCTATGTCCTGTACCCGAGCAGCCGACACCTTTCGCCGCTGGTCAAGGCATTCATCGAGCTTGCAGCAGAGGCCCTGGCCGCATTGAGTTAAGAAGAGATGCGGCCGCGCTTTCGCGGGCGCGCCGGTCGTTCGAAAGGATCGCCGGCACAAGGTATGCGTGTCCGCTTTTGCTCGACCGCAGCGCGCGGACGTTGTATGTTGACGCTGGTAGCTCCACGCGACCGGGAGGTTCGTCATGGCCTTGGAGGATGAGAAGTCCAACCTGTTTATCGGCAAGGTCGGCGGACTGGTCTTTGTCGTGATCGGCTTCCTCCTGGCGGCGTCAGGTTACCGCTATGGGTCGGCCGGATATATGGTCGCAGGCATCGTTTTCATCGCGATAGGCATCATGCTGCTGACGGGCAAGGTCCTCCGTCGCAATCAACACAAATAAACCTGCGGCGCCGCGTCTTTTCAGACGCCACAGGATACGACAGTAAGCCTACTTCTTCGCCCTCATCCCTGTTTCAAGCTCAGGTATGAGGCTGGCAGGGGAAGCCTTGCCGTACCGCAACCGAAGGAAACATGCAGTAGGGGGAGGATGTCATGTTCGAATGCGCGGCGGCAACGACGGATACGCCCGGCCACATTGGATGCCTCTGCTACAGGCCGGAAATCCGATACATCGCCGAGCGCGTCAAACTTGGCTTTTCCCGACGCACGTTCATGACCGGAATGGCAGCGATGGCGACCGGTGTCGGCCTGGGAACTACCGCGTCGGCGCAGCTGCAGCCGCCTCCCCCGGCGCCAGCGCGACCGATCCTCTTCACCAACATCCGCCTCTTCGATGGCATCTCTCCGACCCTTCGCGAGGGTGCAAGCGTGCTCGTCGAGGGCAACCGGATCAAATCGGTAGAGGATGGCGGCGCGACCGCACCCGAGGAAGCGCTGACGATCGACGGCGCCGGTGGCGTGCTGATGCCGGGGCTGATCGACGCCCACACCCATCTGGCCTTCTCGACCGTTCCCCTGATCGTGGCACTGACCGCCGATCCCAATTATCTGGCGTTGCGCTCGGCCAAAGCTGCCGGCGACTTCCTAATGCAGGGGTTCACGACCGCACGGGATGTCGGCGGGCCTGTCTTTGCGCTGAAGCGGGCGATCGACGATGGCACGATCATCGGTCCTCGCATCTGGCCGGCGGGCGCGATGATCTCGCAGACGTCCGGCCACGGAGACTTTCGCACCCTTCACGATTTGCCCCGCGAAGATCGCGACCGGCGGCATTTTTCCGAGCGCAGCGGAGCGGCTGCCATCGCCGATGGCGTCGACGAGGTGCTCCGGCGAACGCGCGAGCAACTCTTCCTCGGCGCCAGCCACATCAAGGTGATGGCCGGCGGGGGCGTCACCTCCGACCATGATCCGCTCGACTCCACGCAATATACCGGAGCCGAGCTCCGCGCCGCGGTCGAGGCGGCGGAGGGCTGGAACACTTACGTGACGGTGCACGCCTACACGCCAAAGGCGATCGGGCTAGCAATCGCGGCGGGCGTCAAATGCATCGAGCACGGGCATCTCGCCGACGAAGGCGCCGCCAGGCTGATGGCGGAAAAAAGCATCTGGTGGAGCCTTCAGCCGTTTCTGGATGACGAGGACGCCGCACCGTTTCCGGAGGGAACGGAGCAACGCATCTCCCAGTTGCAGATCATCAGCGGCACGGACACCGCCTTTGCGCTGGCGAAGAACCACGGGGTCAGGACCGCCTTCGGCACCGACACGTTGTTTTCGGAAAGGATCGCGGCCCGCCAGGGAGCGCAGCTCGCCAAGCTCACCCGGTGGCATACGCCGGCGGAAGTGCTGAAGATGGCGACAGCGGATAATGCGGAGCTGCTGGCCCTCTCCGGGCCGCGCAGCCCCTATGTCGGCAAGCTCGGCGTCATCGAAGCGGACGCGCTCGCCGATCTCTTGGTTGTCGGTGGCGACCCGCTGGCAGACATCTCGCTGATCGCCGACCAAAGCAATTTGAAGGTCATCATGAAGGACGGACGGATCTACAAGAATGCGCTTTGATCGATGTCGTTTTCCGTCGGCCCCATTTGCGGTGGACGCGTTGTAATCGCGTGCCGAAAAGTCAGGCGTTGCAGCCATTTGGGAGTGCCGACGCGCTCCTCCGATTTCCATCAACTTGCCCTGGCAGATAGGCAATTTCCCTCGATCTGTTTGATCGAGAGCATATTCAATTGAGGTCTCCGGTGATAGACGGGTGATCGATCGGAGCAATCATGCTGGAACACCTGAGGATGAGAAAGAACATTTGGGTGGCGTTTATCGCCGCCTGCATGCTCGTCCTGCAGGCTGCGAGCGGACTTGCGGCCGCCGCCAAGCCGGTCGGGCTGGATAGCTTCGGAAACCCGCTTTGTATCTCGGACGCGGACTACGGGCATCACGAGCCCGCGCCATCGACCGATCACTCGGGAATGCCGGACTGCTGCACCCTTGCTTGCGGGATGTTCACGCAGCCGGCGATTTCGGGAAGGCAGCTTTACGCTTTCGACGCGCCGTCTGCGGCGCTCGTCAATCTCCCTGTGGCGAGGGACGGTCCGGACCTTCCGCAATGGCTGGAAGAGTTTCAGGGAAGCCCAAGGGCGCCTCCGCGTGAAGTCGTGAGACATCTGCGTCGCGCTGATTTTGCGAACGCTTAGTCGCACCAGCGCATCCAATCCAATGTGAAGCCGAAGAACGGCGCCTGGTATTCGCAGGCGGAAGACACTCGGCATCTCGTCAGGCCCACTGCATGATTCCTTAAGTCGGAATCGATTTAGGGAAAAATCATGCAGGATTTCAAAGTGCTACAGCGAGCTTAGCGCCTCCGATTGAACGCGCGGCGCTGTAGTGCCGTATTAATCACCGCCGGGCTGAACAGCCGGCGACATGGAGAAGAAATATGTTCAAGACGTTCATTGCCACCGCAGCCATTCTGGCGCTCGGAACCGGCGCCGCGCTGGCGCATGTCACCCTGCAGGTCAAAGAGGCGCCCGTCGGCTCGACCTACAAGGCGATCCTGCAGGTGCCGCACGGTTGCGAGGGCAAGCCGACGACGGCCGTGCGCGTTCAGATCCCGGAAGGCGTCATTGCGGTCAAGCCTCAGCCGAAGGCCGGCTGGACCATCGAGAAGGTCAAGGGCGCTTACGCCAAGTCCTATGACTACTACGGCACGCCGACCAGCGAGGGTGTGAAGGAGCTGATCTGGAGCGGCGGAAGCCTCGCCGACGACGAGTATGACGAATTCGCGCTGCGCGTTTTCCTGACGCCCGACCTCAAGGCCGGCGAGACGCTGCATTTCCCGGTCGTGCAGGAGTGCCCCGGTGGCCTCACCGAGCGCTGGATCGAGATCCCGGCTCCCGGCCAGTCGTCCGACGATCTCGAAATGCCGGCACCGGGCCTGAAACTGCTCGAAAAAGTCTCTGGACATTGAGACCTGAATATTGAGGCCCCAATATTGAGCAATCAGCCGGCGCTTCGGCGCCGGCTTCCTTTCGACATCAGGATCTTCAGGTGTACACGCTCGCGGCCACAAAATTCCTGCCCGCTCTCGGCCGGGCAACGATCGCCGTTCTCGCCTGGCTCTTTCTGGCGACGGCGGCCCTTGCCCATGCGTCGCTGACCGCGACCGAGCCGCGGGACGGTGCAGTCGTTCCTGCCGCGCCCGCAAGACTTGCGCTGTCGTTCAGCGAGCCGGTTTCCCCGCTCGCATTGAAGCTGGTCAAGCCCGATGGCTCCACCATTACGCTCGAGCGGTTTTCCCTCCGGGACCGCACGGTGGAAATCGAGGTGCCGCCTGACCTCTCCGCGGGCACGCACGTCCTTTCCTGGCGCGTCGTCTCCGAAGACGGGCATCCGGTCGGCGGTTCGATCCTCTTTTCGATAGGGTCGCCAAGCGGGTCCGCTTATGCCGGCGAAGCGATCGACTGGCAGCTGCGCGCCGCGCTCTGGCTAGGCCGCGTCGCGCTCTATGCGGGTCTGTTCTTCGGCATCGGCGGCGTCTTCGCCTTGAGCTGGTTCCTGCAAGGCACGCGAGCGGGGCTGCGCTTTATCGCGGCAATGCTTGGCATCGGGCTTGCCGGGACCGCTTTCTCTGCCGGGCTTCAGGGACTGGACGCGCTCGGCAGGCCGCTTTCGGCCCTGGTCGAACCTTCGGTGTGGTCGACCGGGCTCGCAACAAGCTTCGGCAGAACGGTTGTCGTGATGATCGCCGCGCTCGCCGTTGCAGGCGTCGCGCTCGTCTCGCGCCGGCAGCAGGTCGCGCGCTGGATTTCGCTGCTGGCGCTAATCGCGGGTTCGCTGGCACTCTCGCTCAGCGGCCACGCCAGCGCCGCCGAACCGCAATGGCTGATGCGCCCGAGCGTCTTCCTACATGCGATCGCGATCGCGCTGTGGGTCGGTGCCCTGGTGCCCGTCGCGAGGCTGCTCCAGACCGGTCATACGCATGCGCTCAAGGCCCTGCATCGCTTCTCGGTCTTCATCCCCTTCTCCGTCGCCCTTCTCGTGGCGGCCAGTGTCGTGCTGCTGGTCGTACAGGTGGGACAGCCGTCGGCACTGCTCGACACGGCCTATGGCAATGTATTCCTGGTCAAGCTTGCCCTCCTCCTCGTTCTTTTCAGCCTGGCGGCAATCAATCGATGGGTGCTGACCGACCGCGTCGAAGCCGGCGACCAAGGCGGCACCCGCTATCTCGTGCGCTCGATCGCCGCGGAGACGCTTGTGGTGCTGCTTCTCTTCGGCGTGGCGGCTGCCTGGCGTTTCACGCCGCCGCCACGCGCACTCACAACCGTCGCTTCGGAGCCCGCCTCGGTCCACATTCACGGCGACAAGGCGATGGCGGAAATAACGATCACGCCCGCCAGACCGGGACCGGTGGAAGCCACTGCCCTCGTCATGGCCGGCGACTTCTCCGCCCTGGATCCGAAGGAGGTCACCTTCGTCTTTTCCAACCCATCGGCCGGCGTCGCCGAGATAAAACGCAAGGCGAGCAAGGCGACAGACGGAACATGGCGCACCTCCGACCTGGTGCTGCCCCTCCCCGGCCTCTGGAAAATCAGGCTCGACATATTGATCAGCGATTTCGAGATCGCCCGGATCGAGGGGGAGATCCAGATCGCGCCGTAGCCGCTCCGGCCGATATTGGGCCACTTCCGGGCCTCTACCGGTAACGCCACAAAGGGCGCGCCTCGACCTTCACCTCAGCTTGAGGACGACCTTGCCCTTTGACCGTCCCGTTTCGATGTAAGCCAAAGCTTCGTTGGCCGCTTCGAACGGGAAGACCCGATCCATGATTGGGCGAATGATCCCGGCTTCGATCAGCGATGTGATCTGGCTCAACTGCGCGCCGTCCGCCCGCATGAACAGGAAGGAATAGCTGACCCCCCGGGCTTTGGCCTTTCTCCGGATGCTGAAGCTCAGAAGGCGCAAGACCTGCTGCAAGAACCAGTTCAGTCCTTGTTCCCTGGCGAAATCGGGGTCCGGCGGACCGGAGATGGAAATCAGCTTGCCACCGGGCTTCAGTACATTCAGGGATTTTTGAAGCGTGTCGCCGTCCAGGCTGTTCAACACCACGTCATAGCCGGACACGACCTTCTCGAAATCTTCTTTTTTGTAATCAATGACGACATCGGCGCCGAGGCTCCTGACCAGCTCGACATTCGCCGTGCTCGTCGTCGTCGAGACCGTCGCGCCGAGATGCTTGGCAAGCTGAATGGCGAATGCGCCCACGCCGCCGGAGCCCGCGTGTATCAGAACCTTCTGCCCTTTTTGCAGGCCGGCGCGCTCGACCAATGCCTGCCAGGCGGTCAACCCCACCAGGGGAATGGAAGCCGCTTGCTCCATGGTGAGGCTCTTTGGCTTCAGCGCCAGGTCGGCTTCATTGATGGCAATGAGTTCCGCGAACGTCCCGACGCGTCCATCGCGTGGCCGGGCATAGACCTCGTCACCCACCTTGAAGCGCCGGACCTTCGATCCGACCCGAGCGACTATTCCGGCCATGTCGTGCCCCAAGATGAAGGACGGGCGATAGGGCAGGATGAGCTTGAATTCGCCGTCCCGGATCTTGGAATCCAGCGGATTGAGCCCGGCCGCGTGGATCTCGACCAGAACATCGTCTTGCCCTAGCGCGGGCTCCGGCATGTCGCCGAAGCGCAGCGCGCCCTTTTTCTTGTATTTATCGAGGATGAAGGCCTTCATGATGGTCTGTTCTCCAATCTCGCTGACGCCAGAGCGGGCTGAAGGGTCAGGAGCGGCTTGCGGCAATAGTGGGGTAATCGGTGTATCCCGCGGCGCCCCCGCCATAGATCGTAGCCGGGTCGACGGCCGCCAGCGCTGCGCGGGTCGCCAGTCTCTCCACAAGGTCGGGATTGGCGATGAAGGGGCGGCCGAAGGCGAACAGGTCGGCCTTGTCCGCGGCCAGCCGCGACGTCGCGAGGTCCAGATCATAACCGTTATTGGCGATATAAGTGTTTTTGAAACGCCGGCGGAGTGAGCCGAAGTCGAACGGCGTGACATCGCGCGCTCCGGCGGTGGCGCCCTCGACAACATGAATGTAGACGATGCCCAAGGCATCGAGTTGTTCGACGATGTAATCGAACTGCGACTGAGGATCACTGCTCGAAACTCCATTGGCGGGCGAGACGGGCGAGATCCGGATTCCGGTGCGCTCGGCGCCGATCTCCTCAGCCACCGCAGCCGTAACCTCCAGCATCAGCCGGGCCCGGTTCTCGATCGATCCGCCGTATGCGTCCGTCCGGACGTTGGCGCCGTCCTTGGCAAACTGGTCCAGCAGATAGCCGTTGGCGCCGTGGACTTCCACGCCATCGAATCCCGCCGCGACGGCTTTTGCGGCTGCTTGCCGGAAATCGTTCACGACCCCCGAAAGCTCGTCGAGCTCAAGCGCGCGGGGTTCCGAAACGTCAACGAAGGCGTTGTTGACGAAGGTTTTGATCTCAGCCCGTATCGCCGACGGCGCAACCGGCGCCGCTCCGTTCTCCTGGAGGTCGACGTGCGAGACGCGGCCGACATGCCAGAGCTGCAGGAAAATTCGCCCGCCCTTGGCGTGCACGGCGGTCGTGACCTTGCGCCAGCCGTCGATCTGAGCCTGGGAGTAGATGCCGGGCGTGTCCTGGTAACCCTGTCCCTGCTGCGAGATCTGCGTGGCCTCGGAAATCAGCAGGCCAGCCGACGCGCGCTGGGCGTAATACTCTGCGGCGAGATCGCTTGGAACGAAGCCCGGGCCAGCGCGATTGCGCGTCAGGGGCGCCATGACGATACGATTGGAGAGGGTCAGCGAGCCGAGAGTATAGGGCTCAAACATCGTTTTGCTCGTCATAGGTCACCTTGTTTGTTCCCGCCGCGGCGGAGTTGCTGATTGAAAGCGCTTCGTTGTTGCTCAGGCGGCCGTGCGGTACCGCTCTGCGGGATGTGCGTTGCCGAAGTTCGGAAGCATGGCCTGCCGCGCGGCCTGAAGCGCGTCCCACTGTCCGGCATCGGGAAGCGGCGGAATGGTCACCAGTTCGCGGCGGTCGAAGCCGACCAGCGCCGCGTCAACGAGATCGGCCACCTCCATCACGTTGGAAAGCGTGTTGACGTCGGCGCCGACGTGTTCCCAGATCTCCGTTCGTGTCGTGGCGGGAAGCACGGCCTGGACGTAGACACCCTTCGGCGCGAGCTCGAGGCTGAGCCCCTGCGACAGAAACAGCACGAAGGCCTTGGTCGCGCCGTAGACCGTCATGCCGAACTCCGGCGCCAGGCCGACCACGGAGCCGATGTTGACGATCGCCCCTTCGCCGGACTTCGCAAGTCGCGGGGCGATGGCGCTGGCAAGCCGCAGAAGCGCTGTCGTGTTGAGCGCAACAAGCCGCCCGACGTCATCGGTCGCCTGCTCGATGAAGCTTCCGCCGATTGCCGTTCCGGCATTGTTGACGAGAATCCCGATGCGGGCGTCATCGCGCAGCCTCGTCTCGACCGTTGCAAGTTCGGCAGGCTGCGTAAGATCGGCCTGGATGATGTCGATCGCCACGCCGTTTTCCTGACGCAGACGGGCGCCCAGAGCCTCCAGTCGTGCCTTGTCACGGGCAACCAGCACGAGGTCGTGCCCGCGGCGCGCGAAGCGCTCGGCATAGGCGGCTCCGATGCCGGTGGAGGCGCCGGTGATGAGGACTGAGGGAATGGCGACCATGGGATTGCTCTCTTTTCTGATTGAACCTATATTCATGACGATCATCATGATTGGCTAAATATGATAGCCATCATGTAAATGTCAATGGAGCCGACGGAGAATTTTGAAATGAAGGTCAGTCGAGAACAGATGGCGGAGAACCGTCGCCGGATTCTGGATGTCGCCAGCCGGCTGTTTCGCGAGAAGGGCTTCGACGCGGTCAGCGTGGCGGAAGTGATGAACGCCGCCGGCCTCACCCATGGCGGCTTCTACGGCCATTTCAGCTCTAAGGACGATCTGATCGCGCAGACCCTTTCCCATGTCCTCGCCGCCGACGCGGGCGGAGGGGGCGACCTGCGCGCCTATCTCCACGCCTACCTTTCGCCCCGGCATCGCGACAATGCCGCCGGTGGTTGCCCGACAGCAGGCCTTGCTGCGGACATCCGCCATCAGACCCCGGCTGCACGCTTGGCCATGACCGAAGGCCTTCGATCGCAGATCGACCGTATCAGCAAGGCGCTTCCGGAGTTGGATCCGACAGACAGGCGCCGCGCAGCGATCGGAAGCTGGGCGGCGATGGTGGGGGCAGTGATCCTCGCCCGGGCGATCGACGATCCCGTGCTTTCGGATGAAGTTCTGGAGCAGACGCGTACCTGGATCGATGCCGGGATCAGCCAAGTGTCTGCCTGCTAGAGCGGGATGAGGAAAAGTGTGCGCGGTTTTCCGCCCGCATCCCGCGTCTCAACTTATTAGAATCGATCGGTCTGCGGCAGGAGCGCTCTTGTCGAGAACAATGCGGCCATCAGCGGCGGCTCGAGCCGGCCCGCCGTCGAAATGACTGCGGCATCATGTCAGCCAGAGGGTCGTAGCGTTAGCTTTCGCAGATGGAGTTGGAAACCAACGCAAAGGGGTGCGTTTGGGGAGTACTCGAAATTTTCTGCTGCGCACCCGAAGCAATAATGCTCGCACGTAGATTCGGGTAATGCACTCTGGGAGACGTGCAATGACCATGAGCGTCAAATCCCGCTTGACCATCGTGATCACGTTTTCGCCGATCTGGCGGCCTCCCCTCAGCCGCGGGCATCTGGCGTATGCCCCGAATTTAAAGAATAGGGAGCCAACGCATGAAAACACTGCTGCTTAAGAAAGAAGAAGTAAGCAGATTAATCTGCATGAAGGAAGTCATCGGTGCCGTGGAAGAGGCATACAAAGCCTTTAACAGCGATCAGGTAGAACAACCTGACTATATAGGGATGCATCTCCCATCGCCTCGTGGGGAAATTGACTTCAAGCTTGGTTACTACAAAGCCAATGAAGTGATCTCCATGAAAGCGTCTTCTGGAGGGTTCATCAATAATCCAACAGCACACGGCGTGCCGAGTGGCATGGGGACCATTCTCCTGTTTGAGGCCAGGAGCTGTGCGTTGATTTGCGTTATGGATGGAAGTTTGATCACCGGTCTCAGAACCGGGGCGTCAGGAGCCGTTTCCGTAAAAGCACTGGCAAGGAAAAATGCCAAAACAATTACATCGATCGGCACAGGAAATCAGGCAAGAATGCAAATCCGGACGATCAACGAGATTATGAAAATTGAAGAGATCCACGCATGGGACAGTAACCCGGATACGCTTTCCAAATACAAGACGGATATCGAAAGCGAATTTGGCATTCCTGTAATCATGGCAAATTCCAAAGAAGAAGCCGTTGAGCAGGCCGATATCTTGATTACGACGACCCGCGGGAAAGGGTCGCTTGTCGAAGCAGATTGGGTAAAACCCGGTACACACATTGTTGCAATCGGTACAGATCAACAAGGTAAACAAGAACTGGATCCAGAGATCTTCAGGAGTGCAAAAGTAGTCGTTGACTCAATTGCGCAGTGCACCGAAAAGGGCGAAACGTGGCATCCGCTGAATAAAAATATCATAACCAAAGAAGACATTCATGGAGAAATTGGCGAGATATTGCTGGGCAAAAAACCAGGAAGAGAAAATGATGAAGAAGTGACCATTTTCGACTCCACAGGAATGGCCATACAGGACAATACTACGTCGAGCCAAATTTATCGGAATGCAATGGCAAGAAACGTCGGGACTTTCTTTGAGTTCTTTCAATCATGATTTAAGAGAAATCACACACGTAAAGTCGCTTTAAAAGACCCGCCGAGAAGGCCGTGTGTGCGGTGCCTTGTGAGCAAATCCGAGGCTTGGTCCCAAAAATCAAATCAACCAGAGCTTTCCTCTTATGTTCAAAGGGAACGTAAGTCTGGAAGTTGAAAGGCGACAAGCACCATGCGCAATTACCCAACCATTCAGGACATTCGGGAAGCCCAGGAAAGGCTGGAAGCCCACATCCGGCATACGCCGTTATTGCGTGCAGAAAAAATGGAGAAAGCCGTTGGTTGTCAGCTCTATCTCAAACCCGAAACCCTGCAAATTACTGGCGCCTTTAAAATTCGCGGTGCTCTAAACAAGGCCCTCTCGCTCCCAAGAGAAGAGATCGCAAACGGCATCATCGCCACTTCGTCGGGCAATCACGCCCAGGGGCTTTCTTATGCGGCCAGGATGCTGGGCGTAAAGGTGATATTGGTGCTCCCGGTCACCACGCCAAAAATTAAGATTGCCAATACAAAGGCCCTCGGTGCGGAAGTCATTCTTTTTGATGGCGATACCGCTGCCAGATGGAAAAGGGTCTATGAAATCGCCGAAGGAAACAAATATACGGTTATTCACGGTTTTGAGGACCCTTTGGTAATGGCTGGCCAGGGAACAATAGGATGTGAAATACTGGAAGACTTGGAAGATGTGGACACGGTCATTGTTCCCGTGGGCGGCGGAGGCCTTATCTCAGGAATCGCTACCGCCATCAAGGAAACGAAACCATCGGTGCGCGTAATAGGCGCGGAGCCTGCCTTAACACCGAAGTATTTTCACAGCCGGATAAATAAGGAACGTACATCGTTTCCTTTAAAAAACACCATTGCGGATGGCCTGAGAATAAGTGTTCCGGGGCAGAACCCGTATCCCATCATTGAAAAGTACGTAGATGAGATCATTCTCGTTGAAGACGAGCATATCATCGCAGGCATGCGTACCCTCGCCAAAGATGCGAAATTGATCGCTGAACCGGCCGCCTCGATTGGTGTTGGAGCCTTGTTGGCCGGCTCCATAAAAGTCAGACCGGATGAAAAGGTTTGCGCGGTGTTGACCGGAGGGAACTGGGACTTATGCGACCTTGCTGAGATATACAAAGTTGCTGAGTAGGCGTTTCCAGAGCGGATTTAAAAGTTCCCTACGAATAGGAAATCTGAACTGATCGTGAGAGCATTTCAGTAAGTATTCGTCAGGAGATTGTTTACCGGCCTGAATAAAGCGTGGCGCGAGGGATGGGGGATGGATGCGCAGAACAGGCAAACCGTCGCCTCGGTCCACATTCACGGCGACAAGGCGATGGCGGAAATAACGACCACGCCCGCCAGACCGGGACCCGTGCAAGCCAGGCCATGGCGGCAGTCGGCCCTAATCGGGCAGACTACGCGAGATTGTATTTGACTGCTCCCTAGGGTTTCATGCGGCAAGCATCCGTTTTCTGCCTGCAGCAAAATTCCGATGTCCCCTGCCTGCAACAGCCATCGTATGGGAGGCTAGCCAGTATGAAAGATGTCGTCGCGTTGGTTACGGGCGCAAGCCGCGGTGTCGGCCGCGGGATTGCGCTGTCGCTGCTCGCCGAGGGAGCCACGGTCCACGTTACCGGCAGGACCCGTTCCGAGGCGGAAGCAAGCCTGGGAGGTAAACGTGCGGGATCGCTGGAGGGGCTTGCGCTTGAGGCTGCGGCATTACCCGGACGACTAGTCGTTCATCATTGCGACCACAGCAACGACGCCGAAACCGAGCGCGTGGCTGAAGAGATCAGGGCCGCCAACAGGCTGGACATTCTGGTGAACAATGCATGGCCCGGCTATGAAAACATGGTCGAGGATGGCGATTTTACCTGGCCGCGCCCTTTCTGGGAGCAGCCCGTCTGGCGGTGGGACGCAATGATCGGCACCGCGCTGAGGGCGGCTTTCATGATGTCGCGCGCAGTGGCGCCGACGATGATCTCGACGCAGCGCGGTCTGATCGTCAATATTTCATTCTGGGCAGCTCAATTCTACGACGGCAACGCGATCTACGGCATGGCCAAAGCCGCCGCCGACAAGATGGCCGCGGACTTCGCACATGAACTGCGTCCACATAAAGTCGCCGCCGTCGCACTCTATCCCGGGCTGGTACGCACCGAGGCCGTCATGCAGAACGCCGAATATTTCGACTTGTCCAACTCCGAGTCCCCGAGGTTCATCGGCCATGTCATCGCCGGACTTTGGCGGGACCCTGCGCTGATGTCGAAATCCGGGCGTGTCCTGGTCGCGGCAGAGCTGGGTCGGGAGTATGACATTGCCGACGTCGACGGCTACAGACCTGTTCCCCTCAGCGCGGCGGACTTTGTGAAACGCTGAATTCCTGTCGGTCTTTTCAACGACCCGGTTAGTCGACCGATCTTTCAAACAGTTCGTGGAAAACCTTGGCGCTCCGCCGAGGCGATCTTGCACGTCAATTTTCTCCTGGCTCCGTCTGCCGCGGCATGGAGCGACGCTCTTTGGTTTGTCCGCTTGTGGCGCATCATGCCCATTCAACTCCCGTCGTCCGACTTCCGCTGTCCACCCGATCCGGACCTTTAAGGTTGTAGGTAAAATGGCGGCTCCGGGTGTTGGCTTGCGGGCGGCACCACGATTTTCTCCTTAAATCGGTCGTGATTTCAGGACTGTCGGCGCTGACGGGATTGGCGTAAGCTACGGCCCTTGGGGGTGCATCCATGCACCGTATTATCACCATAGCTATGGTCGCGCTCGCGGCCGCCGCGCTTAGCTGTCCTACACGGGCGGAGGTGCTGATCGGGGTCGCAGGCCCGATGACCGGAAAGCTCGAATGGACTGGCACACAATTGAAGCGCGGCGCAGAGGTGGCTGTGGCCGACATCAATGCGGCTGGCGGCGTCCTCGGCCAGCAGGTGCAGCTCATCACGGTCGATGACTTCTGCGATCCCGAGCAAGCGGTGGCTGCTGCCCAAAAACTGGTGGCTGACGGTGTAGTGTTCGTCGTCGGGCACTACTGCTCTGGAGCCTCGATCCCGGCATCGAAGGTGTACGAGGCAGCAGGCGTTCTGCAGATTTCGCCATCCTCGACCAATCCGATGTTGACCGAGCAAGGCCGCGCCAACGTTTTCCGCGTCTGCAGTCGCGACGATGCGCAGGGCTTCGAGGCCGGCAACTACTTGGCCGATCATTGGAGCGACGAGAAGATCGCGATCCTTCACGACAACACGACCTATGGGAAGGGTCTCGCCGATGAGACAAGAAAGCAGCTGAACAAGCGGGGCGTGACCGAATCGATCTATGAAGGCTACACTCCCGGGAAAGACGACTACTCGGCCGAGATCAGCGCGTTGCAGGAGGCGGATATCGCCGTGCTGTACATGGGCGGGTATCATACCGAGGCTGCGCTTATGGTCCGCGCGGCGCGCGACCGGGGCTATTCGGTTCAACTGATCTCGGGTGACGATACGGCGACCGAGGCATTTGGGCTGATTGCCGGCCCGGCCGCCGAGGGCACGCTCTTCACCTTTGTCCCCGACCCGCGTCGAAACGCCGAAGCGGCCAAAGTTGTCGAACGATTTCGAGCCGAGAACTTCGAACCCGATTCCTGGACGCTGCACAGTTACGGCGCCGTCCAGACTTGGTCGCAGGCGGTCGAGAAGGCAGGCTCACTAGACCTCCAAGGCGTAATTGCGTCGCTGCGCGGCAATCAATTTGATACTGTGTTGGGCCGTGTGGACTTTGATAATAAGGGCGACCTCACTGTTCAGAGCTGGGTATGGTATGTCTGGAAGGGTGGCGAATACGTGCCGTTGGAGTGACGGACCACCGATCCGGCGGTTCGCTTTGAGCCAATCTGTGCAGACCCTATTGGCCGCGCCACCTGAATCAATGCGTCGCCGCGATGGTTAAGCGTCTCGGCATACGCGGCCGCCTGTTGCTCGCATTTTTTGGTATAAGCACCTTCGCGGTGCTCGCGACAGCCGCCGCTCTCTATGCCTTCCTCGAGGTGGGGGAGGTCGTCGAGCGCATCACTAAGGAGCGTGTGCCGTCGGCGCTCGCGTCCCTCCAGCTGTCGCGCCAGGCCGAGCGGGTCGCCGCCAGTGCGCCCGCCGTACTTGCTTCGACCAGCAAGGCTCAGCACAACGAGGTCTCGGCTGCGATCGCGGCCGACATGACGCGCCTCGAGGAACTGCTTGCCGCTCTCAAAGGCGCCAAGACTAGCACGGCGGTGGTGGCTGAGATCGAGGCTGCGGTGCTTGGTCTGCGGCGCAATCTCGACGCCCTAAACGATGTTGTCGCCGCCCGCCTCGCCGTGGTGGCGCGCAAAGAGGAACTGTTACGCCGCCTGTCGGCTACGACAAATGCAAGCCAGCGCCTACTGGCGCCCGGTATGCTCGTGATGAGTTCCAAACTCCAGCAATGGCGGGCGGTCACAGCCGATACCTCGCTCGCGTCGGATCGAGGCGCGGAGGCGACGGCCGACCTGGTCCAGTCGATAGCGGCCTACATCCCGCAGCAGAAGGCGCAGCAGGAGATCTCGGCGGTCGACGACGCGCTGGTCAACACGGCGGAAGCGCCAACGCCAGGCGATCTGTCCTTGACCCTGTTTCCGCTGCGCCGGTCACTCACCGTTCTCGACACGATCTCCAACGAGATCGACGAAAGGCTGCAAACCCGTTTCCAGCAGCGGGTCAACGAGTTCAAGGCACTGATCGACGGTGGAAACAGCATCCCGAAGGCGCGACAGGACGAGTTCGCCGTCGTGGCGCAGGGGGAAGAGCTTCTGGCTGAAAACAATCAGCTGTCGCGTAGTCTTACCGCCGCCGTCGATCGCCTGGTCGCGGCGGCAGACCGCGAGATCACCGCGTCCGGTCTCGAAGCCGCGGTCGTCCAGCGCTACGGGACCGGAGTTGTCCTTGGCTCCGCCTTTCTTAGCCTCTTGAGTTCCGTTCTTGTTGTTTGGCTCTATGTCGACCGTAGCCTCCTCGCCCGTCTGGGAGGGGTGAGCCAAAGCATGCTCGCGATCGCCGGCGGCAATCTTCGTGTGCCATTGCCTGCCGCGGGTCACGACGAAATCGGCCGTATGGCCGAGGCGCTCAGGCTCTTTCGGGACACCGCAGTCGAGATCGAGGAAAAGAACCTGCGCGAGGTCGCCGAAGCGCGCCAGCGCCTCATAGATGCCATCGAGAGCATCTCCGAGGGATTCGCTCTCTACGACGCGGAGGACCGTCTTGTCCTTAGCAATAGCCGCTACCGCGAACTGCTCTACAGCGACCTTGCGATCGAACTGACGCCCGGCACGATATTCGAGCACATCATTCGCCGATCCGCTGAGCGCGGCTACATCAGGGATGCAGAGGGGCGGGTCGAGGAATGGGTCGCCGAGCGGCTCGCCCGGCACCGTAACCCTGGCGAACCGTGGGTGCAGCGGCGAGGTGACGGGCGATGGATCATGATAAGCGAGCGGCGGATCACCGGCGGCGGCACCGTCGCAGTCTACTCGGATATTACCGAGCTGAAGCAACGGGAGGAGAACCTCGCCGAGAAATCCACAGCTCTCGAGGCGCTTTCCAGCAAGCTGGCGAAGTACCTGGCGCCCCAGGTGTACAACTCGATATTCACTGGACGTCAGGACGTCAAGATCGCCAGCCAGCGGAAGAAGCTGACAATATGCTTCTCGGATATCGCCGGGTTTACCGAGGCCAGTGACAAAATGGAGTCCGAGGTTCTCACCCAGCTTCTCAACCACTATCTGACGGAAATGTCGAAAATTGCTTCCGATCACGGTGCGACGATCGATAAGTATGTCGGCGATGCGATCGTGATGTTTTTCGGCGATCCGGAGACTCGCGGCGTCAAGGAGGACGCGCTCGCCTGTGTTCGGATGGCTCTCACCATGCAGAAGCGGATGAGCGAACTTGCCGAAATCTGGCGCGACATTGGAATTGAAACACCGCTGCAATGCCGCATCGGCATTCACACCGACTACTGCACTGTCGGCAACTTCGGCAGCGAGGACCGGATGGACTACACGATAATCGGCGGCGCTGTGAATCTCGCCTCACGTCTTGAGCAGGAGGCGGAGCCAGGGACCGTGCTCATTTCTTATGAGACGTTTGCGCAAGTGAAGGACATGATCGACTGCGACGTATTGGGGCACATCCACGTCAAGGGGATCGCCTATCCGGTCGCCACCTATCGCGTCATCGATCTGAAGACCAATCTTGTCGCTGCCCGACGCGCCGTTCGAACCGAACTGCCGCACCTCAGACTAGAAGCTGAGCCCGAGTTGATGTCTGCTGACGAGCGTGACCAAGCCACCGCTGCGCTTCGAGACGTGCTCGATCGACTTTGTCACAAGCCTGGGTAGGAGGGCTCGCCCGGGCGCGGATGGTCGCCTTTTACAGCTCACCTCGTCGATCAATCACAGGCATGCGCCTCGGCCAGCGTCTCCTTTGGGATCGAGACTCGACCCTCCCGACGGCGCTGACAAGGTCCGGAATTGGCGCATTGTGCCCGTTCACCTCCTGCCGTCCGACTTCCGCGTTCCACGCGATCCGGACCTTTAAGGCTGTAGGTAAAATGGCGGCTCCGGGTGTTGGCTTGCTTGCGGGCGGGCCCCACGATTTTCTCCTTAAATCGGTCGTGATTTCAGGAAATGCAGGAGGCCGTACAACCCCTCTTCCCTGGGAGCTTTTCGTGGCCACCTCTTCGAACAGACTGCGCATTGCCGTGCTCTTTGGCGGGCGCTCCGCCGAGCATGACGTTTCGGTGCTTTCGGCAACCAATGTCATGCGCGCGCTGGAGCCCAAAAAATATGATGCGGTTCCCATCTTCATCACCCGCGAGGGGCAATGGCTGTTGAGCCGCTTCGAGAATGGCACGCTCGCGAAGCCTCAGAGCGGCACGGAAGTCTCGCTCGTGCCGGGTGGCAAGGGACGCATGCTGGCGCTCCCCGCCGATGGCGCGCCCTATGCGCTGCCGGAGATCGGGGCTCTGTTCCCGGTGCTGCACGGCCTCCCTGGCGAGGACGGTGCCGTGCAGGGGCTGGCGGAGGTTGCGCGTGTGCCGCTCGTCGGCTGCGGCATCCTCGGTTCCGCCGCAGCACTCGACAAGGACATCGCCAAGCGGCTCCTCCACGAGGCGGAGCTGCCGACCGCGCGATCCGTCACCATCCACCTCGGCGTCGCGCCGGCCTTTGCCGAACTTGAGCGCGCGCTCGGGCTTCCGCTTTTCATCAAGCCGGCCCGCCAGGGCTCCTCCGTCGGCGTCAGCAAGGTCTCGACCGAGGAGGACTACGCGGCGGCACTTGACGAAGGCTTCAAGCACGACCGCAAGCTTCTGGCCGAGGAATTCATCCGCGGCCGCGAGATCGAGTTGAGCGTGCTGGAGGATCCGGAAGGCGGCCTTTTCGTTTCCCGCCCCGGCGAGATCGTTCCCGCCGAAAGCCACGGTTTCTATAGCTACGACGCCAAATATATCGATGAGGACGGCGCGGCCCTGAAAGTGCCGGCGGAGCTGCCGGAAGATCTCGAAGTCCGCCTCCGGGCGATGGCCGCGATGGCCTTCCGGGCGGTCGGCTGCGACGGCATGGCGCGCGTCGATTTCTTCCTGACGCCGGACATGCGTTTCCTGATCAACGAGCTCAACACCATTCCGGGCTTCACCGATATCAGCATGTATCCGAAGGCGATGGCGGCAAGCGGCGTCGGCTATGCCGAGCTCATCGACCGGCTGGTCGCGCACGGGCTGGCACGGGCTTCGGCATAGGGAGCCGATTTAACGCATGCAGCAGGCGGGAGACGTTTTCACGGGACCGCGGCCTTGAGTGTCCGTGTCCGCATATGGTAGCCGTGCGGTGAAGGAGAGTTCGCCCCTGACGGGCGCACTGCTCGCGGTCAAGCGGATGACGACCCACTTCGTGTTTCCTTCCATTCCGCCCGGAGGCGCCCCATGGCCGAGGTCTTGCTGTTTCATCACGCACAGGGGCTGACCCCCGGCGTCCACGCGTTTGCCGACGAGCTGCGGCAAGCCGGGCACACCGTCCACACGCCGGACCTCTTCGACGGGCGCACCTTCGAGAGCATCCCCGAGGGTCTCGCCTATATCGAAGAGATCGGGTTCGACGAGATGCGCGAGCGCGGCGTCCGCATCGCCGACGACCTGCCCTTTGATCTCGTCTATGCCGGCTTCTCGTTCGGCGTGCTGCCGGCGCAGAAGCTCGCGCAAACCCGGCCCGGTGCCCGCGGCGCGCTGCTCTTCCACTCCTGCCTGCCGATCAGCGGCGCATGGGCCTTCGGCCCATGGACGGACGGCGTCCCGGTCCAGATCCACGGCATGGACAACGACCCGATCTTCGTCGGCGAAGGCGACATCGATGCCGCCCGCGAGATCGTGGAAAAGGTCGAGGACGCGGCGCTTTTCCTCTACCCGGGCGACCAGCACTACTTCGCCGACAGCTCGCTCCCCTCATACGACGCCGATGCCGCCGCGCTGCTCACCCGGCGGGTGCTTGAGTTTCTGAGCCGGGTTTAGCGCTGCCGCCGGCGTCTCATGGACGCGGGCTTCGAACCTGGCACGACGGGCACCGCGACCATCGGCCGCGGTCACCCTCTCACTCGGCCGTGCCCTCACCCTCCTCATTCCTGTGCTCGTCACAGGAATCCAGCAGCGCCGCGTCGGCGGCGCGGGAGACGCCCGGAGTAAGCAGCGCAGTGGTGCGGGGCACCGGCTACCCGATCGACCCGAGTCTCGTCAGCAGGCTTTCAAGCGCCGACAGGTGTCATTCACGGCGCGGACGCGCCGTGGCTGGCAACTGTGTTTGTCAGGCTTTTGAATAGATTGTTTTGTCCCTCGCGAGGGCGTTGGCGATGGTGAGCAATTTGCGGGCAAGAGCGGTGATGACAACCTTGAAGGGCTTTCCTTGTCGGGCCATCCGGTCGGCATATGGCTTGAAGGCCGAGGGCATGCGGCTGGCGGTGAGCGCGGCCATGTAAAGGGCATCGCGGATGCGCTTTCGGCCACCGCGAATATGGCGCTGGCCACGCGACATACCGCTGTCGACATTGAACGGCGCAAGCCCGGCAAGGGCGGCTATGGCTTTGGACGAGCGGCTCCCGAGTTCGGGCATCAGCGTGATCAGGGTCAGAGCGGCGACGGGTCCCACACCGGGAATCGAGCGCAGCCTCTGCTCCTGCGAGCGGAGGGTCTCATCGGTCCGCAGCCGCTCCCGGCAGATCGTCTCGATGCGGCCGATTTCCGCGTTCAGCCAGGCGAGATGGCTTTCGAGGCTGTCGCGCTCGTCCCCTTCGGCCTCGTGCAGGCGGGTCCGCTCCTGCTGACGCATCGCGACGAGCTGGTCGCGGCGCGCGTGGAGACGGCCAAGGGAGCGGCGAACGGGATCGTCCGGCGCATGCGTCGGAAGCGGCAGGCTTTGGCCCATGCGGGCCAGCAGGCGCGCATCGATCGCATCCGTCTTGGCAAGCAGGCCGAGCGCCTTGGCAAAGTCTCGCGCGCGAGCCGGATTGACGCGGGAATAGGGATAATCCGCCGCCTCCAGAGCCGCACGAAGCTTGCCATCATATCGTCCGGTTGCCTCGAAGACGACATGGACGACCCGGTCCGCAAGGGTGGCAAGCCAGACAGCAATGGCCGCCGGCGTGTTGTCGATGCGCTCGTGACGGCCGCGGCCGCTGTCGAAAAGGTCCAAATGCGCTTTTGCGATATCGCATCCGATGACATCAGGCTGTATCATGGGAGTGGCCTCATCCTGTGATGCGAGGTCCGCTGTCACGGCCTCCGTCAACTGTTCAGGTTGGGTGTCTAAAAGCGGGTGGAGGACCCAGAGCCAGCAAACGGTCTCAAACGACCAGGATTCCGACGGCCTTCCACCCGCAACCCATTTAACCACAGTTGCAACACACAGGATTCCTGTGACAAGCACAGGAATGAGGGTGGTCGTGGCTACCGTCTCGACGGCGAGTCACGGCGCATCGGCGCCGTGAGGGGTCTCCTGCGCCGCATCGACGGCGCGAGAGAACGTCGAGCAGGCCTCTTGGCGCCGGTGCCGCGCTTGAGAGCCCCGTCACTCCCACCTTATCGCCCCAAGATACCGTGAACCTTGCGCAGGAAGGCATGCTTTCCTTCAGCAGGCCCATTGCCGGCTGCCGGCGCACGTCCCGCAAGGCCGGCGAGATGCCGGGAAAGGTCGCTCTGGATGGCCGGATAATCCTGCAACAGGGGCGTCATGGTCGGGCCATCGATCTCATAGGCCTCGACCTCGGTCAGAGCTTCGAATGTGACGGCCTTGCCATCGATCCCATCGACTTGTCCGAAGATCGCGCCCGGTGCCAATCGCGTAACCTCCGCGCCGTTGCGATGTGCGGCGACGACGCCTGAGCGAACGACCATCAGGCTTGTTTCCGCTCCATCAAGCACTCGCTCGCCGGACCTGTATTGTCGGGGTCGTGCCGCCGCGTCGAGCTTCTCCAGCTCTTCCAGTTTCAGGTCGGCGAAGATCGAATTGGCCCGCAGCAGGTCCTTCACCGTCTCCGCGGGTCCTGGCGCGGTGACGGCGCTCTCCATGAGGACCGTGGCCGTTGTTGGCGGGGCGAGCGACAGGCCCATCGCCGTGCATTGCCGGTAGGCGAGATCGATGAGTTCGTTTCGGGCGGCATTCCGATCGGCGGGATGCCTGACGCGGTATTGCAGCTCGACCTCGACCGCCACGGCGTCGAGGCTCTTGAGCGCGACCGCGGGAGCCGGATCGTGAACGACGTGGTTGGCCCCAATCATCGCCCGCCGCATCGCCTCGGCGATGAAGGACGGGGGATGCGTCGGCTTCACGCGGAGCGTCAGGACCTGCAGGTGCGTCTCGTCAGGGCGGGTGATGTTCGTCAGCCCGACCTTCGCCAGCACGCTGTTCGGCAGGACAACGATATTGTTGGCCGGCGTCAGGATATGGGTCGAACGCCAGGTATTCTCGACCACCCGTCCTTCGACACCGTCGGCAAGGATGATCCAGTCGCCGATGCCGTAGGGACGCCCCAATGTCAGCGCCACGCCGGAAAAGACGTCATTCAGCGTGCTCTGCAAGGCAAGCCCGAGGATGATCGCGATGACGCCCGAGGTCGCGACCAGTGTTCCTATCGCGATGCCGAACACGAAGGACAGGATGGACAGTGTCACCCCGAGATAGACGACCGCGACGAACAGGTCCTGCAGCAGCCGCGCTTCGCGCGGCCTGCCATCCAGCACAATATAGATGCGGATAAAACCGATGGTGGACCAGGCGAGATGCATCCACCAGAGCATCTTGGCTGCGACAAGAGCGCCGCCGACCTCCTGCATCGGCTCGAACTTGAACGGAGAAATACGGTTCCCAACCAAAATCGCCGTCATGACCAGGAAAAACGCGATCTGAACCACAAGGCGCGCGTTCGGACGACCGCGCCCCTGCAGATGCCAGATGACAATGCTTGCGACACCCAGCGCGATAACCTGGACCAGAGGCGAGACAAGCAGGTCGAACATTCGCGGAAATGCCTTCTGAAAGCGGGTGAGGAGCCGGCGCAATGCTGTGGCCGAAGCACCTGGGTCAACCCATAGACCAGCCGCTTTTGCGTGTCGACGGCGCAGACCGCAACCTATCTTTTTGCAGGACGGTTGTCGTTCGTGCTGAGGCCATACAGCACCGAGAAGCCCTTACCTCCCACGATAACGCCTGGCCGGCTCGATGGGAACGGAAGCAGATAATTTGAATATTGCCGGCGTCTGCTTCCGGCCCGAAGAGCCTAACGCCTTTGTCTGCCTGCAGGCCCATTGCGGACTTCGCGCACTGACATCGAGTGAGACTGGCTGGGCTTCGCGCCATTCGTGCCTTAGCGACCGACGCCCGCAGAGTCCGGAGCCTGTTCGAAACACTCAATCAACATTTCGGTGAGGACACGTACCTTCCTTGATGGATGCTGCCCTGGCGGGCGGATGACGTATACACCTGCCGGAGGCGGTGGATGGCGTGTCATGACCGGAACCAGCGCGCCGGAGGCCACGTATTGATGGGTGACGCCATCGGGGATCCAAGCGATGCCGAGCCCTGCTAATGCGGCGGCGGCGAGAGCTGTGGCGTTGTCGGCCTTGAAGCGTCCCCGGGGATGAACCGTAATGATCTCGTCTCCATCCATAAATTGCCAGGCTTCCGTTCCCTGCATGAGAGCCTGATGGGAGACCAGTTCCTCCGGCTTTTCAGGGGCACCATGCGTTTTGATGTAGTCCGGGCTCGCGACCAGTTTCCCGTAGATCGGCCCGACGCGTCTTGCGATCAGGTTAGAGTCCTGAAGATAGCCAACCCGTATCGCACAATCATAACCCTCCGCGATCAGATCAACGAAGCGATCACTGTAGCAGGTGTGGATGTGGAGCTGGGGATGGCGTCGCGCCATGTCCGCGAGCACGGGAGCGAAGTGGGTCGGGCCGAAAGAAAGCGGCGCAGAAACTCGCAGGCGGCCGCGAAGTTCACCGGCGGGTAGGATAGTTTCCCTGGCAACCTCGATCTCGGCGCAGACTCTGGCTGCATAATCTCGGAACGTGGCCCCGGCTTCTGTGAGAGCGGCGCCGCGGGTGGTTCGTGCAAGAAGCTGGACGCCTAGTTCCGCTTCAAGCCGAAAGAGCCGCCGGCTGACGATCGACTTGGAGACGCCGAGCCGGCGCGCAGCGGGCGAAACTCCCCCGGCATCAGCAACTTCTACGAATGTCCGCAGCTCTTCGATGTCCAATTCAGCGTTCCCCATTTTGCGACACAGCGTGGCACAGTGGAGTGCTACCGTATCATGAATAGGAATGACAGTGTCCATCTAGGCAGCGCCGCTGTCAGCGCATGTCTCCCGGCAAACCAACCTCACACACAAAGCAGCAGAGGATGTATTCATGACTTTTCGTAATGGCCTTGCTTCGCTTCTTCGTCCCGAAGACTCGGTACTCGTCCTAATCGACCACCAGCCTTACCAACTGGCGAACCTGAACAGCCACGAACCGCAGATGGTGGTCAACAACACGACCGCGCTGGCGAAGCTAGCAAAAGCCTTCAATGTTCCGACCATTCTCACCAGCGTGATCGCGGCGCGCGGTGGACTTCTCTTTAAGCAGATCACCGACGTATTTCCGGACCAGGAAGTCATCGATCGCACCTGGGTGAACACCTGGCAGGACGAGAATGTGGTGAACGTCGTCAAGGCGACCGGCCGCAAGCAACTGATCATCGCCGGCCTGTGGACCGAGGTCTGCGTCGCAATGCCTGTCATCCAGGCCGCCGGCGAAGGCTGGGACGTGACCGTGATCACCGACGCGTCGGGCGGGATTTCGAAGGAGTCTCACGAAGTTGCCATCCAGCGCATGGCCGCGGCCGGCGCGAACGTGATGACCGTGATGGCGCTCGCTGGCGAATGGCAACGCGATTGGGCGCGCACCGAGCATGTCGAGGAGCTGACCGAGATTCTCATCCAGCACTTCGGCGGCAGCGGCATCGCGTATCTTTGGGAGCAGCAGCTTCTCAACACGCCGGTGCCGAGCAACGCAGGCTGATTTGAGCGGGATGACGAGAACCATGAACGAAGCGATGCGAAAAAGTTCATCGCTTATCTAAGCTCGTCATCCCCATTAGTTGGACGCGAAGGTTCTATGTCTCGTTTGGGCCAACAGCGGTCGTCGGCGTTCGTCCGGAATGCACCAGGAACGGACGCTCGTCGGTTCCTCCGGGAAGCTGTCGCTCGGCCGTCGTCCATCCTCGTCGCATCTACGCCCACCCGCGGTTCACCGAGTGAAGGGTTAGGCCTCGGGTTCGTGGCAAACCGCTTCGATGTTGTGCCCGTCCGGACCGATGACGAAGGCGGCATAGTAGTTCGCGTGGTAGTGCGGGCGCAGACCGGGCGCACCATTGTCTTTGCCACCCGCCTCCAGGGCCGCGCGATAGAAAGCTTCGACTTGCTGGCGATTCTCGGCCGTGAACGCCAAGTGAAGATGCGCCGGCTTCTCCTCGGTTTGGTACAGGCACAATGAAGACTTACCCTTTGGGCTAAGCTCGACACCGTACGAAGGCGGCCCCTCCGAGACAACAGCTACGCCGAGCGGTTCGAGTGCCTTGAGGAAGAACGCTTTGCTCGCTGCATAGTCGCTGACTCCGAATTTGACGTGGTCAAACATGAGTTCTCCTGAAGTGCTTAGGCCTGCGCGAGGCCTAACGTGTTTTGTAGGCATGGACAAGCGGATGCTATCGGCGAATGGCAGCAACAGAGGTGAGCGGAAGTCCAACTCGGAGAACCGGACAGCGGCTTTGCAGGACTAGCTGCCATTCAACCACTTCGGACAGGTCGACGGACGAGTCGAAGACAGGCCGATCGCCCGAAAGCTAGGTATTACCCGGACCCAAACGAGTGGTCCTGTTCGCGGGCAAAATCCGCACGCCAGATCCTCCAGGTCGGATCCACGCGAAATTCCGTTCTAGTCATTCTCGATTCCATGGCTTGGTCCTGGACGTATAATGGCTGAGCAAAGCGTCTCTCGAAAGATCGTCGTCCTCACCTCGCTTCGGTACAGGCAGGGTGATCCAGGGACTTTCGAAGCGGGACCAGCTAAGCGCCGTAAGGAGGCAATTCCTGTGGCGATAGACGAACCAGACGAGCCAACCAAACGTGATTTTCTCTATTTGGTGACGACCATGGCCGGGGTGGTGGGAGTGGGTGCTGCCTCTTGGCCGCTCATCGATCAGATGCGCCCCGATGCCTCGACGCTCGCAACGGCCACCATCGAGGTGGACGTATCCTCGCTCACCGAAGGCATGTCGCTGACTGTCAAATGGCGCGGCCGCCCCGTTTTCGTTCGAAATCGGACCGCCAAGGAGGTCGAAGCGGCAAATGCGACCGCGCTTGAGGAACTCAAGGACCCCATCGCGCGAAACGCCAATCTTGCCGACGACCAGCCTGCGACCGATCTCGCCCGCTCCGCCGGGGAAGGGAAGGAGAACTGGATCGTGATGATCGGCGTATGCACGCATCTCGGCTGCGTGCCTCTAGGACAGGCGGGTGACTTCGGAGGCTGGTTCTGCCCCTGCCACGGATCGCACTATGACACCGCCGGCCGAGTCCGCAAGGGACCGGCACCAGAGAACCTTCCGATACCTCGCTTCGAATTCGTCTCCGATACAGTTGTGCGGATTGGATAAGCCTCTGGCTGTTCAATCTAGCCAGTCAAGGTCGGATGCGGCTGTCCGTCGCAAGCCCATCCGGGGCCCGGTGGTCGGAATGAAGCAGTCCGTCCAGTTTTGCGTGGATCGCCTGGGTGTCGCCCTGCTCGGCGCGCTGGATGATCAAGGTCATGACCCACACGATTAGCGTGGCCAGGCTATGCATGTCGAAGGTCTCAGGCTCAAGGATCAGCCATAGCAAGCCGTAGGCTATGACAATGAGAAACGCTTCGGGGCGCGCGGTTGCGGCCGCCTTGCCCCGCTTGACGACAGCCACATTGACCGTCCCGCGCCACCGTGCCGGCGATGGCGGAGCGCGGCTCGATGCCTCCCTGGCGCAGGTAGTCGATCTTGACTGCCAGCGTGGCGATCCGCGCGCCGCCATCGTCCGCAAGCGTTAAGCCGCTACCGATTGTCTGCCCCCTCCATGGAAAGCCCGGACAGCGGTCAAGACACCTGCCGTCAGAACCGCTATTCCGGCAATCTCCAGAACCGTTGGCGAACGGCCATGCACGGCAAGGCCGAATATCGTGCCGAAGACTGTTTCCGACACGATCAATTGGGCGGAAAGAGCGACAGGCAGCCGCTGCGCGGCGATCGTCCACGCCCATGCACCGCCGACCGAGGCCAGGAAGGCCAGGCCCGTTCCCCATAGGTAGAGAGGAGCGGCGACGTCCCAGCCGAGACCGAGCCGCGGTATCTCGAATACGCCCAAGGCAAGACCAACAGGCATGAAGGCCAGCATCTCGATCCCGCCGCCAGTCATGATAAGCGCCGTCCAGACACCGGCATCCATGCCTGGACGTTTGGCAAGGGCAGTCTGATTGACAATGCCGAACCACGTCCACAGCAATACGGCGGCGATCGCCAGCGGAGTGCCGATCGAGAGTGACCGTGTCGTCGCCATGCTGTCAGGGTCGAATACACTGACGTTGACGAGAGACAGGCCAACGACAGCCAATGTGAGCGGCAGGATCAGGGCATTCCACGCTACGCTTCGCTGGCGCAAATTGCCTACGATCGCCAGCACAACGGGCACGAACGCGAGAAATGCCGGCGCAATCACGGGACCTGCGAAAATGGCCGCGCCGACGACGGTCAGGAAGTAGCCGAGATACCCGATGAAACCGAGCCAGGCTGTTGTCACCAGGTCGCGCAACCTTAGCCCGGACAAGGCTTTTCTTCTGAATGCCAGAAATCCCAAGCCCAAAACGCCGGAGATCACAAACCGGAACAGCGCGAAATCAAAAACGGAATGGTCGCCTATGACGAAGGGAACGATGAAATTCAGCGACCACGCAAAGGCGGCAAAGAGCGCGGCGACGACGCCGATCATCATGGAGCTCGTCATTGAAGCACCTGGGTTCAAGGATTGCTGCGTGTTTGCCGGGAAGGCGATTGCTCGATCTCGCGATCGAGCAATCGTCCGTCTTAGCCTTGGGCTTCATCCGGGCCGGCGCGGAAGACGAGCAGCTTGTTGCCGTCGAGATCGCGGAAGTATGCGCAGTACGGACCATCCCCGTTCGGCCCCCGCGGCCCCGGCCTGCCCTCATCGGTCCCGCCAAGCTTCAGCGCAAGCGCATGGACTTCATCAACGTGAGCACGGGAGTGCGCGCTGAGCGCAACCATGTTGCCGTTGCCGATCGTGGCACCCTCGCCGTTGTAGGGATTGGTGACGCCAAACTCGAGACCCGTAGTGCCGAAGTACACTGCCCTGCCGGGCTGTTCGAGAATTCGTCCTACGCCGAAGAGAGCGAATAGTTTGTCATAGAAGTTTGCGGCGGTGGAAAGGTCGTTCGTTCCTACAACGGCGTGTCCCAGCAACTGATGTGCGGCTTTGGCGGCCATGGTTTCGTCCTTGTGACTGGTTCGATTTCGCCGAGGGCTTTCCGCCCCTTCGGCTCACGAGACACAAAGCGCGTTGTTCGTATATGGGATGTTTCGCGACTGCCGCAGCAATGTAATTGAATGCTGAAGCTGAGGTATCTCGATACACTTTGACACGAAGAGTCCGGCACGCCAGCCGAGCACTCAAGTAGGGCAGGACGGCAGCGTAATGAGTTTGGCGAATGTTGTTTTTGCCCTCATCCCTGTGCTTGTCACAGGGATCCAGCAGCGCCGCGTCCGCGGCGCGGAAGAGTCTTTTCAGCCCAAGGACTTGGGCTGGCTGGATTCCTGTGCCAAGCACAGGAATGAGGACCGGAGAGGATGGCCCGCCGTACCGCGTGGCGCTGTAATGCACGTTCTCCCAGGAAAGGACAGAGTGGCGAATGACAGTCAGATATCATGATGAGATTGCCTTCCCGGGATCGCCCTGTGCCGCTCCCGAATACTCCCTCGCCCTCACGCAAAGCGCCCGATGATCCCCTGGAGACGGTCGCAGGATCGCGCGAGCTGCCGTTGCGGCGCCGTCGCGAGTCCCAGCAGCAAGCCGGATTTTGCGGAATCCGGCGACGCATACCAGACCGAGAGCGGTGCCGGGGCCATTCCGAATGCCAGCGTCTCCCGGACGATGGCAACGTCCGGCGCGCCGTCCGGCAGGCGCAGCAGCACGGCCAGGCCGGCGACCGTAGCCTCCCCGGCACCCGGCATGAGACATTTCAGCAAGGCGTCGCGTTGCGCGGCGTAGACGCGCTTCGTGCGCCTGAGATGCCGCATGTAGTGGCCTTCGCGCATGAACGCGGCGGTTGCGAGCTGCACCGCCGGCCCCGGAGGCGGCGCGAGGCACGCCGCGACCTCCGCAAAACGGGATGCCAGCGCCGGTGGCGCGACGACGAAGCCGAGCCTCAGCGCGGGGCTGATGGTCTTGCTGAAGGAGCCGATGTGAATGACGCGCCCGGCGCGATCGAGCGAGGCGAGCGCCGGTGCCGCGCGGCCATCGAGCTGCAATTCGCTCAAATAGTCGTCCTCGATCACCCAAGCTTCGCTGCGGGCCGCCCAGTCGAGAAGGCGCAACCGCCGCGCCAGTGACAGGGCGGGCCCGAGCGGCGCCTGCTGCCCCGGCGTCACGACGACCAGTGCTGCATCCGGGGCATGGCGGATGCCATGGTCGACATCGATGCCGTCGGCATCGACGGGGATTGGGACGGGCGACAATCGCGCGAGCTCCAGCCCATGCCGGGTGAACGGGAAGCCGGGATCCTCCATCCAGACCTTCCGCCCCTCAAGACCGAGCACACGGAGCGCCAGTCCGAGCCCGCTGGCGTAGCCGCCGGTAATGATGACCTCGGAGGGCGAGCACTCGGTACGGCGCGCGACGGCGAGATAGGCGGCGATTTCCCGCCGCAGGTCCAGCTCGCCGCGCGGATCGGGATAAATCGCCGGCGCGCTCGATTCCGCCCGCACGGCCTGCGCGCGGATCCGGGCGAAGAGGGTTGCGGGAAAGGTTTCCTGCGCAGGCACGCCCATCTGGAAGATCGCCGGGCCCGCCGTCATCTCCAGATACCGCTCCAGGAACGAGCCGGGATCGGGCGGCTGTTCGACCCGGGCAACGGCGGCAGGCTGTTCCGCGACACGGGTTCCGGCCGCGCGCGAAGCGACGATCATCTGGGCAGCGGAGAGCTTCTCATAGGCCGTGCGCACCGTGCCGCGCGCAACACCAAGCTGGGCCGCGAGGTCCAGCCACGACGGCAGGCGCGCGCCCGGGGCGAGCACCCCGCTTTCGATCGCGGTGCTGATGCCCTTGCGGATCTGCTCGGCCAGCGGCGTCTTCGCAGTCCGGTCGAGTTCCAGTTTCAGCGGCTGGTCCATGCTCTCTTGGTACACGATTTTTGCTGTTTCTTGGTGCTTTTTTTAGAACCAGGAAACCGTCATTTCTAGGCGGCAAGGAAGAAGCGTCATCATGACCACACGCAAAGGAGAACCGTCGTCATGACCATACGATCTGTAATTGGCGCTGTCGGCGCCGCCCTCGCAATAGCTACCGCAATCCCGGCCGCAGCGCATGACCCCGGCGACGTTGTCACGCCCCACTTCGCGCAGGCCATACCCAATATTCCGGGCAAAACGCTGACCGCATTCATCGTCGATTACCCGCCGGGCGGGACTTCGGCGCCGCACAGGCACGCGGACTCGTCGTTCATCTTCGCCTACGTCCTCTCCGGAGAAATCGAATCGAAAGTGAACGACGGCCCGACGCAGATATACCGCGCCGGCGAGAGCTGGCACGAGCCGCCGGCGGCCAACCACCTCGTCAGCCGCAATGCGAGCAAGACCAGGCCCGCAAAGCTGCTCGCGGTCTTCGTCGCCGACAGCGACGAAAAGGCCCTGACCACCAACATCGAGTGAACCCACATTCAACGACAGAACAGTTTTAAGGATTAGAACAAGTGAGCAAGCGTCTCGACTACAACCAGATCGCACCGGCCGGCGTCAAAGCCCTGGGCGGAGTCTACGGCTACATCATGCAGAGCAGCCTCCCTCCGGTGCTGGTCGATCTGGTCTATCTTCGGATCTCGCAGATCAACAACTGCGCCTACTGCCTCGACATGCACACGCGCGACCTTTTGAAAAAGGGGCAGAAAATCGAGAAGATCGCGCTGGTGCAGGCATGGGCGGAAGCCGGCAATCTCTTCGACGAGCGCGAGCAGGCCGCCCTCGCCTGGGCCGAAACGGTCACGCGCGTTGCCGAGACCAACGTGCCCGACCAGGCTTACGAGGCCGCGCGGGCTGTGTTCGACGAGCGCGAACTCGTTGATCTCACGATCGCGATCGGCCTGATGAACACCTACAACCGGATGGCGATCAGTTTCCGCAATACGCCACAGGCTGCACTGGAAAACTAAGACGGGCGCCTCCATCGAAAGCCTCTGGTCCAGGACAAGCATATAACGGCTCTTTGCCAGGAATTACGTTATTTAGAGTTAGAGCAACTTCACGGTTCACGGCACACAACCGCAGCGTAACGGGCCGGCGGATGCTTTTTTCCGCCCTCATCCCTGTGCTTGTCACAGGGATCCAGCAGCGCCGCGTCTGCGGCGCGGAAGACTCCTTTCAGCCCAAGGACTTGGGCTGGCTGGATTCCTGTGACAAGCACAGGAATGAGGGCCGGAGGAGAAGCGTTGGTGAACGGCATCCGACGAGAGCAGCAACCGTGTAGCTTGCTTCACCGAAAACCACGAAATGCCCTCAAAACTAGGGAGTTTGGCTAATGAAGATATTCATCGCAGGTGCCACGGGTGCCGTCGGCCTGCCGCTGGTGCGGGTGCTCTTGACCCTCGGCCATCAGGTGACCGGCATGACACGCCCAGGCCCCGGGTCGGATCGTCTGCGCGAGCTCGGGGCAGAGGTGTCTTTCGCCGATGCCTTCGACCGCAAAGCGGTCCACCGCGCGATCGAGGCGGCGGCGCCGGATGTGGTGATCGACCAACTCACCTGGCTTCCGGCGAACCCAGCCGACATCATCAAGGCGATGCCGAACGATACGCGCCTCCACCGCGAGGGCGGCGCCAATCTCATCGCCGCGGCCGAGGAGCTCGGCGTCCGCCGCTACATCATGCAGTCTCGCGGCTTCTACCTGGAGGCTCCGGCGGGAGAGCTCGCCGACGAGACCGCGAGGCTGAGATACGACGCACCCGGCGAGATCGGCGAAAGCACGCGCGCCATCGGCGTCTATGAGGACCGGGTGCTCGCCTCGCCGTCTCTCGACGGCGTCGTGCTCCGCTACGGCTTCTTCTACGGTCCCGGCACCTGGTACCGGCCGGAGGGAGCCATTGCGGATCAGGCGCGCAAGGGAGAGTCGGCGATCATCGGCGAAGGAAATGGCGTCTGGTCGTTCGTCCACATCGACGACGCGATCGCCGCGACGATCGCCTCGCTGACAGCCGAGCCGGGCGTCTACAATGTCGTCGACGACGATCCCCTGCCCGTCTCCGAATGGCTACCCGCCTTCGCCCGATGGGTCGGTGCGCCGGAGCCGCGGCGCCTGAGCGTAGAGGACGCGCTGAAATCGGCGGGGGAGGAAGCGGTCTACTACCACACCCGGCTGACCGGCGCCTCCAACGCCCTGGCGAAGGAAAAACTCGGCTTCGCGCCACGGCCGCTTCTATGGAAGCACGCTTGACAGTTCGCCATTTATGGAAGGCGTCGGCGGCATTGGATCGGCCTTCCTCCTACATAGCGATACAGTTTGTGGGCATCTGAACACATTCAAGATACGAGCATGCGTCAGTTTCGCGCAACGGTTCGGACCGACCCGCGAGCCGTGAGACCGAGGCATGACATGGGATCGTTCGCTCACAACGTGAAAGAGAGCCTCCCAAGACGTGACTATTCGGTCCTTCGCCTGCTGGGCTCATGTTTATGTCCGGCATGAGGAAATGGGTCTCTGAACCAAAGGAACGACTGAAATGATCCTGCTCATCAAGACGCTTACCGCCGCCACCGCCGCTACTGTGCTCGCAACCGGCGCCTTCGCCCAGAGCGCGCGGGAGATCCGCGGCCCTTCACCCTATGTTGCCGTCGAGAACGAGCCCGCGCCCAAGCTGATCGTGGACCCCCCGCTTCCCGAGGGGATTGCCCAGGGCGTCTACTGGGCCCAGTACCGGGTGGAGAACCTGCGCATCGTGCCGGTGTTCGGAGCCGGCGCCGTCGACGTGTCTCCACGCATCGGGCATCTCCACGTTATCGTGGATGACCTGCCGTGGTGGTGGGCGGACGCGAGTGACAACAACACGGTCGATATAGCCAATTTCCCGCCCGGACCGCACAAGGTGAATATCCGGTTGGTGGACGCCAATCACAACGTGATCCCCGGGCAGGAGGTGACGCATACGTTCACAGTCCCCGACACGGCGGCTCCTCACACGCACTGAGGATCGCTCTCCAATGCTCTGCCGCGCAGTTGACAACTGCGCGGTCCTGAACGTGACGGCCAACGGCACGTTGGTCGTCCTGGGCTAAAGTGAGGTTATCATGCACGAGAACGAAGTATTCGTTAGAACAGCCTCGGAGCCGGAAGCGGAAGGGCTCACCGGGCTTGGCATCGTCGCAGCCGCTGCGGCCATTCGCAATGGCGACATCTCGTCGGAGTCCTATACGGCCGCTCTCCTTAAGCGCGCCCGGACGCACTCCGATCTAAATGCGTTCATTACGATAGACGAAGCATCTGCGCTGGCGGCAGCCAGAAATGCGGACAAGGCACGCGCCGCTGGTTCCACTGCTCCCCTGCTCGGCGTTCCGTTGGCGGTCAAGGACAGCTATCTGACTCGAGGACTGCGAACGACGCTTGGGGTGCGGAATCTCGAAGGTTTCGTGCCGGAAAAGGACGCCGAGGCCGTTGGCGCGATCAAGGATGCCGGCGGCATCGTCTTCGGCAAAAATAACCTCGTTGAAATGTCCTACGGTTTGACCGGCAACAACAGCCCCTATGGCCAGGTGAAAAACCCCCATAACCGCAATCATGTCTCTGGGGGCTCCTCCAGTGGGGCGGGCGCGTCCGTAGCGGCTCGCATCGTACCCGCGGCCCTAGGGGGCGATACGGTAGGTTCGATCCGAGTGCCTGCGTCGCTGTGTGGCGTGGTTGGCTTCAAGCCCACGACGGGACGGTGGCCAGGTAACGGGGTCGCGCCGATCTCTCATACCCTCGATACAACAGGCGTGCTTGCGCGCAATGTCGAAGACTGCGCCCTGATCGATCAAATCGTCACGAAAGCTGAAGCGACCGCACGCTCCGATCGATCTGACCTGAAGGGTGTCAGGTTAGCCTATGCGCCGCGGCAGCATCTTGATCTGGTCGAGCCTGACATCGAGGCGCATTTCAACGACACGGTTCGGCGGCTACGCGAGGCTGGTGCCGAGATTGTCTCGATAGACCTCGGAGAAGACTTCTCCTCGATCACCGAAAGGGCAACGTGGAACATCTTTTTCCATGAGACGATGGAAGCGATCTCAGGATTTCTTCATCACAACGGCGTTCCAACTTCGTTCGACGCAATCTATAACGGCTTGAAACCCGGTCTAAGAGAAGCTTGGGGGCACGTCGTCTTGCCGAGCGGACCTGGATATATTTCTCGCGAGACATATGAGGCAACGCTATCGCTCGATCGCCCGGAAATTCAACGCCGGTTCAACGAAGCCTTTGCCCGCAGCGGGGCTGCTGCACTTCTCTTTCCAGCGACTCCCTGCACGGCACCATTGATCGAGCATCAGTCGAAGTTCTCAATCGCGGATCAGGAAGTCAGCGATCTGGTTCTGGCAAAGAACACCATCGCCGCGAGCCTGGCCGGTTTGCCAGGTATCAGCATTCCTACGGGCCTGTCTAAAAACGGGCTTCCGCTAGGGCTTGAGATGGACGGTGCGCACGGGCGGGACGGTAGCCTCCTCGAACTCGCACGTCGTGTGGAAGCGGCCGTCGGGATGCTGCCATCACCTGGCTGAACGATCGGCGCTGCTCGATCAAGATCTAAACAACGGAGACATGCAATGACCTACAAGAAGACCGACGAAGCGGTCAGCAAGCTCACACCCGAGCAGTTTCGGGTGACCCAGCAGAACGGCACCGAGCGCCCCTTCACGGGGGAGTATCATGACAACAAGCGGCCGGGGATCTATGTCGACATCGTTTCCGGCGAGCCCCTGTTCGCGTCGTCCGACAAGTTCGATTCCGGCTGCGGCTGGCCGAGCTTCACCAAGCCGATCGTGCCGGCAAACGTCAAGGAACTCAGGGACGACTCCTATGGTATGATCCGCACCGAGGTTCGCTCGATGCATGGCGACAGTCACCTCGGCCATGTGTTTCCCGACGGCCCCGAAGACCGGGGCGGACTGCGTTACTGCATCAATTCCGCCGCCCTGCGCTTCATTCCGCGAGAGGAAATGGAGGCCGAGGGCTACGGCGCCTATATCAACCAGGTAGAGGACATCTGAATGACCGAGAGAGCTGTTTTGGCCGGTGGCTGCTTCTGGGGGATGCAGGACTTGATCCGCAAGCTCCCCGGCGTGGTCGCGACCCGCGTGGGTTACACGGGCGGCGACGTGCCGAACGCGACCTACCGCAATCACGGTACCCACGCCGAGGGCATCGAGATCATCTTCGATCCCGAGAAGATCAGCTACAGGCGGATTCTGGAGTTCTTCTTCCAGATCCACGATCCGACCACGAAAAACCGGCAGGGCAACGACATCGGCCTCTCCTACCGGTCGGCGATCTACTACGCCGACGACGAGCAGAAGCGAATTGCCGAGGACACCATCGCGGATGTCGACGCTTCGGGCCTGTGGCCGGGCAAGGTCGTGACCGAAGTCGAGCCGGTCGGCGACTTCTGGGAGGCGGAGCCGGAGCACCAGGATTACCTGGAGCATTACCCGAGCGGCTATACCTGCCACTTCCCGCGCCCCAACTGGGTGCTGCCCCGGCGGTCGGCGGCCGAATAGCGACTTAGCTCCGAATGGCCCGGCGGATACGCCGGGCCTGAAGGTTCGGCCTGGAACGGCTGCTTGTTTCCTTAACCCCCAGCCGATTTAAGGAAACATGCAGTAGCAAGGGCGACGATGCCGGATGTGGAGGGATGCCATGTTGAGGGGCACGTGCCTGTGCGGAAGTGTCAGCGTCGAGGTGACAGGCCCGATTGAACATCAGCCTGAAGCTTGCCATTGCAGGATGTGTCGAAAACAGTCCGGCCACGTCCTCGCTGCTGTGAACGTTCGGCGCGATGCGCTCTCGGTCGGCGGTGAGCAACACATCCGTTGGTACCGATCGTCCGACAAAATCGAACGTGGATTCTGTTCTGAGTGCGGCTCGACGTTGTTCTGGAAGCCGACGATTGAAGACTATCAGCTCACAGCGGTCGCGATGGGTCTTTTCGATGGTCCGACCGGATTGCATCTCTCCAAACACACATTTGTCGGGGACAAGGGCGACTATTACGAGATCACAGACGGTCTGCCGCAGAGCGACAGCTACTGACCGCGCGCCAACCGGCGGTCATTTCAGGGGATGGGTGGTAACGGCTGAGCAAGATAACGACGATGTTCAGGTATCGATGCGCCAGTCACGCGACCACCGGCGCTCCGTCATCGAGACCGCTACGTGGGTGCAGCACCGTGAGTGACTCCGTCTGACCGCAACACCGATGCTGTGGGAGCGGCGCCCCCATTCCGGTGCGCGGTGGATTCCTGTGACGCCAGACCACAACCGACGAGCCTGCAGCAGGCTGCTGTCGTGTACCGTAGCGCCTGAAAAGACGCGCAAAGGTGTAGGTACCCGGTCGCCCTTGCCGATGTAGAATGCGTACCCTTACAGCAAAGGAGCGCACCATGGCCTTCAACACGCAACGGCTCCAATTTCCCGGTCATTCCGGCGCAACGCTTGCCGCACGCCTCGATCTGCCCAACGGGCCATTGCGTGCCTACGCAATTTTTGCCCATTGCTTCACCTGTTCCAAGGATTTGGCGTCAGCGCGCCGCGTTGCGGCCGAGCTTGCGCGCGAAGGCATCGCTGTCCTGCGCTTCGATTTCACGGGCCTGGGATCGAGTGAGGGCGAATTCGCCTCGACGAACTTTACCTCCAATGTCGCCGACCTGCTTTCGGCCGCCGACTATCTCCGCCAACACTATGAGGCACCGTCGTTGCTGATCGGCCACTCGCTCGGCGGCGCCGCGGTCCTCGCCGTCGCCGGCAACATTCCCGAAGTGCGCGCTGTGGCCACCATCGGCGCGCCGGCCGATGTCGGCCACGTGTTGAAGAATTTTGGAACGAGCCTCGAGGAAATCGAGAAGAGCGGCGCCGCCGACGTCGATCTCGCCGGGCGCAAATTCCTGATCAGAAAGCAGTTCGTCGAGGACGCGCGTGCGCAGCGCATCAAGGACGCCGTTGCGAGCCTGAAAAAGCCGCTCCTCGTGCTTCATGCGCCGTTGGACCAGACGGTCGGGATCGAGAACGCCACCGAAATCTTCCTCGCGGCCAAACATCCGAAGAGCTTCGTTTCGCTAGACAAGGCCGACCACCTGCTCACCGATCCTGAAGACGCGGCCTTCGCCGGTCGGATCATTTCGGGATGGCTGACGCGTTATCTTGCCGCCGACACGCCGCAGGGCACTGAGCCGATCGAACATGTCCGGGTGATGGAAACGGGCGAAGGCAAGTTTCAGAACGCGGTTCAGGCCGGCGGCCATCGGCTTTTCGCCGACGAACCCGAAACCGTGGGCGGGCTCGATTCCGGACCGTCGCCCTATGATTTCCTGTCGATCGCACTTGGCGCCTGCACCTCGATGACGCTGCGCCTCTATGCCGATCACACGGGGCTCGCGCTCGGCCGCATCGGCGTCGACGTCTCGCATGCCAAGATCCACGCCAAGGATTGCGAGGAATGCACCGAGTCGGAGCGCAGCGGCGGCGCCAGGATCGACCACTTCGAGCGCGTCATATCCATCGACGGCGAGGTCTCGGAGGAGCTTCGCGGCAAGATCGTCGAAATTGCCGGCAAGTGTCCCGTCCATCGCACGCTCGAAGCCGTGGCGAAGATGAGGACCGTCGTGAAATCATAAGCCCCCGCATGTTCAAAAGCGCCACAACGTCCTGCCTCATCGGTTGCCGTGCGGCAAGGCTTTCCTCGGATCCCTCATTCCTGTGACAAGCACAGGGATAAGGGCGAGAAGAGCATCCCAATTGCGTTACTGTCGTGTACCGTGGCGTCTGAAAGACACCACGGCGCTGTAGGGGAGAGCACGATAGTTCAGCCGTCCTCCCCGAACAGCATCGCAAGTGGTTCCGGTTTAAGGACCCTGCCGCGGCTAACGCCACTCGGCGATCCTGTGGTACCCTCTTGCGAAGACATGAAGAGGGGGGCCGATGCGATGTTGCGCGTGTTGGCGTTGATCTTGTTGCTCACAGGAATCCCGATGCAGGCGGCCGCCGCACCTCCGGATGCGGCGCCCCCGGATGTCGACCTGGAACTCGTGCTGGCGGTCGACATGTCGGGCTCGATGGACATGGAGGAGGCGCGTGTACAGCGCCGCGGCTACCTGGAGGCCCTGAGACACCCGGGCTTCATCAACGCCATCAAGGGCGGTTACCTGGGCCGCATTGCCATCGGCTATTTCGAATGGGCGGGACTGGTGAACGAAGCATCGGTGCTGGCCTGGCAGGTGATCGACGACGCCGAGGATGTCGAAGCCTTCGCCGCGCGGCTCGAAGCGCGCCCGGTCGGCACCCGACGCGGGACCTCCATCTCCAACGCGATCCTGTTCGGCACCAACCTGATCGAGTCCAATGCCTACGCCGGGGCGCGCCGCGTCCTTGACCTTTCCGGCGACGGGCACAACAACACCGGACCGCCGGTCGCGCCCGCGCGTGCCGCCGCGCTGGAGCGCGGGATCGTCATCAACGGATTGGCGATCCTCATCCGGCCATCCGGTTCGGGCGTTCCGCTCGATCAGTATTATTCGGAATGCGTCATCGGCGGCCCCGGCTCCTTCATGATTCCGGTGCACGAGGCGGAGGACTTTGCGATCGCCGTTCGCCAGAAGCTGCTCCTCGAGGTCAGCGGCCGCACGCCTCAATGGGCGCCCCAGCCGGCCGCTGCGACACCCCCGGTCGATTGCCTGATCGGCGAAAAGCTCAATCCGAACTTTCTCGAACGGGTGTTTCCGGAATTGAATCGGTAGTCAGATTTCGCCGATCACCATCCAGACGATGACAGCCGCGAGCAGCACCCATGTCGAGATGACTGCGATCATTCCCGCTCGACTGACCGGGCGCTCGGTGCGCTTCGCCGCCTCGATGCGCAAGTCCGTCAGAACGTCGGCTGGGATCAGCTTGAGCGCGGCGACGATGCCGATCGGGACGATGACGAGGTCATCGAGATATCCGAGGACCGGCACAAAGTCTGGTATCAGATCGACCGGCGACAAGGCATAGGCCGCGACCGCGCCGGCGGCGAGCTTCGCATACCAGGGAACGCGCCGGTCACGCGCCGCCATCCACAGGACGACGACATCCCGCTTGACGCCTTTCGCCCATTTCTTTGTCCGGTCCAGCCACTGCATGTTCCCTAGATACAAGATTCCCGCCGGCACCGCACTTGCGTCTTCCTCGCACGGGTCAACAGCAGGGCCATCAGAGTGATACCCGATCTGATTGGATCGTTTTGGAAACCGCTGGGGTTCGCGCGTCGCAGCCTCTCCGGGCCGCCCCGTGGCTGCACCCCCTCTGCCCTGCCGGGCATTTCCCCCACAAGGGGGAGATTGGCCGGAAGCAAGGCACTGCCCGACAGCCAACTCGCAGATGCCGAAGTCGTCCAGGTCAACACCGCGCGCACAGGGTCACTAAACGCCGCGCATAGAGGGGCCAGTAGTTGAGCGAGACATCGCCACTTGCCAATCTCCCCCCTTGTGGGGGAGATGCCCGGCAGGGCAGAGGGGGTTATTGCCGGTCCTGCTTTTCGCCATTGATCGGTCTCGCCTAGACGACGCCGAATATCACGTCGTTGGCAGAGAGTGCCGCGAGCGAAACGCCTTCGATCAGTAGCCCGTGGGTGTCGGAGCCGTTGAAGGCGACGTACACGCCGGAGTCCGTCTCGGTCGAGGCTGCAAGGAAACCAGCGTAATCGTGAATGCCGGTATTGTCCTCAGCGGCGGAAGAGAACGCGATCACATCGCCGCCCCTGGTGTCGAAGTCGCGGATCCGGTCGATGCCCACCTGGCCCGGGCTTTCGGTCGACCAGAGGAACGTGTCCGCGCCGCTGCCGCCGACCAATATGTCGGCGCCATTGCCGCCGCTCAACATGTCATCGTGGAGGCCGCCGTAGAGGAAATCCGCGCCATCGCCGCCGAACAGCCGGTCGTTGTCCGAGTCGCCGCGCAGCTCATCGTTCCCGCCCCGGCCTTCGAGAAGGTCGTTGCCGCCGAGCGCATGGAAGGCGTCGTTGCCGTCTCCACCCCGCAACACATCGTTCCTGATCCCGGCCGAGACCGTGAAGTCCTCCACATTGGCAAAGGTCAATCCGGTCTGAGTGGCGCCGCGCATCGCGTCGAAATCGATCGCATCCGGCAGCGCGCCCAGGTTCAGTTGGAGCAGGTCGCGCCCTTCGCCGCCATCGACCTCTCCCCTGAAATAAGCGATGAACGAGTCGTTACCGGCACCTCCGAGCATGACCGATCCATCGCCCAGACTGCCGCTACCGGGAGTGGCGTCCCTGATCCAGTCGTCGCCGGCGCCGCCATCGAGCATGTCCCTGCCGCCATCATTGGCGAGCGTGTCCTTGCCGTCGCCGCCGAAGGCCACGTCGTTGCCGACGCCCGTCGATATCGTGTCGTTCCCTCCGCCGCCATCGATGCGGTCGTTGCCGCCTTCACCATTGAACGAGTCACCACCGGCCCCGCCCTCGAGGCGGTCGTCGCCGGCGCCGGCGTATACGAACAAATAGGCGAGATTGCCGGCGATCACTGTGTCGTTGCCGCTGCCGAGTGCAACGCTCGCCTGCTCGATGCTGCGGAACACCGTTCCCGTGTGTGCGCGGCCAGCCGCGAAATCGATGGTGGCGTCGCTGGTGCGCACTCTTTCCTCGATCCGCACCCAGTCCTCGCCAAGCCCACCGTCGATCTCGGCGGAATAAAGCGTCGTCGTAATGCCGTCGTTGCCATCGCCACCGAAAAGGCGGTTGGCGCCGCGCCCGTCGACGATCGTGTCGTCCCCTGCCCCCGCGTTAACGACGTCATTGCCGGCTTGCGTCTGGATGACGTCTCTAAGGACGCTCCCTTGGATACGGTCGTTTCCGCTTCCCGTCGTCAATTGGATTTGCTCGATATCGTAGTGCTGGAAGAAAAGATGCCGCTCGGCGGGCGTCTGGTATCCGAGGATGCCGTGACCGTTCTCGCCGTTGAACACCACCTGATTTGAAGTCGCGGAGAGATCGATCGCCAGCACATCGTCGCCGCTGCCGCCGAAGACGGTCCCGCCCGCTTCGACGAGGACAAAACGGTCGTTTCCCTCGCCGCCGTCGAGGCGGTCATGGCCGCCGGTATTGGTGATGATGTCGCGCCCGGCTCCCCCCTCGACGACATCGTCGCCGGCTCCGGTCGAGATCCTGTCACTCGCGGCGGTCCCCGTGATGCGGTCGTTGCCGCTTCCCGCCGTGAGCCTCAGCCACTCTATGTCGTGGAAGAAGATGTGCCGTTCGTCCGCGCTCTGGTATCCGATGATGCCGTGACCGCTTTCCCCGTTGAACTCCAGCCGATCGGAAGTCATGGAGAGATCGATGATCAACCCGTCATAGCCAGCACCTCCGGTCACGGCGCCACCGGTGCCGACAAGGACGATCTGGTCGTCATCCGCTCCGGCGTCGAGACGGTCGTAGCCGCTCGAGCTCGTCAGGACATCGCGTCCGTCACCGCCATCGACGAAATCGTCACCGCCGCCCGCATCGATATCGTCCCAACCGGGTAGACCCCAGATGTAGTCAGTTTCATCGGTGCCTTGCAACACGTCGTTGGAATAGGAGCCTTCGATCTTGGCCATGTCGTTATCCTCCGAACGCTGGCTTGCGATGCAAATATAATTCGCGATCGCATATATAATCTGGCATCTCTCCGAACGTATACATATGAGCATGACCAAGCAACTTGAAATTATTTCGCTATTTCAAGCAATTTATTTCAAACATTATATTAGTATCCCCTCAATATAAATACATTTGGCAGCACCGGAGGTAAACTATATTAGCGAGTGGATCTCTAACGGGCTCGCATTCAACACCAGCCTTGGACGCCCGTGATGGACTGCGGTGCTCTTCGATACGATCAATGGGACGCGTCAGAGGATTTGCGCCCGAAGGGCGAGCGTGCCCGCTTGCTGCTGGGGGACGTCCCAGCTTGGGCGGCCGCTGGCGTGGCGCGCCCACTGCATGTTTCCTCAAATCGTAGCCGATTTAAGGAAAAAACATGCAGCAATTTCAAAGTGCTACAGCGTCCTTTGCGCGTCTGATAAGACGCGCGGCGCTGTAGGCGCAATTTACACGCTTATGCGATGTGCCGCCGTCACTCCGGCAGCCCGGCCAGCCGCAGGCCATCGGCGAACTGCTTGAGATCCTCCGGGCGATGGATCGGCAGCCAGTCCCTGAGTTTGGAGACACGCAGGGATGGGTCGAGTGCGCGCAACCGCTGCATCGCCTGCCTTGCTTCGTCGCTGCGCCCGGCAAGCGCGTGGCTTGCCGCGACCAGGGCGACGGCCATCAGGAAACTGGGCAGGTTCCCGACCGCCTTCTCCGCCGAAGCCGAGGCGGAATCGAAGCGTCCCGCGAAGAAGTGCGTCAGCGCCGTTCCGGCCTGCATGCGAAACATCTCAGGATCCAACGGGCTCAAGCGAACGGCATGGGCGAAATGCTCGACCGCGCTCTGCGTTTCGCCGCGGAAGGCGCGCAGGAAGCCGCCGAGGAACCAGGCCGGGGCGAGGTTCGGGTTGAGAAACTTCGCCCTCTCGAGAAGCGCGATGCCGCCATCGAGGTCGCCGGTGAGATGGGCGAGCGCATGCCCTCCCCGCGTCAGCGCCACCGCATCGTCCCGGCCAAGCTCCACCGCAAGCCGCGCCAGCCGCGCACCCTCGGCGATCTCTCGGGCGCGGTCGGTCATCCAGCCATTGACCTTTCGCCAGAAATGGCACCAGGCCGCCATGCCATAGGCCGACGCAAATTCCGGGTCGAGCTCGGTCGCCCGGTAGAACAAGGGCAGTGCCGCCTCGATCGCCTCCCGGGTTCCGCTGTGCAGTTTTGCCATGCCGCGCAGGTAATAGTCGTAGGCGTCGAGGCTTTCCGTCGGCTTGCGCTTGGCGCGTTCGATCTCCGCGCGCTCGAGCTGCGGCGCAATCGCGCCGACGACGCTTTCGGCGATCTGGTCCTGCAGCTCGAAGATGTCGTCGAGCGTGCCTTCGAAACGCTCCGCCCAGAGATTCATGCCGGTCGTGGCGTCGATCAGCTGCCCGGTGATGCGCACCTTGTTGCCGGACTTGCGCACGCTGCCCTCCAGCACGTAGCGCACGCCAAGCTCCCGGCCGACTTCCTTCACGTCGACTGCGCGCCCCTTGTAGGTGAAGCTCGAATTGCGCGCGATGACGAACAGCCAGCGCAAGCGCGAAAGCGCCGCGATGATGTCCTCCACCACGCCGTCGGCGAAATATTCCTGCTCCGGATCGCCGCTGAGATTGAGGAACGGCAGGACGGTAATGGAGGGCTTGTCCGGGAGGACGAGCGGGGGCGGCTCCTTCTGCACGCCGGAGCCGTGGTCGGCGACGCCCGGCCCGTCGGGCTGCCGCGCTTCCCCGATCTCGTCGAGGCTGATCTCGCCGACGAAACGGAAGCCCTTGCGGGCGACGGTGCGGATGAGGCGCTGTTCCTCGCCGCTGTCGCCGATGGCCTTGCGAACCGCGTTGATGTGGCTGGTGATGGTCGATTCCGAGACGATCCGGCCGCCCCACACTGCCTGTAGCAGGTCGTCCTTGCTGACGACGCGATCGCGGTTCCTGACGAGATGGAGCAACAGGTCGAAGACCTGCGGCCCGACGGCGACGACCTGCGCACGCAGCGTAAGCTCGCGGCGCTCCGGATCGAGCACGTAGTCTCCAAACACGAACGGCACGTCGGTATCCCCCGGCGAATGCTTCCGTCCCTTGATAGCACGGCAAGGCGTGTTTAGGGCGATTCCCGGAAAAGTGTGTAGCGGTTTTCCGTCCGCCGCTTCAAAGGTAAGAGC